>NZ_JBVVQF010000014.1:0-180444 GCF_055811815.1 Mesorhizobium sp. WSM4836
CCCAACAAATCCTCGTCCAGGAAATAGCCCGCGCACCCGACGATCCCGACTGGCGCCTTGGCGCAGGATCAGGAACCGCCGTGCGCGCCAAAACCTCCGAAGCCGCTCGCCAAATCCCAGAAAAAGTCAGCGGCAGGCATTGACTCTTCCGTCGCGGAAGCTCTTGATGCTGCATTGCACAATGGGGCGGGGCCGATGGCAGTGCGTATCAGAATGCCGGGCGGCACGCTGAAGGTGAAAGTGTACCGCGAATTGCGCGATCGCGAGCGCGCCCGCCGCATACCCGTCATCAAGATCGGCCGGGTTTATTTCACCTGGTGGTCGAACCGCCAGCGCCTGATTGACGATCAGTCGCCAGGGTGACGCATCAATTCTTCCGACCGTGCCTGGGAAAGCCCGCCCCGGCCTCGGCGGGCCAGCTCGCAAAATAAGTTGATGATGCTGCTGTTGACTCTTCCCCTGCCGAACGTCTCCATTTACCGCATTGCACACAATTGCTGCGTTGCACAACGGAAGGCGGACCGATGGCAGTGCGTATCAGGTTGCCTGGCGGCACTCTGAAAATGAAGACCTATCGTGAGTTGCGGGCGCGGGAGCGCGACCGCCGCGTGCCTGTGATGAAGATGGGCTCACTGTATTTTGTCTGGTGGTCGAAAAGCCAGGATTCTCACCAGAAGCCGCAGGACAACCTCCGGTGAATCCACCTCGCTCTGACCAGGATCAGTGTTTGCGTGGGAGTCAGAGTCAGGGCAAGCAATAGCCCTGTCGTGAAGCCACGCTCGAGCGATTTTTCACTGTGTTGCCAAAGAACAGTGCCGCTGGTTGAGCGCGAACAAGATCTTTCGGCTGGCGGTTGGAGGTCAAGCGATTGTTCGCGCACTTGCGCGAGCGCTTTCACGATTAAGGCCGCGGAGCACGCACTGTAAACCTGGCTGCCGATCTTGGGACCGCCGCCGCGACCGTAATCTGGCCGATCTGGTACCAATAGATGCGCCGCGCAAGCGGCGGTGCAGGCTGCAAAGAACGGCCGCGGATAGGAGTTCGAGTCCACCGGCCTCTGACCTTACCGATTTGTAATTCACGCGAACCTGCGTGTGTCGGCTCCAAATCCCGACATCGTTTCTCCCCAGTTTCCGGCCCCCGAACCCGCCCCGGCGCCAGAAACAGATGTTGCAGAACCCGCCCACGCACGTCCGCTCGATTCTCATCCTCCAGACGAAATTCATCGGCGATCTTGTCCTCGCCTCCGCGCTCGCCAGAAACCTGCGCCTCCAATATCCAAAGGCCAGGATCGTGTTCCTTTGCGAGGCAAGCTTTGCCAGCTTCCTGATGGCTCATGGCATCGCCTCGGACGGGGTGGCATTCCGGCGCGTACGGATGCGTGGCACCCCTCTGGAGCGCGGCAGCGAGCTTTATGCCATGGTGCGCGCTCTGCGCCGGTTCCGGTTTGACCTGACCATCGACCTGGCCGACTCTAAAACCTCACGCATCATCGTCAGGCTCGTCAACGCCAAGACCCGCGTCGGATATGATCCTCCCGAAAAACCGTTGCGCTGGATGGAACGCCAGCCCGCCAACGTCCTGGCCAAGCCGTTTGGCTTTGGTGGTCAGTATTATCTCTACCGCTATCTTTCGCCGCTTAAGGCACTCGGCGTGCACTTGCGTGCGCCGGTCCCAAAGATTGAGCCGCTGCCGTTGGAGACCGCCATGGGGTTGGCGCTTCTCGAACGCCATCATCTTCGGCGTAACGCCTTCATAGCCGTTCATGCGGGAGCGAGCTTCCGCGGACGGCAATGGCAACCGGAACGTTTTGCGCTGGCGATCGACGAGATCTCACGCCAGACCGGGTTGGACTTCCTGCTTGTCGGCGGCCCCGGTGAACGGACATCTGCCGAGCGCATCGTCGCCAAGGCCGCTTCGCCGGTCGTCAACGTGGTCGGTGCGCTGTCGCTGACAACGCTGCTGGCGGTCCTCGGCAAGGCACGCCTGTTTCTGGGAGCGAGGCCCGATCCGAGCAAGGCTTGCTGCGTCTGGCGACTTGAGGTCAAAGCGGTGGTCGACGCGGTGCGCGATGCTTTCACGTACGGTTAAGGACGTGGAGCACGCATTGTGACCTCGCGCTTGCCAAAGGTCAGGGCGACGGTCAAATTGCCGCTGCCGACGCTTTTGCAGGGGCATCGTCCCGATTTCCGCCTTGATCCCGGTCTTGGGGTCGCCGCTTTAACTTTGATCCGGCCGACCTGGAAATAATCGATGCGCCTGTTCCAAAAGTATTTTTGCGCCGTTGCGATATCGCTGTGGGCTGTCTCTCCTGGCAACGCCCAGTTGCTCGTCGCACCGACGCTGCACATCAAGGCCGAGGTGGGCAGCGGCCCCGTCGCGCTGACGCTCGATGCGTGCGGCGGAAGGACCGACACACGGATTCTGTCGGCGCTGGTGGAAAACCAGATTCCCGCCACCATTTTCGTCACCGGCATCTGGCTGAAGCACAATGCCGCGGCCGTCGAGATCATGCGGGCGCATCCCGAACTGTTTGAGTTGGAAAATCATGGCGGCCGCCACGTTCCGGCCGTCGACACACCGCAAAAGATCTACGGCATTCGCAGTGCCGGTAGCCCGGAGGCCGTGCTGGCCGAGGTCGAATCGGGTGCTGCCGCTCTTGCCGTGACCGGCGAACCGGCACCGAAATGGTTTCGCGGCGCAACCGCCGAATACAGCCCGTCGGCAATCACGATGATACGCAAGCTTGGTTTCAAGATCGCCGGATTCTCAACAACGGCGATGGCGGCTCATTGCTCGGCGCAAAAGAGACCGCCCGGCGCATTGCCGCGGCAAAGGACGGCGACGTCATCATCGCTCATATCAACCAGCCGACCCATGCCGCCGGCGAAGGCGTGGTGCAGGGGCTCCTGGCGCTGAAGGCCAAGGGCCTCACCTTCGTGCGGCCCGACGATGCCGACGGCGTCGGCGATGAAGGCACCACCGACTGATCAGTCGGGCGCGGCCGCGATGGTCACCTTGTTCGGATAGAACGCGCCGTGGTTGCGGATATCGGCAATCTCGTCGAAAGGCCGCTCATAGGCCCACATCGCATCCCTGCCTGCATCGCCGGCGGGCAACACGCTCCAATAGCTTGCATCGCCCTTGTAGGGGCAGTGGGTCGAGTGTTCGGTCCTGCCAAGCTGCTTGAAATCGATGTCGTCGAACGGAATGTAGAAAACAGGGGAATAGGGCGGTTCGGTCAGCACCTTGACCTCGTTGGACGAGGCGATGACGGTGTCGCCGGCGCGCACCGTTACGGTGCCCTTGTAAGGCTCGACGGTGATGATTTTGCCCGGATTGCGCTGAAAGCCTGGTGACGGGTTTGCGATATGGTCCATATCGGATCTCCTTGCCTCAACCCCAAGATGTGTCTGGCCCAAGATGTGTCTGGCAAGCGCGTTGCGCAAGAGCTGCCTGCCACCAGGCGGGCGTCGCCCGCAGGCGGCAGTCTTGCGCATTCCTCCGCTATCCCGCCTGGAAATCAGGCGGCGGCCTGGAATGCGTCCATCAGCCCGGCATAGGCGGCGGCAATGCCGGCCACCGGATTGGTGCTTTTCGAGGTGGTCTCGACCTTCAGCGCTCCACCGCTGGTCGGCAAGGTGAGCAGCAGGAACTGGCGGTTGCCGCCATCGCCGATGCAGGCGGCAGCGACGTGCTGGCTTTCACCCTCGTTCTCGACGCACATCTTGAACAAGAGCGTGCCGCCGACCGCTTCGAGGGCGCCACCGACGACCTCGACGAATTCATCTTCGGAAACGGTCTTGGCGTCGGGCACCAGATCGGCCTCAGCGATATCGGCTGCCACTAGGTCGGCCAAGCTTTCGGCAAGCGTATTTTCGAGGGCTTTGTCGTCGAGCTGCGCGTCCATGCGAACCTCTTTCATTCGCCAATCGCGCCCCGCCCGTTAATCAACGTTAACCCCGAGCATGGCCGGATTGTGGCGAATTCGGCCTCATTTGGCTCCATGCACCGCTCCAGCCCCGGTCCTGGCTGGACAATCCGTCAGTTCGTCCCACAATGGCGCAAAAAATAACGGGAGGAATAAGATGCTCGGGCTGATGCAGGAGTGGCCGCTGCTTTGCCACAAGCTGATCGACAACGCCAAGAGACAGCACGGCAGACGCGAGATCGTGTCGCGCTCGATCGAGGGGCCGATCGTGCGCAGCACATATGCCGAAATCCATGATCGTGCCCTCAAGGTTGCCGAGCGGCTCGAGCGTGACGGTTTCGGGCTTGGCGACCGCGTCGCGACCCTGGCCTGGAACACCGCGCGCCACATCGAGGCCTGGTACGGCATCATGGGTGTCGGCGCGATCTATCACACGCTCAACCCGCGGCTCTTTCCCGAGCAGATCGCCTGGGTCATGAACAATGCCGGTGATAAGGCGATCTTCGTCGACCTGACTTTCCTGCCGCTGCTTGAAAAGATCGCCGGCGCGGTCAAGTCGCTGAAGCAGGTTATCGTGCTGACCGACAAGGTGCATATGCCGAAGACTGCGCTGCCCAATGTCGTTGCCTATGAGGAATGGCTTGCTCAAGCCGACGGCAACTTCGCCTGGAAGACATTCGACGAAAACACCGCCGCCGGCATGTGCTACACCTCGGGCACCACGGGCGACCCGAAAGGCGTCCTCTACAGCCATCGTTCGAACGTGCTGCACGCCATGATCGCCGCGATGCCCGACGCCATGGGCATGTCGTCGCGCGATACCGTACTGCCGGCGGTGCCGATGTTTCATGCCAATGCCTGGGGCCTTGCCCAGAGTGCGCCGATGATTGGCGCCAAGCTGGTCATGCCCGGCTGCAAGATGGATGGCGCTTCGCTCTACGAGTTGCTCGACACCGAGCAGGTGACCTTCAGCGCCGCCGTGCCGACGGTGTGGATGATGCTCCTCCAGCATCTGGAAGAGACCGGCAAGAAGCTACCCTATCTGCAGAAGGTCGTCATCGGCGGCGCGTCCTGTCCACGCGCGATCACGACGAAGTTCCAGGACAATTACAATGTCCAGGTCGTCCACGCCTGGGGCATGACCGAGATGTCGCCGGTCGGCACGCTGTGCACCCTGAAGCCGGACTATGCCGGGCTAAAGGGCGAGGCCCGCCTAGGCGTCCAGCAGAAGCAGGGCTTTACGCCGTTCGGCATCGAAATGAAGGTGACGGACGACGTCGGCAACGAGTTGCCATGGGATGGCAAGACCTTCGGCCGGCTCAAGGTGCGCGGGCCGGCCGTCGCGCGCGCCTACTATGGCGGCATCGGATCCGAGCAGTTCGATGAAGACGGCTGGTTCGATACCGGTGACGTCGCCCATATCGACACCGGCGGGTACATGCAGATCACCGATCGCGCCAAAGACGTGATCAAGTCGGGCGGCGAATGGATCTCGTCCATCGACCTCGAGAACCTCGCGGTCGGCCATCCCGATGTGGCGGAGGCCGCCGCCATCGGCATTCCGCATTCCAAATGGGGCGAGCGGCCTTTGCTCGTGGTCGTGCCCAAGCCGGGCAGGAAGCCGACCAAGACGGACATCCTCGCTTTCATGCACGGCAAGGTGGCGAAGTGGTGGATGCCGGACGACGTCGCCTTTGTCGGCGAAATCCCGCATACCGCTGCCGGCAAGATCCAGAAGATTAACTTGCGCCAGCAGTTCCGGGATTATCACCTGCCGACGGATTGACCGGAGATGCCGCGTCTTTTCGCCTTCAAGGCGCCGCTGAAAGGCACTATGCCTTTGTTCGAGTTGGGGCAGCGCGGAAAATGATGACGGTAATTACCGAGCGACAGACGTCGAGGGCTGCCGGTTGGTCGCGGCGCGCCGGCGCCTTTTCGGCGGTCCTGCTGCTGACGGTTCTTATCGGCCATCACTATGACCTCGTCGAGACGTCGGCATTCCTGTGGGTGCTTGCCATTGTCGCCTTGCTGGCCGCGTTTGCGCTTTTGTTTGCCGGGTTTGCCTTTGCGCGACTGTGGAATTTCGGTGATCGCGGCGGCCAAGACCTGACCGCCGGCGCCTTGCTGGCGCTTCTGGCGCTCATCCCTTACGCTGTCGCGGCCTATTGGGCGGCGACCTATCCGCCGCTGCGCGACATTTCGACGGATTTCGATGACCCGCCGGCGCTCGATATTTCTACCCGGACAAAGGATATGAACGAGCTTTTGCCGCCGACGCCCGGCGAGCAGCGCCTGCAAACCGAAGCTTATCCGCTTGTTACCGGACGCAGCTACACCTTGCCTTTCGATCGCGTTCTGGAGGCGGTCAAAACCGTACTCGATCGGCGCGGCTGGCAGCTCGCGGCGCCGTTTCCGGACGCAGCAGCACAAAGCGACGTGACGGTCGATGCGCTGGCCAAGAGCTTCCTGCTCGGCCTCCCCGCCGATGTCGCCATCCGCGTGATCGATGACGGCGATGCGGTCATGGTCGATATGCGCTCGGCCTCGCGTTACGGCCGCCATGACCTTGGCGACAATGCGGCGCGCATCACCGACTTCCTTGCCGAGCTCGACCAGGAAGTCGCCGGCCAGGCGGGCGTGGTGCCGGCGGAATGAGATCCGAAGGGTACTACTTTGCCGGCGAATAGGTGCCGTCGATAGACGGCGCGCCGTCGGTATGGACCAGGCCGCGCGCCACCAGGTCTTCCAGATGGGCAAGCACCGACAGGCCGGCCGCACCATGCAGGCGCGGGTTGGTATCGCGATAGATCGCCTCCACCATGTCCTTGATTGTCCGGTCGCCGCTGTTGATCCGCTCCAGAATCGCCCGTTCGCGTATTTTGCGATGCGCTTTAAGTCCGCGCATGAAGTTGCGCGGCTGGGTCACCGGCCCGCCGTGCCCCGGCAGCAGCAGCCGGTCGTCGCGTTCGATCAGCCGGTCGAGCGATGTCATGTAGTCGGCCATCGCACCGTCCGGCGGCGCGACGATCGTGGTTGCCCACGCCATGACGTGATCGGCCGAGAAAAGGATGCCGGTTCCCTCCAGCGCGAAGGCTGCGTGATTGGCGGTATGGCCGGGCGTCAGCACCGTCCGGATCGCCCAGCCGTCGCCGTCGATCACCATATCGTCCGGCAGCGCGACATCAGGAACAAAGTCGGTGTCGGCGCTGGCATCGAGCGGATTGACCTCGCCGGTGCGCAACGGCCGCGCCGGGCGATGCCGGCCTTCCGCCAGAACTGCCGCACCGGTATGCTGCCTCAGCCGCGCCGCCAGCGGCGAATGGTCGCGATGCGTGTGGCTGACGAAGATATGGCTGACCGGCCTGATCCCGATCGCTTCGAGCAGTGTTCGAAAGTGCGCCTCGTCATCCGGTCCGGGATCGATCACCGCCAGCGTCTCGCGCCCGACGATATAGCTGTTGGTTCCGTGAAAGGTGAACGGGCTTGGGTTCTTGGCGGTGATCCGAAGTACGTCGAGCGCAACGGCAACGCCCTGGCCGTAGGCCGGATCGAAACGTGCATCGAATTTCAGCGCCATGCGAACGTCGCGACCTTTTTTGGGGCGAGGGCAAAACCGATTGCCGCATAGCACGGAAGCCAATATAGGAAAACGCAAGGCCGCATTCGGCGGCAATCCGGAACGGGGAAGACCATGGCAATTGCAACGACGATGCGTCCGCTCATTTCTCTCGCTTTGCCTGAAAAGGGCGCGGCCCGGCTGGCGGGCCAGCTGTTGCTGTCGATCGCCGGAACGCTGCTGCTGATCTTGTCGGCCAAGACCAAGGTCATGCTCGGACCGGTCGATATCTCGATGCAGACGCTTGCTGTCTTGCTGATTGCCGCCGCGTTCGGCATGCGCCTCGGCGTCGCCACGCTGCTTCTCTACATGGCTGAGGGCGCGATGGGCTTGCCTGTCTTCCAGAGCACGCCGGAAAAGGGCATCGGCATCGCTTACATCCTCGGTTCGACCGGCGGTTATCTGGCCGGCTTCGTCGTCATGGCGGCGATCGTCGGCTGGGCTGCCGACCGTGGCTGGGATCGCCATCCCATCAAGCTGTTCAACGCCATGCTGGTGGCCGAGATCGTCATGATGGCAATGGGCTTTGCCTGGCTGGCGCTATTGATCGGCCCGGAAAAATCGTGGCAGTTCGGGGTAGTGCCCTTTATCGTCGGTGATCTGATCAAGGTTGCGCTGGCCGCGAGTCTGGTGCCGGCTGTCTGGTCGCTGCTGAAGCGTTCGTGAAGCGGGTCGAGCGGAACTGAAGTAAGAAACGGAACTGCACGCTGCATCGCTGTCACCATGTTATTGCCTGAACCCCCATGACTCGATGCTAACCTGTTCTGCGCGACAATGGTTTTTCGCCGTAGTTGGTGTTGCCGTGCAGGATATTTCTCGCTGCCGGCAGGCTTGTAGCGCGACGCCTCCGGCGAGCCGTCACATTCGCGTCAAGTCGACGGACTAAGCACCAGAGCCAACGGGCGATTCGTTACGACCAGCGTAACCAGGCACCTACGTATGGAAATAAATTGCTCGACATAGCATCTCAGCCAGCTGAAAAAGAAAGCGGCTCGACGATTATTTAGGCACAGCTAAATTTCTTGATAATGTGTAGGAAATTCTTAACCCAACGGCCTTGACTCTAGTGGCTTGGTTGCTTGCTGGTAGCCACACATTGTCGTAACCGTTGACCTGAGATCATGCCGCCGACCGCCGAAGGAAGACACGTGAGTAGCGCGGAAAAAACAACGAGCAACGCGGCCACCCTGTCGCCTGAGCCGACCGCCGCGCCGGCAACTCGCTGGTATGCGGCCAGCGTCTTTCCCGGGAAGGAGCATGTCGCCGAGCGGCATCTCCGGATCCAGGGATTCCAACCCTTTGTGCCTCGCTGCGAGAAAACCGTGCGTCACGCCCGGCGGCTCGAAACACGAGTTGCGGCTTATTTCCCCGGTTATATGTTCATCGCCATCGACATCGCGTTGCAACGTTGGCGCTCGATCAACGGAACGTTCGGTGTGCGTTCCCTCGTCATGCAAGGGGACCGGCCTTTGCCTGTCCCCTCCGGTCTGGTAGAGCGCTTCATTGCGTTGACCGGCAGGCACGGCCTGCTCGATTTCAGCAGCGGCCTCGCAGCCGGGGCTTCGGTTCGGATCCTTTCCGGCCCTTTCGCGGAAATGATCGGTCGCCTTGACCGGCTCGATCCAGCCGGAAGGGCTCGGGTCCTGGTTGCCATCATGAATGGCGAGATCCCTGTCGACCTTGATGCCAGGGATCTCGTAGCAATCGCATAAATCGCAAGCGTCAAAGTGCGGCGAGGCGATGTAAATTGTTGTAGGATTTGCTCTCGGGTTTTCACCCGGGAGTGCGGTAGCCGTGCTTCGGTAGGGAGTGGGCGTCTGGCGAGATCCTCTCGTCGGCGCTGATTGAGGGTACGCAATATGCGAATAACAATGATTGGTGCCGGCTATGTAGGCCTCGTTTCGGGCGCCTGTTTCGCCGACTTTGGCCATCAGGTCTGCTGCGTCGATCGTGACGTTGAAAAGCTTGCCAAGCTCAAGCTTGGGAAGATACCAATCTACGAACCAGGGCTCGACGAGCTCGTCACCACCAATACCGCGCAAGGCCGCTTGCGTTTCGACGACAATCTGGCCGATGCCGTTTCTCAATCGGATGTCGTCTTCATTGCCGTGGGCACGCCGTCGCGGCGTGGCGACGGTTTTGCCGATCTCTCGTTCGTCTACGACGCGGTAGCCGAAGTTGGCCGCGCGCTCAAAGGATTTACGGTCGTGGTGACGAAATCGACCGTCCCTGTCGGTACCGGTGATGAGGTGGAACGGATCATCCGCGAGCAAAATCCCAGCGCCGATTTTGCGGTGGTCTCCAATCCGGAATTTCTTCGCGAAGGATCGGCGATTGAGGATTTTAAGCGACCCGACCGCATCATTGTCGGGACCGATGCCGAACGGGCCAAAGCCGTGATGGGCGAGATCTACCGCCCGCTCTCGTTGAATGTCGCGCCGATATTCTATACGAGCCGGCGTACGGCTGAGCTTACCAAATATGCGGGCAACGCGTTTCTGGCCATGAAGATCACCTTCATCAACGAAATTGCCGATCTCTGCGAACGGTTGGGAGCCGATGTGCAGGACGTCGCGCGCGGCATCGGCATGGACAACCGCATCGGCTCAAAATTTCTTCATGCCGGGCCGGGTTATGGCGGTTCCTGTTTCCCCAAAGATACGCTGGCACTGGTCAAGACCGCGCAGGACGCGGCAAGCCCCGTGCGGCTGATTGAGACGACGGTCTCGATAAACGACCAGCGCAAACGGGCGATGGCGCGCAAGGTGGTCGAGGCCTGCGGCGGCTCGGTGCGGGGCAAGACTGTCGGTATCCTTGGCCTTACGTTCAAGCCGAACACCGACGACATGCGCGATGCCCCCTCATTGGCCATCATTCAGGCACTGCAGGATGCAGGCGCTTCGATCAAGGCTTATGATCCGGTCGGCATGGAGCAGGCGCGCAAGATGATAGAAGGCATTGAATTCGGGGAAAGCGCCTACGCGGTGGCCGACGGCGCGCATGCAATCGTCATCGTCACCGAGTGGAATGCGTTCCGGTCGCTGGATCTGAAGCGGCTCCGCACAATTATGGCGACGCCGGTGATGGTCGACCTGCGAAACGTCTACCGCGGTGAGGACGTCGTCAGGCAAGGGATAGCCTATTCCAGCGTTGGCCGAGAGCGGCATCTTGTCAGGTGAACGTCCGGGTTGATTCGCGGGATTCAAAGTGATCGCCACCAGTATCCATTTACCTAACAAACGGCATCTGCTGCTCCGGATGCGCTTCCAGCTGCTTGGCGGATTGACATTCGCGATTCTGCTGCCGGCGCTGATCCGCCTGTCGGTCGATCAGGATGTGATCCGGTCACCGAACCTGCAGGCTACGATCTTTGCGGCATTTATCGCTCACACGACAGGTTATTTCTTTTATAAACGCATCGGCAATTTTCCGGGCGTTGCAGCGGCTGGCTATATTCTGCCAACCTTCGCCCTGACCTACGGCCTGGTGTTCGCGACGATCTTCTTCTTCAGGTTCGATTACAGCCGGTTCCAGGCCGCAGCGAGCTTCATTCAATCGACGTTGTGGTATTTTGGTTTGAGCTTGGCCACCCGGCGGATCGATGCACACCGATTGGCGATAATTCCCGGCGGAGACGTCGACAGGCTGGACAGCATACCGGGCGTTAGCTGGCACAGGATTCATTCGCCCGATACAATCGTTGGGTACGCGACCGGGGTGGTGGCCGATCTTCGAGCCGACCTTTCAGATGAGTGGGAGCGGTATATTGCCGACAGCGCGCTCTCGGGAACGCCGGTCTACCATGTCAAGCAAATAAGCGAGTCGCTCACAGGCAGGGTAGAGATCGAGCACTTGTCTGAAAACACTCTAGGTTCGTTGAATCCAAACCAAGCGTACCTGAAAATAAAGCAGGCGATAGACTGGGCTTCGGCGCTATTTGTGCTTGTTGTTTTCTCGCCTTTGCTGTTGTTCGTGGCGATTGCTGTAAAGATTGATTCGCCTGGACCAGCGCTATTTAGACAGAAGCGAATGGGCTACAGAGGCCATCCCTACGAGGTCTACAAGTTTCGAACGATGAAGCTCAGCGACACGGCTGCCGACGAGAAGGAAGCGGCCATCACGAAGGCCGGCGACGCACGGATCACCCGTTTGGGGCAGTTCTTGAGAAAGTCCAGGATCGACGAGTTGCCGCAGGCTTTCAACATCCTGCGTGGCGAGATGAGCTGGATCGGTCCGCGGCCGGAAGCGCTCGTACTGTCGAAATGGTACGAAGCGGAGCTTCCGTTCTATCGTTACCGGCACATCGTGCGGCCTGGCATTACCGGATGGGCGCAAGTCAACCAGGGCCACGTCGCGGCCGTCGACGATGTCCTCGAAAAACTTCACTACGACTTCTACTACATCAAGAATTTCTCCCCTTGGCTCGACGTGCTGATCGTGTTTCGCACCATCCGAACCATGCTGACGGGATTTGGCGCGCGTTGACAAGCGGCAAAGATCGCTAGTCGACGCAGCCAAGGCGCCACTCACGTGCCTTACAGATGGGGATAAGCACTGGCTTTTTGAAATAGGGTATCTGGAATGCCCGACATCGCATTGATTAGCGTAGAGAAATATTGTCCCATCGACACTGGAGAAGCACAATGACTAGAAAGACCGCGCTCATTACGGGCATAACCGGCCAGGATGGCGCGTATCTGGCGGAACTTCTTTTGGCAAAGGGCTACAATGTCCACGGAATCAAGCGGCGTTCCTCGTCGTTCAACACCGGTCGCATCGACAATCTCTACCAGGATCCGCATGAAATGAATGTAAATCTGTCGCTACATTATGGCGACATGACCGACGCCACCAATCTCATCCGCATCGTCCAGGAAGTGCAGCCCGACGAGATCTACAATCTTGCTGCGCAATCGCATGTGCAAGTGAGCTTCGAGACCGCGGAATACACGGCGAATGCCGACGCGATCGGCACATTGCGCCTGCTCGAAGCAATCCGGCTGCTTGGCATGACAAAAAAGACGCGTTTCTATCAAGCATCGACATCCGAGCTCTACGGCAAGGTGCAGGAGATCCCGCAACGGGAGACGACGCCCTTTTATCCCCGGTCACCCTATGCGGCGGCAAAGATCTATGCCTACTGGATCACAGTGAACTACCGCGAAGCCTACGACATCCATGCATCCAATGGCATCCTGTTCAATCACGAGAGCCCGATGCGTGGCGAGACGTTCGTCACCCGCAAGATCACGCGCGCGGCTGCCGCCATAAGCCTCGGCCTTCAGGACAAACTCTACCTCGGCAATCTGTCGGCGGAACGCGATTGGGGCCATGCCCGCGACTATGTCGAAGGCATGTGGAGAATTCTTCAGCATGAGGTGCCAGATGATTATGTCCTTGCAACCGGGGTGAAGCACTCGGTCCGCCGCTTTGTCGAGCTTGCGTTCAATGAGGTCGGGACCGAGATCCGATGGGCCGGTTCGGGCGTCGACGAAAAAGGCATCGACGCGAAATCGGGCGCCGTTCTGGTCGAGGTGGACCCGCGCTATTTCAGGCCGACCGAGGTAGAGCTTCTGATCGGCGACGCCTCGAAAGCGGAGCGCGTTCTCGGGTGGAAGGCGACGACGTCGCTCGCCACGATGGTCCAGGAAATGGTTCAGTCCGACCTCGAAACGGTAAGACGGGAATCCGAGCACCGGCGCCTCGACGAGGACCGCATTCGCGTGGCGGCACAGTAAGCGACGTTGGACCGGGTCGACATGAAAATCTCGGTCTTGACCGTTTGTTGGAATTCCGCGGCGACAATCCGGCATACGATCGATAGTTTCCTGGCCCAGCATCATGGCGACAAGGAATTGGTGGTCATCGACGGCAATTCTTCGGATGAGACGTTGTCAATTGTCCGGTCTTACCCACCGGACCAGATCCGGCTGGTCAGCGAGCCCGACAGCGGAATGTATGATGCACTCAACAAGGGGCTGCGTCTCTATACCGGAGACGCGGTAGGCGTGCTGAATTCAGACGATTGCTTTCACAATCGCACAGTGCTGGGACGGATATCCGAAGGGTTGGAGACAGCCGATATCGTGCATGGCGACCTGGATTTTGTCGAAAACCATCTGAGCAAGCGGGTCGTGCGCCGCTGGCGTGCTGCGGCCCGACCCGCCAAGGGCTTTCGGACCGGATGGATGCCCGCTCACCCCACGTTTTATGTGCGGCGAACTGTGGCGGAAGCCGTGGGCGACTTTGACCTCGAACTAAAGGTCGCATCAGACTACGATTGGATGCTCCGTGCCATTGAGTCATTCGGGTTCAAATCCGCACTTATCGATCAGGTCATGATTGACATGATGCAAGGCGGCAAAAGTACCAAGGGCATTCGCTCTCACGTAGCTCATAATATCGAAGCCTTGCATTCCAGGCGCAAATGGCTCGGTTCCGGTCCGGTCGATTATGCGCTGGTCGCGAAGCCCGTTCGCAAGGTCGGCCAGTTCATTGCAGCACGAATTGGATCGTAGCTTGCGTTGCGCTGACTTCTTTTCGGCGGTGATGGAGATATTGACGCCGACTACCCGTTTCTGCATGCCGGGAATTCGGACAGACTGTACATTGGCAGTTGGTCCTTCAGCGGCGTCAATGCGCATCATATTTTATCTGCCAGAAACAATGGGCGGGACCGAGCTGATCCGGATTGCTTCAGCATAATCTTAACCTCCACGAGTAAGGTACAATGGCCCGTATTTATGATAGCCGAAAACGCATTCTAGTGACTGGTGGTGCCGGTTTTCTGGGGTCTCATTTGATAGACAAGCTATTGTCGCAAGGTCACGAGATCATTTGCGTGGACAATTTGTTTACCGGAACAAAGCGAAACATCGACCACCTTCACGATCACCCACGTTTTGAATTTATGCGTCATGACGTGTGTTTCCCCTTATATGTCGAAGTGGATGAAATCTATAATCTGGCATGCCCTGCGTCGCCAATTCACTATCAGCACGATCCGGTGCAAACGACGAAGACCTCCGTACACGGGGCGATCAACATGCTGGGCCTGGCTAAGCGCTTGAGGTGCAAAATCATGCAGGCTTCAACCAGCGAAGTGTATGGAGATCCGGTCGTGCATCCGCAAACCGAGGCATATTGGGGAAACGTTAATCCGATCGGCCCGCGTTCTTGCTACGACGAGGGAAAGCGGTGTGCCGAAACGCTATTTTTCGACTATCACAGGCAACATAACGTGGCCATCAAAGTTGCGCGAATATTCAACACCTATGGTCCCCGCATGCACCTGAGGGACGGCAGGGTCGTCTCAAACTTCATATCGCAAGCCTTGGCCGGTGAAGACATTACCCTGTACGGCGACGGGAGCCAAACTCGCTCATTTTGTTACGTCGACGATCTTATCGAAGCATTTGTCCGGTTGATGGATACGGATGCCACAGTTACCGGGCCGATCAACCTGGGTAATCCAGTTGAATATACGATGGTGGAGCTTGCAGAAGCTGTCCTGGAAATCACCGGCTCTCGTTCAAAATTGGTTCGTCAGCCTCTTCCGGCCGATGACCCGACCCGCCGCCGCCCGGATATTTCATTGGCCAAAGAGATACTTAAATGGGAGCCGAAGGTTAAATTACACGATGGGTTAAGAAAAACAACGGAATACTTTAAGTCCTTATATAGTGCCGTATAAATTGTAGTCACGGATGTCAAACCGAATGGTGCCTAGGCGGGGCACTTTTGTTGCGGCGAGGTTCCAAGGCTCGATGAGTTCGTTCGAATCGCCGCCCGATGCGCATTCAGAGCTGATCCGGACGGCCGACGCGATACTCAGCCGTGCAGGCGCCGGGCCTTAACTCGAAACAATGGGGCAGGCTGATTTGAGAGTGAGACCGGCTCCAATCAGGAGCTTTCCAACGTCAAAGCAACCAATAAGACGGCTGTCGCATGGAAATTGGAACACCATGAATGTTGTTCAGATTATTGGCGGCGCGCTCAACTCTGGTGCAGGCCGAGGAACTCGCGCGGTGCACGAAGCCTTATTGAAGGCAGGAATTCGTTCGCGCATCCTAGGGAGAATTGAGCCGGATCTTCCGGAGGACTTATGCGCGAGGAGAGTTCCCCTGCTGCAACGTATTCCTGTGGGTGTTAAGAACCGTTTGTACATGTGGTATTTAATGCGGCGGTTCGGCGACATCCCGGCGAGTTTCCATCCCATCTCCCACGGCCTTCGTCTCCACAATTCCCCAGAATATCGGCAAGCTGATGTTATTCATATTCAATGGGCCCACGCGCCAACGCTTGGGCCGGCATTCTGGCGCGCAATTAGGCGCGAAAGGCGGCCGGTGGTCTGGACGCTGCGCGACATGTGGCCATTTACCGGCGGGTGTCACTTCTCAGGAACTTGCGAGAAATATGCCAGCGGTTGTGGTCAGTGCCCACTTTTGGGCGGAGGCGAAGAGACGATTACATCCGACGATGTTGCGTTCAAGGTCAAGCATTACGGGCCTCAATCAGTGTTCGTTGCGATCAGCGAGACGATCGCCGAGCAGGCCCGAAAGAGTACGGTGCTGCGCGAGCGCGATATACATGTGATCCCAAACAGCGTGGATATGAGCCAGCTTCGCGCAATGGACAAAGCGCAGGCGCGTAGCGCGTTGGGACTCCCAGCGAACAAATTTGTAATCGCGTCCGGTGCCTTGAATTTGGCTGATCCACGCAAAGGTGCGGATATCATGCGTCACATTCTTAATGTTTACCGAAATGACAAGAATGTTCACTGGTGCCTATTTGGCAAGGGACTTGCCGAACTGGTCGATCCGGTACCTGAAAACTGCACAGGCTTTGGCCTCATCCGCGACGATGTCATTCTTAACCAGATATACTCGGCGGCTGACGTGTTCGTGATGCCATCACTTCAGGAGTCGTTCGGCAAAGTCACGGTCGAGGCAATGGCATGCGGAACTCCCGTCATCGGGCTCGTCAAAACGCCAGCCGAGGAGATCATCACCCACGGGCAGACCGGATGGCTGGTAAAGCACGGTGACGCTGACGCAGTAGCGGCCGCTGTTGAGACGGCACGGGCCTTGCCAGTTTCATTGCTGCAGAATTTCGGATTGAGAGCACGCGCCGCCGTAATCGACCGATACTCACCAGAGGCTATCGCCCGCCTCCATATTGACCTCTACGAATCTTTGTTGATGGGCAATCAAACATGATCCGCGATGTCCACCGTGAAGCAGTGAGGATTGGCGCGCGCCCCGCAATCGCGGCGCAGAGCGTCCTCGGGCATTCCGCCGGATTGCCTGGCTGGCAGCATGTCTTCCAAGGTCACACGTTGTCTTCCTCTGACGCATGCCGCTTCGACTGAATGAAGAGCTATTTCTTCAACAGCGCCTGGATGATGGCCGACAGCCTTGTTGCGCGGGTCCTGGGCCTTCTGGTCACAGTCGTCGTCGCGCGATATCTGGGGCCCGAAGAGTTTGGAATGTACGCCTATGTCATGTCCTTGGTCGCCCTGTTCGGAATCGTTGGCCATATGGGGCTGGACGGGCTTCTGATTCGTGAACTGCTCGACGAGCGCCGGATGCAATCCGAAACGCTTGCCATTGCGTTCGTCATGAAGGGCGCCGGATTCGCTTTGGCCGTCCTGGGGATCCTGACGTTCGGGCTGCTGATGCCCGGTAATCTTCCCGAGGAACGCTGGCTGTTCGTGCTGGCAAGCCTTGCCGTCGCCATGCAGCCGATCAGCGCGGTGCTGGGCAATTGGTTCCGCTCGCGCGTCGAGGCGCGCTATGCCGTCGTTTCCAACCTCGCCGGCGCGGTGGCGGGGGGGGCATTCAAGGTGGGCGCCGTTCTCGCCGGTGCGGGGGTGGTCGCCGTGGGAGTGGGCCAGACCCTAGGCGCGGCGATCGGAGCCATACTGCTGATCGTAATGTTCCTGCGGCGTGGAGGTCCACGGCTAGGCACCTGGTCTTTCTCGATGAAGCGGGCCAGGACTATGCTTGGCGAGGGCGTGATGATCTTCGTGGGATCTATGTTCGCAGTCATCTATCTTAAGATAGATCAGGTGATGCTGCGGGCCATGCAGGGCCCCGAAACGGTCGGCATATACTCAATCGCATCGCTCCTTTCCGAGGCGCTTTATTTCATTCCGGCGGCGATCGTCGGCACGGTATTTCCAAAACTTGTGCAGATAAATGCCGGGGATCCAGCGGCATTTGCGGAACGCTTGCAGGATCTGTTCGACATTCTCGCGACCTCGGCGCTGATCGTGCTGGTCGGCCTGTTAGCTCTCGGCCCGCTAACGATCAATCTTGCCATGGGTCCATCCTACTCCCCCGCTGTCCCGATCTTTCTGGTTCACGTATTATCGTTGCCGTTCATATTCCTACGCCAAGGCTTTAGTCGCTGGGTGATTATTAAGAACATGGCCAAGTTCTCTATGATGACCCAAGGCGCCGGGGCGCTGCTCAACGTTGGCCTGAACCTAGTGCTCATACCCCAATTTGGGGGCATAGGATCGGCTGCTGCGACTCTTTTCTCCTACGCGGCCGCATCCTACTTCGCCTTGGTCTTGTCCTCCGACACACAGCCGATCTTCCGCATGATGACCAGATCGTTGTTTCAACCATGGCGCGGCCTCCGAAAATTAATGACACTCTACCGAAAATTCAGGAGTGGCTGAAGATGACCGAGTTCATCGACAAAGCGGCACGTTTCCAGAGGTTCGCAAGGCGTTCCCCCCGCCAGGCGGCTCGGGCACTTTTCGTGGTCCTGCTCGACCGCCTGCGCGCCGGATTGATCCGGCCCGCGAGCCGCAGCGGGTTCCTTGCGTCGGTCTATTTTACATTTTTCAGCGGTCGCTTCTATCGGGAGCATCGTGCCGTTTTGTCTGGGATCGTTGCCAATCGGAACAGCGACATCGCCGTCCAGAGGAGCTCGTCGCAGCTGCGCCGCAACATACATCGTCTTGAGAAGGGGCTGATCATGCGCCCGAGGAGGGCCGTATTTGCGGAGGATTACATCGAGGCCACCGTATCTCTGTTCCTGCGCGGCGCGGCTGGAACAGCGCTCGACCGCGATGAGCTGAAATGGGCAGCTGACGTCCTGACGACCTATTTCTCGATAGTAGCCGAGACGCCCAGGATCAAGAAGGCAAAGGAGCGTTTCCTCGCATGGCCAGGTCAGACGCCGGCACCAAGCTTCGTGCCTTATCCAAGCTCGGGCCGTACACGCAGCGACATCAGCTTCGATCAGCTGTATACATTGTTTTCGGAACGGCGTTCGGTTCGATGGTATTCTCCTGCGCCGGTTCCTGAAGATCTTATCGAGAAGGCCGTTTCGGCCGCCTCTCTTGCTTCCTCCGCCTGCAACCGCCAGCCCTATTCGTTCCTATTGTTCCGGGATCCCGAAAAGGCGGCTCACATTGCATCCTTTGCCGGCGGGACGGGCGGTTTTTCGAAAAACATCCCATGTCTCATCCTCGTTGTCGGAGACCTCTCCTACTATGTACATGAGCGCGACAGGCACCTGGTCTATATCGACTCGTCTCTCGCTTCGGCTCAGTTGATGCTCGCGTTCCAGACACTGGGCCTGTCGACCTGCGCAATCAATTGGCCTGATGTCGACGAACGCGAAAAAGCCTTGCAGGCGGCCGTGGGATTGAAGACCCATGAGCGGGTGATCATGTTCATTGCGGTGGGCTACGCCGACCGGGACGGTCACATACCATATTCTCAGAAAAAAGGGGCGGACCTCTTGCTTCAAGCGCTATGACCTTGACATTTGAAATCAGAAAAGCCGGATTTGAGAACAAGGGGGCGGCGATGATGCTCATCGCGGCCTCACAGGAAGTGAAGGCGCGGTTCCCCGCTGCGCGGGTTGCGATGGCGCCTGACGCGACCAGTCCATATGAACTCCGGGCGCGATATGGTCTTTGGCATAGGGCGGAGCTAGTCCGACGTGGCGTCGATCTCGGCAAGATCGTCGAACTCGCCCCGGGCAAGTTGCGTCATCGTTTCGGCTTTGTGACGGGAACGGAGGTGGATGTGATCCTCGACGCCGCCGGCCTAGCCTATTCGGACCAATGGGGCCCGCAACATACCGAGGATTTGGCCCGCCGGGCCGTCGCTTGGAAGCGCGCGGGCAAGCGCCTCATTCTGCTGCCTCAGGCACTAGGTCCGTTTGGTACGGATCGCATTCGCCGCGCAATAAATGTCGTTGCCGACCACGCGGACCTGATTTTCGCCCGGGATAAATACTCGATGGAAAATCTTGTCGATGCGGTAGGCGGCCGTGCGTCGATGCGGCTTGCGCCCGACTTCACCAATCTGCTGGTAGCTCGTCCGCCCGCCAATCCTCCGCGAGGCGAGAAACTGGTGGCGATCGTGCCGAACGCGCGGATGGTCGACAAAACCAGCGGTGACGTAAGCGGCAATTATGCGGGCTTTCTACGTCAAGTGGCGAGTATGTTTCAGTGGGCGGGAATGACTCCGTTCTTCTTGATTCATGAGGGCGCCGGGGATCGAGTGTTGGCCGAGCATGTCAACGCACAGCTCTCCGAACCCATTCAGATATGGACGGCAGGCGATCCTCTCGAGGCAAAAGGCCTGATTGGCAAATGCAGCGGACTGGTCGGCAGCCGCTACCATGCCCTGATCAGCGCCTTGTCCCAGGGAGTGCCAGTGGTCGGCACGGGCTGGAGCCATAAATACCGAGCCCTGTTCGAGGATTATGGCTGCGAGAATATGCTGGCCGATGTGTCGGCTAGCGAGGAAGGTCTCAACGCCAAGCTTCGCGCCCTCATCGACGGTGGTCAACGCGCCGCGCTCTCAGCTGGACTCGCAGAGCCCGGGGCGCGAATCAAGGACGGTGTGCAGCAGATGTGGAAGGACGTGTTCCAGCTTCTTGACAAGGCTGCCTGACCTGCGTCGTTGCTAACATCATGTCAACTGGGTATCTATGCCCATTTTGGGGTTCTCCCGTACGCATTTGATCCGCGCCTTCGGCGACTGGAATCTGGCTGTTAGATCGGAGCTAGGTCTTTTGGAAACGGTCGAGAGAGTGGTCTATGTGAAAACCTGTGGCGGTCACAGGAAATCATATTTGACTACGCTAAGTGATATCTTTGGAATGGAAAGAGCCTTTGGGAGTATTACTTTTAGGATGGCTTATAAATTGGTATCTTGCAGGGACTTATTGTTTGCGACGCTCGACGAGCATATATTTTCATTCGTCTGTTTCTCTTTAGTAAGAAGCCTTATCGGTAAGAATACGGTCGCGTTGTTTCTGCGGCCAGAGCAATGTTTCATGCCTGGCAAGCTGAAGTACCATCTAAAATGGCTGCTTTTCAGGGCTTTGCGACACCTTCCAGGACTCACAGTTGTAGCCATAACCCCGTTCGATGTAGTGGCCAGATACGCTCAGGTGGCCACTGCAGGTGTGCGTGACCCAGAGTATTGGGACTTGCATGACGGTGTATCCGTTCTATCTCCAAAGGAGACCAGCCTATCTGCCCAACTTCGATCGATGGCAGGTCGCAAGCGCTTGTGCACTGCGGTTGGCGTTTTGAATGCCGGGAAGGGCTTGGAGTTCCTTGCCGACGCTCTGGAGCAGTTTCCGGAAATCAAGGAACACGCTCAGATTGTGGTGGCGGGCTCGGCAAACTCGCACACCCGCGGCGTGTTAAAAAAGCTTTCTGATGCAGGAGGGGTCGTGATCGACCGATTTCTTTCTGACGCCGAACTGCTGAGTTTGATAAGTACCTCAGAGCTAATCTGGGCATGTTATAATCCGGCATATGACCAGGCCTCCGGCATTTTTGGTCGAGCAGTACAACTGGGCTCGGTACCTATCACTCGTGAGGGGGCAGTGGTTTCTCGGCTGGCGTCGGAGTCCGGAATCCCCTTTATTCCAGTGAGATACGGGGCCACGGAGCAATTGGCGAAGGTCTTAATCGCGGGACGGTCTACCGCCGGTCACCAGATAGGTCCCGACGATGGCGAGATTGGTGAATGGCGTCGGACTTTTATCCAGGTTATAAATGCAGGTCTCGCAGGAAGGAGTTGATTATTGTCAAGGTCCTTCTGACCAAAACGAGGTATTTTCCAAGTGTCAGACGGAATGTACGCAATTACACAGACTTGTATTCGGAACAAGGATTCTTATGGTAAATGGAAGGAAAAGCCGATGGTCCCGGGGGCGCTCGGTTGCCGCGGCGACTTCTGGTATGGCTCTCTGGTTTGCGGCTTTTGCGAAGGCGCAAGATTTCGAAGGTCAGCTATACCCCCCTATGAATGCTCCGCTTGAACTTCTTTTTGCTCAAGGGCGGAATCTGTCACTTGGAGCTATGTTGATAGCGGTTGTCGTAACCTTAATGTTGGGGAAGGGGATTCGCCGTAGAGACTGGCGAAACGCGTCAATTTACATCGCAGCAGTTAACGTGTTCATTATTTTTAAGTTATTTCTCTATGGTAACTCGGAGATATTTATCTTAGGGTCTTTTGCGATATCTATACAAATATTAGTGTTTGTAGTATGTGCATCATCCTACGAACGAGAGAGCTTTGAGGGGTTAAACCTCATGCCTTATGTTGTAAAAGTTATCTACATATTTTCAATTCTTTTTTTGCCTTGCAATGTGTATGCCTACATCTATTTTCCCGGTAGCTCGGCTGTCAAGTTTAGTGGGAGATTTTTCGGCGTGACCGCAAACCCACAGCACTTGGCGATGGTGTGCGCTTTGTGCGTACCGGCGCTAGTGTATTGTGTCGTTCGTTATGGAGTAAAAAGCATTGTTGGAGTGTCGGCGGGAGCCATGTTGGCGTGTGTCCTTTTTCTCGAGTATCAATCAGGATCTCGGTTAGGTTTTTTTGGGACGCTGCTGTGTATTCTTATAAGTTGTCGGGTTTTCTTGGACCGGCGCCGTATAATTTATGTGTTGATGTTATCCGTTTTGGTGTTACCTTTGGCCTACTTCTCATTTTATGAATCAATATCAGACTTAATTCGATCCCGTTTTGTGGAAGGTCGTTCCGATACTAGATCTGAGTACTGGATTGCGGGATGGAATCAGTTTCTTAAAAGTCCCTTCGTCGGGAGCGAGCCAAGCGAGGAGCCGGCAAGATATTATTTTACTGTAAGTTCCTGGATATCTGCAGCGTCCAGTGGGGGAGTGATAGCGTTGGTATTTATGTTGATGTTTCTTGTATCTTCTGTTATGTATTTTTCCAGCATTAGTAGATTAAGGAATCGTCGTTTGGATACGGAACAGGTGGACCTATATTTATCAGCCATTGTGTTGATTCTCGCCATAAGCGTCTTTGAGGCAGTATTCCTTGGCGTATTTTCCTCACATACAATGATGGTCTATTTGTATATTGCTGGTGCTGGTTCTCTAGTCGGCGCACAAAGATCCCTGAACGCTCCGCATCACAAGTTTTATGGTGCAAGCGGACTTGGTGTTAGGCACCTGCGATGAACACAAAATAGACGGAAATAGCCATGACGACACGTAACATCGAATCGATTGCGTTCGCTTGGTCTGGTCTTCCAGACTATGCAGCTAGATGCATTCGTCTCGTAATTGACCGATTTCCTGGACGCGTGACAGTGATTGGAACCCGGCCGGTTGTGCCGATTGTAGGCATGGAGCGTTCTCTCGGTCAGGCTGTACACTGGATTGATGGTCGGGACACCAATGCCGACTGGACGCGCTTGGGCATGCGCCGTCCCGACTTATTTTTTCAAGGGGGATTTCACTGGCCGGCCTTCAATTCACTCGCTGCCCGCTGCCGGTCCAACGGCGGAAAAGTAATCTTGCAAACCGATTCGAATTGGCAAGGTACCCTGCGCCAGCACCTGCTTGATCCGATACGACATAGCGTTCTTTTGAGACGGCGCTTCGATGGTGTGTTTGTGCCAGGGGCTTCGGGAACAATATACGCCGAGCGCATGGGTTATCGGCCAGGTACGGTGCTCCAGGGACTGTACGGCGCCGACCCATCGTTGTTCAACGGGGGCGCACCCCTACATTCTCGCCCCAAGCGCTTTTTGTTCGTTGGAAGACTGGTGCAGGTGAAGTTCGTTGTAGCCCTGGCGCAGGCGTTTGTCGACTTCGCTGCTGATAATCCGGATTGGTCGCTTCAGATCTGTGGGGCCGGGCCATTGCGGGACCAACTCCCTCGTCATCCCTTGATCGAGGTCTCCAATTTTCTTCAGCCGGCGCAACTTGCTGATGTATTCCGGAACGCGCGCTGTCTAGTCCTTCCATCCCTGTCCGAGCCATGGGGTTTGGTGGCGCATGAAGCTGTACTCAGCGGATGCGCTCTTGCCTTGTCACAATCTGTAGGCGCGGCCTCGGACTTTGCAACGAAAAGCAACTCGGTTTTGTTTCGTCCCGGTGATGTGAATGCCATCACTCGCGCCCTGCGGTCCATCGCTTCCTGGGACACGCACCACTGGCAGGAAGCAGAAAGCGCGTCTCGGTCGGTGGCTACGAAATTTGGGCCGCAGCCATTCGCCGATGCTGTTGCTCGGTTTATCGACAGAATGCACAGCGAGATGTGATTAGAGTGACGGCCGAGAATTCGGTGTCGTGTTTCTTGAGGCGGCTGGATCGATCTGGTTGCAGAGATGGTCGGTCATATGAAGGTCGTGCAAGTTGTGGCATCAGTTGCTGCGGAAGCCTCTGGTCCAAGCTATTCGGTTCGGCGGCTTTCGGATTCTCTGTGTGAACGGGGAATCGAATCGCAGCTGTGGAGCACGACGACGAGAGGGCAACCGGACCCGAACGGTGCGCGCTCTCGCGTTTTTCCGTGCGATTTTGGCCAAGTACCGGTCGCCAAGAGACTGTGTTTTTCAAGAAAGCTTCACGAGGCGTTGGATCAATTAGCCAGCTCCGGGGCGATTTTTCACTCGCATGGGCTCTGGCTGATGCCGAATGTCTACCCAGGCTGGAGCGCGGCGCGATATGGGCGACCATTGATTGTATCTCCCAGAGGGATGTTGGGTGAAGTTGCGCTTCAATTTTCTTATTATAGAAAGCGGGCTTTTTGGAGCATGGCACAGAAGCGCGCACTTCACTCCACAACCTGCTTCCACGCTACCAGTCTACAGGAGTGTCTAGAACTACGTGCTTTTGGACTGACCGCGCCGGTGGCAATTATTCCGAATGGAATCGATTTGCCTTTATTGGCCGGGAGGCCAAAAGAGGGTAAACGAACGCGAACTGTACTTTGCCTGAGTAGAATACATCCCAAGAAGGGAATTGATCGTCTTGTTGAAGCATGGGCACGTATAGAAGTGGCGCATGGCAATTGGCGACTTCGGATAGTCGGTCCTTCCGAGAAAGGGACCAGGGAGGCACTGGAACGACGCTGCAAGGCGCTCGGTTTGGCCAGAGTAGTTTTTGAAGATGCCGTCTTTGGCGAGGCCAAGCAAGAAGCGTATCAGGATGCCGACTTGTTCGTTTTACCTACTTTGAATGAAAATTTTGGTATGGTGGTGGCCGAAGCCCTAGCGAATGCGACACCGGTAATCTGTACCGTTGGTGCGCCATGGAAGGGGCTCGCCGAACATGGATGCGGTTGGTGGATAGATCATGGAATAGAGCCACTTTCCGCGGCCCTGGAAACCGCTATGGCGATGCCGCGCAGGTCCCTGGATGCAATGGGATCGCGTGGCCGGGCATGGATGGAACGCGATTTCTCATGGCAGAGGATCGCTGTGAACATGGCCCATGTCTATCGCTGGTGTGTCAAAAGCGATGAGCAGCCGGACTTTGTGCTCACTGATACATGATCGGTGCTTCGAACCAAACTCTCGCTCGCGCCAGGCTCGCAGCCAGCAGTAACAGAAAGGAGGCCACCACGGCCTCTGGATGATTGGACAAGATGGATTCCGCTAATTTAGCCTCGCATGTAGCCGCCAATCGGGCGTCACGGAAGTGGTCCAGGAAGGAAAAGCTGGGTCGCTCCCTCTGGGCTCTTACGGGGCCACTGTTCTCGGTGAGCCCAAGGCTTCTGTGGGGATGGCGGCGGTTTTTGCTCAGGCGGTTCGGCGCGACCGTCGGCAAGGACGTGCATGTTTATCCCTCTGTGAGAATCGCCATTCCATGGAATCTTGTCATCGGTGACTCCGCTGCCATTGGGGACAGGGCTGTGCTCTACGCCCTGGGAAAGATCAGTATCGGGGAGGCCGCCACAATTTCGCAGGGTGCACATCTATGCGCGGGTTCGCATGACCACAGGGATCCTCGAATGCCGCTCACAAAACCGCCGATCTCCATTGGTGCCGGGGCATGGATCTGCGCCGATGCATTCATCGGTCCGGGAGTCACAATTGGTGAACGAGCCGTGGTCGGAGCCAGGGCTGTCGTCGTACGTGACGTCGGTCCGAATGTGGTTGTTGTTGGGAACCCGGCCAGGAGCGTCGGTACACGCTGACCTTAAAGTCAAAGATCGCCATCACCCTCGTGGTTGTTTCGAACGTGGATGAAGGTACTGTCGTGGTCGGAAATCCAGGTCGTGGGTAAACGTGAATGCCATCAGTTTTGATTCTGACCTACAACGAGGCAATCAACATTGCAGATTGCATAGCGTCAATACCTTGGCGGGAGCAAATCTATGTACTTGACTCGAAAAGTACCGACGGTACTGCCAAGATAGCAGAGGAGATGGGAGCGGTGGTTGTAACTCGACCTTTTACTGACTACGCAGATCAACGAAATTTTGGTCTAACGTTGCCCGGCCTTGATGAGTGGATTGTTATGCTTGACGCGGACGAAAGGATGACGCATGAGCTAGCAACGGAGATCGAACATCACATTGAGACAGCAGATGCAAGCGTCGCTATGTTTCGGGTTCGGAGAAAGGACCTGTTTCTGGATCGCTGGCTTCGACGCTCCTCAGGATATCCTACTTGGTTCCCTAGGGTATTTCGCCGCGGAAGGGTTCTGGTAGAGCGCAAGGTAAACGAGAGTTACCGCGCCGACGGTTCTGCCAAGGAGCTTGAGGGCCATATTCTCCATTTTCCGTTTAATAAGGGCTTGGACTGGTGGCTGGAAAGGCACAATCGCTACTCAACGATGGAAGCGAGACTGACTAGGGCAACGCCAATTACGTTGGGCATAGTAAAATTTTTAGTGTCTAGAGATCCCGGCGCCAGGCGCGAAGCACAGAAGAACTTGGCCTACAGGATTCCTGGACGCCCATTCTTAGTTTTTATTTATCTTTATATTGTCCGACTTGGAATATTGGACGGTGCTGCAGGGTACCAGTTTGCCTGTCTTAGGCTGGCTTACGAAATCATGATAGATGCAAAAGCCGCTCACTCTTCGCATTATGGCGGGTCGCAAAAGACTTAAGTATGGTATTTGTCTAGATGGTGGTATCGGGGGGGCATGTTTCTTATTCACATAATTTTTTAAATTCGGGTTATCGATGGTCCGGCTGAATTTCAGTACTCTTGCTACAAAATTTGGCATTTTCAAACGATTCGGTCGTAAATTTCTGCGTGGAAAGGAACGTAAATGAGAGCTTCTCTGCGTGTGGGTCTCGTATTCTGATGCGCCAACTTAGAATTTTGTTGGAACGGATGATGCGTGATCAGGTACGCCGCCGCCAAATGCCTCAGGAATTTGGCGGTTTGCCGATTATGGTCTCTACGGCCGGAGGGTTGCGATATTTCTTCAAGCCAATTTCCCAAATCGACCCAGACCTTCTTTCGGCGGCGAGAATGTTGATAAGGAAAGGCGATACCGTTTGGGACATTGGCGCCAACATTGGGCTTTTCACCGTCGCCGCGGCTGGTTTGGTCGGTTCAAAAGGGCGCGTTGTTGCGTTCGAACCAGACACTTCCCTGGTGGCTTTGCTGCGCCGCACCGCTAGCCTTCAGCCTAGTGAAGCCGCAGAGCTGCTGATCATCCCCGCGGGAATGGCGGGCGTAATGGGCTTCAGGTCGTTTGCCATTGCCAGCCGGGCACGAGCCTCGAATGCGCTGGCCGAATACGGAAATTCGCAGGCGGGCGGTGTCCGTGAGCTGCAAACCATCGTGTGTCTGTCTCTTGATGAGTGCCTTAGGTTGTTGCCATCGCCTGATGTCGTGAAAATCGATGTCGAAGGGGCCGAGGCGGAATTGCTTGATGCGAGTTCTCGCTTCTTGAGAGACGCGCGTCCGGCCCTGGCTATCGAGGTTTCCCCTCGTAACTCCGTTGAAGTTGGTGGCATCCTGGTCGGGAGCGGTTATCGGCTATTCGACGGTGCCAAACCGCTCCTGCCAAATTCCGATATTGAGAGTCCGGCGTGGAATACAATTGCTATCCCTGCGGAGAAGGCCAGTAGGTTTATTCAGAGTTGAGGGGCGTTTAACATCACCTGCCCGGCTGATTAACGGTCGCGGCGTTTGCCTTCATCAAGAACTCCAGGCTGTCGGGTTCCGACCTGGGATTTACGCATGAACGCAAAAAGCGCCGTGCTCATGCCGCTCGGAACCAGTGAACTCCAGGCTCTCACCAGGTGAAAGATTGCTGCCTTGCCGGCATGATAGGCCGGCTCGGCCTCCCAGGAATGCAAGGCGATCTCATATCCGGAAAAGTGACGCCGCAACGCCGATCTGGTGTTGAGGCGATAATGGGCTTCGAAGACATCCTCGTCCTTGCGACCTGGCTGGGCGAAATGCAGGATTGCTGATTTTGCGTTCTCCGGCAGCAGTTGGTTGACCAGCGCCACATAGCCGAACTTGTTTGGCGTCCGCGCGCAAATCCAGCCACCTGGCGCCAATATCCGGTCGAGTTCCGCGGCTGTATTGGCAGGATCGGGCAGGTGCTCGAAAACGTGGTCGGCGATGATGATATCAACCGAGGCATCGGTTAGCGGTATACGAGACCCATCGAAGACCACAGCTTGGTCTATGGAGGGGTTCTCCGATACGGCCGGATCAACGTCGACCCCAATTACCCTTCTCACCTTGCCTTTGAGATTCCGGAGGGAACGGCGGTAAGGCAGCTTCTCGTCGGTGTACCATCCTCCGCGTCCGGATCCGAAATCCATGGCCACCATGTCCTCTGAAAGAAGGGCATTCACTCTCGTGTAGAACTGGATTGTTCCGTCAACGCGACTGAAGCCGCCAGCGAGCATTTCTGGATAAGTCTTGGATTCAAAACCGTGGCTCATGTCCGACTTTCTGAGTTGTCATTTCTTGCTGGCGGGTACCAAATCCATAATCAAATGAACAGGGTTGCCCGTCAACCAAGCTTTGGAAATCTGCCGCCTAAGTGCTTGATCCCATGCTGTGGTGGCATGTTTCCTGGGAATAAAGCAAGACTTGGTTGGTTAGGTTCTTCCCGGCGACGCCACGTCAGGTAGTCAAAATGAACAACGCGACTCGGACCTCGGATGTAGCAATTGTGAAAAGAGCAGAGATCAAACGTCGCTTCGCAGTGGTGACCTCTGCGGGGATTTTTGTGGGCTTTGCCCTTCTTGCCTTTTGCGGAAGAAGCAGCCTTGCGCAGTCGCCGCAGGACGTCGGCTGGGCAAATATTCCTGAGCTCTCCATGGCTGGCGATCTCAAGGCATACTGGAACGTGATCGATGGCTCGAAGGGTGAAGCAGCGAAGAACGCCTACGCCCGGGGGTTCGAGCCTGTGACAATCTTGAACACTTACGCGGACTTTCCCGGCGGGCAACGCGAGAACATCACCAGCGCAATAGGTAGTCACCACGTCAATCCGTGGCAGAAACCAATGTTCTTCGAACGCATCATCCGGCGAAACATCCAACGGGCTCCCCCGAAGGGGATCTACGTCCAGGACATAGAATTCCCCTTTGAGGAAGACACCAAGATCGCTTGGCAGCACAAGGCGCCACGGCAAGCTTCTGGCGCGAAGTCGAGGGAAGCCTTCGACGAAGCCTATTTTAAACAGTGGGCGGAATGGTTCTGGCTTCCGCTGAAATGGACAAAGGAAAGCTATCCCACGGCTCGCGTTGGACTATACGGTGTGCAGCCATTCCACCGCAGCATTTCCCCGGCTGCCGCTCAAAACGACGGCACGCACAAGTCGGATTGGCGACTGTGGAAGTATATCGAGCCTTACGTCGATTTCTACGTGGCTAGCATATACGTTTTCTATGATCGGCCTGACGCTGTCTTATACATGGCGACCAATGTCGAGGAGAATTATCTGCGCACCCGGTCCGTAGGTGAGAAGCCGCTCTATGCCTATGAGTGGCTGCGATTTCACGGCGCAAACAGTGCGTTGAAAGGGAAGGAGTTCCCATCCTATCTGGTCGAGGCGATGGCGATCGTGCCCTATTTCAGTGGCGCCAAGGGCATCGTTCTGTGGGGCTATGAGCCTCAGGTGAAAACCGGGACGCAACAGCCTTACGAGCAGCTACCGCTTTTTGTCCGGTCACTGAGCAGGGTCGGCGCGCTTTCCGAGAAATTAGCCCGCGGCCGGCTGCTGATCGACCGACCTGCCCATGAAGTATGGAAAGCACAAGAAGCGTTGATCCGCAAAGTGATGGTGGACGAAGACGAATGCATCGTGATGGCGATCAACCCGTGGCAGAGTGACGACAAGCGCACAACCTACCCCGTCCAGTGCGGTCAACTCAACGCCCAGATCAGTATCGACGGTCGGCACACAACGCTGGCGGTCCTGAACAGGCGAGGGCTGCAGATCTATTGACCCGAGGCACACAGCCGATTGAGCGCGGCATGGCCAGCAGTGCGAATTTGTCTGCGCGTCATGATGGGCCGCATGCTCACGTCGACGACCGTCCGCCAGTGGAAGCCAGGAGGCTTGTGAACCGCGGCCATAGACCACGGCAGACTGGTTTCTCCGGGGGATCCTCTGTGCCTCTCCTTGACATTGGTCCGCGTTTAGCTTTCCCGCACATCTGGATCGTCCCGCCGCAGGACAGCACCCTCGGCGAAGCTCGATAGCGCAGTTGACGAATTTCTTCGATTGAAATGGATGCGACCACGTGAGTCGTCCGGACGTCTCCGCCAGAGGTGATTAATAAGTGACACGTGCTTGGCCGCGGCGGGGGTGAGGATTTTTGTCGTTCAAGAAACTAAGCTTATTAGCACTCGTTGCCTTGGCGTTTGTGGTTGGCTTCTTTCTCATTGTCGTCAAAAAAGGGAAGCCTGTTCGTCCGCAACCCCCAAACCCGGCAGCGGCACTTGAGCCGTTTGAGGGCAAGCTCTCCATCCAGGCAGTCGATGACCTTCGCGTCGCCGGCCGCAAGATCGTTTTGTGCGGCGTGGCGTTTACCAAGCCCCAATCCCTACGGGCGATCGTAACGGACGCGGCGCGCCGGGACTACCAAGGGCTCGCCCTGACCTGCAAGCCGGTCGGCATGGGGACGCCTTGCGACGGAAATGTCGCCTCAAAGTTTGGTGATGCCATCGTTGTGCAATGCCTCACGTCCGATGGCGCGGATTTGGCCGCCAAACTTGCCGAGAATGGCATCTTGTGCGGACAGCCGGCGCAGGTGGGTTCGACCTACAAGCCTTGCCTGTCAGGTTCGTAGTTCACGACAACTGACTGTCACAAAACGAAAGACAGAATGTGCGACATGCCCGACGTTAAACAGTCAACCATATGCTGTACCGGCCGTCGGCTGCGATCGCCGAGACCTCTGGCGCGGCTCCGAGTGACATCAGCGCCTATCGTCTTGGATGGCTTGCCACATCCACTAACGACCAATTCGTGGGTCAACTGGCGGATTTGTTCATCTACCATATGTGCCGGCCGCAGCTGACCTTCTGGCACTAAGGTTGCACATGCACGCTCGCGCTACTGTTTAGCGTTCCGCTAAGCCGATCTGCCTTGGTGTGATGCAGCCGACGCACACGGAAAGATCCTTTGCCCTTGGCTAGTTCAATCATCGATTTCAACGGCGACAGGTCGATGTTGCGTGTCGGGAGCTTGTCCAGGGTGCTCATCTTGTGCGGACAGCCGGCGCGGGCGGGTTCGACCTACAATCTCGCCAATAAGGGTTCGTAGTTCACGGCTTCGCCAACTGCCTGTCACAAAACGAAAGACAGAATGTGCGATAACGCCCCACGCTAAATAGAGTCGACCACAATCCCTGTGCCAAAGCATCGGCGCGATGGCCCTCAGACGCCCACGAGATATTGCGGCAAGCGAGTGTGTCCAATGAAACACAGGAGAAACCAAAAATCATCTCGCATTTGCGAAGCAGGTTGGAATCAACGTAAAAAGCTGTTACGCGCTTATTCAATACCTTGGTGCCCGGGTGGGGCCGAGGTGCGGCGGGAAAAAAGGATCGAAACGAATGAACCTCACTGTAAAAGTTGCGTTAGCCGGATTTGTTGCCACGATCGGTTTCGGCCCGGTTTCGTCTTTCGCTCAGGATGCGTCTTGCACCTGTACGACTCCCTACCAGGGAGCGGCGAGTTCGATTGGTTCCGTCGGGCGCGCTAATGGCGACGTAATGGTTTCGCAAGCCGCGGGCTATGGCCCGGCAAAAGCGGGAAATGCGCTGGATTTCGGCAGCCGCATAGTGGTCGGTGCTAAGGGATCGGCTTCCGTCAATGTCGGTGGCTGCAGCCTGGATGTGCCTGCGAATTCAAGCCTCGACATTTCTCGTGTCGGGAACAATATCTGCCTGAGAATGCTGGGCTCTGAGCATACGGCTCAGATTCCCCCGGGCGACAACAGCCGGTCCAACACTCCGCTCTTTATTTTTGGGGGCATGGTTGGTGCGGCTGGTATTCTTGCTGCTACGCAAGATGATGGTGACGGCAACGGCGGCGTGAGCCGTTAGACTTAATACAGTATGGGGGCGTGTGATTGCTCGTGCTGTAGTGTGTTGCCGGCGCCTCTGTGCCGCCCTGGCGCGCCGCTGGAGTCGGGGTATCGATGGAGTGCGTCAACCATAAAGCGCTGTTGCTTGAGTTGAAGCCGGATGCGCTTCGTGCGCGGCGAGTTCGCCTCGCATCGCTGGGCGGCCCTGTGACAGGTGGCGCGGCAACGCTGGACATCGGCTCGCACGATGACGACAGCGCTGTCGGCGAATAGCTTGGATTTGGATTCTGCAGCATTGGATGAGCTTGATAGATGCGTCATTCGCTATCGTGCGGGTGGCGCATTTACCTGTTTTCGGGGAGAACTCGTCACGTTGCTTCAGTGCGGCCACCTATGATCGACCTGCATTCCCACATCTTGCCCGGTCTTGACGACGGCTCGCCCAGTCTTGCTGAATCGCTGGAAATGGCGCGGCTGGCGGTGGCCGACGGAACGACGCATATGGCATGTACGCCGCATATCGTGCCGGGCATGTACGAAAACAGATCGGCAAATATTGCCCTCGCGGTTCAAGAATTGGAACAGGCGCTGCGCCGCGCCGAAATACCGCTTGCTCTTTACGTTGGCGCCGACGTGCATATAGCGCCGGATCTGCCAGAGCAATTGGCGCTGGGTAGCGTGCCGACCTTGAACAGATCTCGCTATTTTTTATTGGAGCCGCCGCATCACGTCTTGCCGCCAAAGCTGGAAGATTTCGCGCTGCGCCTCATAAACGCCGGGTTCGTTCCGATTCTTACCCATCCTGAGCGGCTGACATGGATCAAGGCAAATTACGACGTTGTTGAGAAATTGAATGCAGTGGGTTGCCTAATTCAACTTACCGCAGACTCGATTGTTGGTGCTTTTGGGCGCACGGCGCTTTACTATTCGGAAAAGCTGATTGACGAGGGTAGAGTAGATATTATCGCTTCGGACACCCATGGCGTCACCCGCCGGCGCCCTGGGCTTTCGCAGGCGGTTGCCGTTGCTACGAAGCGATGTGGGGAAGATGAGGCCCGCAATATGGTGTTGAAACGCCCAGGCGAAATATTGGCGAACCGGCCCCTCGAGCCGGTCGGAAAGGCACGCTCGAAAAAGCCAAGCCCCGGCAATTTCGGTCGCTTTGCAGGATTGGGCCGCCTGTTGAAGGGTGGGGCAGCGTAATGGGCGTGTTTCATCTCGCAAAAAATTATACGGGCGCGATATGTGCCTTGCTTGCTTCGCTCTCGATATCTGCCTGCACGAGCACCTCGTCGACGACATCATCGTCTTCGCCGACATCGGTCGATGCGCTGCAACTGACGTCATCGTCGGCGCCCCTCTCCGGCGGCGGCGCCCTGCAGGTCGTAAAGGAACTGCCTGCGCCGCAAAACAGCCAGAACGGCGACGAGCAGCCCTTGTCGCCCAACGATGTGCTGGAGGTGAATGTGTTCCAAGTCGACAATCTGAACAGAACCGTTCAAGTCGACGCAGGCGGGCAAATTTCGCTTCCACTTATCGGAACCGTTACCGCGGCAGGGAAGACCGTCCGTCAGTTGGAGCAGGAAATCGAAACGGCTTACGGCGCCAACTATCTGCAGTCGCCCGATGTGTCGGTCTACGTTAAGGAATCGATCGGGCAGCGCATTACCGTCGACGGCGAAGTTGCCAGGGCCGGTATTTTTCCGGTGTCGGCCAATTCTTCTCTCATCGATGCGATCGCCGTTGCTGGAGGATTCAAGCCCGTTGCCGATGCAGGAAAAGTCTTTGTCTATCGTAATGTCGGCCAAAATACCCTGGTCGCAAATTACAATGTGGAGCAGATTCGCGCCGGCAAGAGCCGCAATCCACGCATATATGGTGGCGACAAGATTGTCGTCTTCGCCTCAAAATCAAAAATTGCGCTGAGCAATCTCAAGGATGCTCTCGGTGTCGCCTCGAGTGCAGCCCGAATTGCGGTGATCCCGGGTATATAGTCATTGCCCGTCAGAATTCAGGACGCAGACAACCGTAGGATTGCTTCGCACCATGCTCGATCGCAATAGACAGCATCAAATTGCTGGCCCAAGACATGGCCAAGCCTTGTCTGCCGACCTGTATTATGACGGTGCGCAAAACTATAGCCCGTATGGTCGCGATCACTCCGAACAGGACGAGCGCTTTAATCCGCTCAGGCTGCTGTTTTACGCTGTCCAGTATCGTTGGCTGCTCGTCATGATGGCAGCGGCCGGGCTTGTCGCCGGCGTCATCGTTACCATGATGCAGACGCCTAAGTATCAGGCAACAGCGCAATTGGAAGTTTTGGTTCCTTCGGCAAAGGTCTTCCAGGACATCGAAGTGGTTTCCGAAAACGCTGACGTCCGGGCCTTTCTGACTGCCCGTGAAAAGCTGAAAAGCCGTGCTTTGGCGCAACGAGTGGTGTTCCAGTTGGGCCTCAGCGAGAAGCCGGACTTCCTGTTTCCCACGTCGGACTTCTCCTTGAGCAATGTCTTCTATCGCGCCTTCGGAATCTCGAAATCGCCATCCATAGAGGAGAAAACCCCGGAGGAACGCGAGGCCATCGCGATCGGGCGTATTTTGAAAGATCTGACAGTCAATCTGGTTACCAACACAAGCCTGCTAACGATTTCGTTTATCGATCAGAAACCGAAATACGCCAGTGATATCGCCAATCAAGTGGCGCAAAGTTTCATAGATCAACGCCTCGACCAGACTAGCGAAACTTCCGACCTGGCACGGCAGTTCATCCAGGAACAGGTCTTGCAGGTAAAGCAAAAGCTTCAGGAATCCGAAGAGAATCTGGTCGCTTATGCAAAGGACGTAGGCATTACCATAACAGGCGACGACAAATCGCTGATAGGGTCGAACATCGAGGCTCTGAATACCGCTCTCGCGACAGCAATCCAGGAGCGTCTCGATGCTGGACGGATGGTGGACCAGATAGACAAGGGTCGCGGATCGAGTCTCGGCCCAGTCCTGGAGAGTGAAGGTCTGCGGAAGATCACCGAGAAACTGGCGGATTTGACCAGCCAGTATCAGCAGAAGTTGGGCATATTGAAGCCGGGCTTTCCAGAAATGCAGCAGCTTCAGGCGCAGATCAAGGAGTTGCAACGGCTTTATAACAATGGCGTTTTAACGATAACTGATTCCTTGCGACAGAAATACCAGGAGACTCAGAGCAAGGAATCTGACCTTAAGTCCAAACTCGCTGAGATGGAAAAGCAACAGGTTATCTTCAACGATAAAAACATCAAATACACAATTCTGAAGCGTGAGGTTGATTCGAATAGGTCGCAGTATGATAATCTTATTGCCAAGCTGAATGAGGTCGGCGTCAGCTCTGAACTCAAGACACAAAGTGCCGCAATCATCGATTTCGCTACACCGCCTAACAACCCTTATTCTCCACGACTGAGCATCAATCTTTCGGTCGCTTTGGCTCTTTTCCTCGCGCTCAGCGCGACAATTATTTACATCATCGAGTTGCTGAACAATACCTTCACCAATCCTGAGCAAATCGAAAAGGAACTGGGACTGGCTATGCTCGGCATCCTGCCGCTTGTCGATGACCGGGAACTCATAGCCAGCATCACCGATCAGAAATCAGGACTGTCCGAAGCCTACCGTTCGCTTCGGACGTCATTGCAGTTCTCCGGCGCCGAAGGTGCGCCGCGATCGCTGTTGGTCACGAGTTCGGAACCCTCGGAAGGCAAGTCGACCACCTCGTTCAAGCTCGGGCAGGATTTTGCCGCGCTCGGTGCCAGGGTACTCATCGTCGACAGCGATCTTCGAAAGCCCAATCTTCATCGGCTGTTTGGTCTCGACAACACAATCGGATTGAGCAATCTCTTGACCAACACCGTCCGCAAGGAGGATCTGGCAAGCATTTTCAGGGCGACGAAATATCCTAATGTGACCGTACTGACTTCCGGAACGATCCCGCCGAACCCTGCGGATCTTCTCTCTTCGCCAAAAATGGCGCTGGTCGTTACCAATCTCGGCAAGCGCTTCGATCTTGTGATAATCGATGCCCCGCCGGTCGTCGGCCTATCGGATGCGCCCATCCTCAGCCGGCTTGCCGAGGGCACATTGATGGTCATTTCTACCAATCAGGTGACGCGCAAGTCGGCGAAGACGGCGTTGAAGCGCTTGCGAGCTGCCGGCGCGAATGTGGTCGGGGCCGCGATGTCGAAGTTTGCAGTGAACAAGTTCGATTACAACTATGGCTACAAATACATGAACTCCCAGTATTACGATTACGGCACCCCGAAACTTGAGGGCAAAGTCGATGACGGAGCAAGCCAGCCCGCTTATGCAAAATCTCCGGCGTTCAGGCGTTTGGTTCGCCGCATTCGTTCTAGTGTTAGCGGCTTCATCGATCGGGCTAAGTCGGTTTCTTGAAACCGAAACGCCAACCGTTTCCCTCGCGCTGGATCCGCTGAACGTTAATGCCTTGATAAGCGAAATCACCAGCGACCTGAACGACGCAAGCAACGCTCCTGATTTCGATGCATTACTCGGTAAGGCCGGAAGGGCGCTTCCCTTTGATCTCGCGGACGCGCGTCTGTACAGCCTGATCGGCGAGATCAAGTACCGAAAGGGTGAAAAAGACCAAGCCTATGAGCTCTTCGATCAAGCTAGAAAGTTGTCCAAGACCGAAATTCACGCGCTCCAGAGGTCCATTGGTCATTCTATTGAAATCGGAGATCTGCCAAAGGCTGTCCGCGAGATCGATATGTTGCTAAGGCGATGGCCAGATCGATTTCCGGCGATCGCCGAGGGCCTGCCGACAATCCTCTCGAGCCCCGATGGATACCAGGCTGTTCTGGCAGCCATCAAGGCGGAGGCGCCCTGGAGAACCAATCTGTTCGCCACTCTCCGCAGAACTCCCGAAGGGCTCGATTCCGCAAACCGGCTGTTGCTCGATTTGAAAGGGTCGGACGCTCCACCGAAATCGAACGAATTGTCGGCAGTTATCGGCGGCTATATTCTTCAGAAAGAGTATGAATCGGCATATCGGTTGTTTCTCTTCAGCCTGACCGATGAGCAACGGAAGTTGGGTGGATATATTTTCAACAGCACCTTTGAACCGGTCTACAGCGGCAAGCATTTCGATTGGCAACTCCGCGATCAGTCGGGACTGGAAGTTACATTTGCAACATCTCAAGGTGCGGTCGAAGGCGAGGGTGGGGCGACGGTCCGCTTTCTGAATACGCCCGTCAAGAATACAGCTCTTCAGCAGTATATCCAACTGCCGCCCGGCTCTTACAAGATTTCTCTGATAGCCTCTGCACGGAATCTGAAACTTCCAAAGGAATTGTTCTGGTCGATAAAGTGCGTGGGGCAAGCCAGCGAAACAGCGCGATTTAAAATTCCGGAGGGTACATACAATCGCCAGGCGCTCAGTCAGGATTTTTCGATTAGACCGGCTGGGTGCCCCATGCAATTGTTACGGCTGGAGACGGCCGCCATTGCCGAGAGCTGGCGCTTCCGCTACTTCGGCACGCTGGTAATGCACAAATTGAGCATCGAGAGACTTTCATCTTGAGTGACCGTCCGTCGGAATGGGAAAAGTATCTCCTTGGGTCGGTTCTGTTTATAGCGCTGCTGATCGGCGGCGGCACTGCAAGCGGCCTTTATACGGATACGCTGATTGAGGTCGCGGCAATTGTATCGGCGGCGGCGGTCTTTTCACAGAGCTCTGGTCAGAGAATCCCCCACGTTGTGCTGTGGCTGCTTATCTTCGCTGTGGCGCTGGTGGTTTTGCAAATTCTTCCGCTGCCTGCGGCGATATTCAGCGGATTGCGTCCGGAGCTGTTGCTCGCAGATTCCGGGCTGGTTGGAGAAACCCGATTTCGTTTTGTCAGTGTCGGCGTTGGACGGACGATCGAATGTCTGCTGTATCTGGTGGCATTGGCGGCGTTTTGTTTGAGCGTTTTGCGTTTGCGTGCCGAGCAGGTCCAAGCCCTTCTGCCGTTCTTTTTTATGGGTGTTATCTGCAATGGATTGGCAGGAGCGATTCAGTACTCGCTGTCGGACGACGTCGCTATAGAGGGATTATTGCCTTTCACGATAAACGCCGGGCTTTTTGCCAACCAGAATCATTTTGCGGCGTTACTTTTTGTGTCTATCCCCTTCGTCGTTTATTATGGTCTGTTTCGAGGGCATCTTTTGTCCGGATCGCTCGGGCTGGCCACGCTTTTGCTGCTGCTTTTGGCTGCCGGTTCGCGTGCCGGCGTCCTGATCGGATTAGCGATCACCGTGCTATCCATGGTCTTCCTTTCGACGCGTTCCAGGGTGAGTGGGATTGGCATCGTTGCCGTTTTCATAACACTTTCAGTATTTACGATAGGCGCATGGACGAAGATCGAGGCCGAAGTTATTGACCCAGATTTCGGGCGAGGAGAATTTGCACGCACCACTATTGAGGGAATCAAAGAGAATTTGTTCACTGGCATTGGGTTTGGGAATTTCCAAAAAGCCTATCAGATATACGAAAAAGAAGGAATGATCTTTAATAAGTATGTTAATCATGCCCACAACGATTACCTAGAAATAACCTTCGAAGGGGGAATAATTGCAATTCTGTTGATGGCTTTATATTTTGGATTACTTTTTGGGCGGCTAGTCAAAATTCGCCGCGACCCACTTCAAAAGGCAGCTTTTCTCTCGGTGTTTTTCCTTCTCGTCCATTCCCTCGTCGATTATCCCTTGCGGACCCAGGCGCTTGCAATGACGTTTGCCTATATGAACGCCATCATCTTCCACAAAGGATTTGCGGAACGCTTCGGCCGTAAGAGCGAGATGATCGAGATCGACCACAACGGTGAGAAGCTAGTCGTTCCCATCGGAACTTCATGGGGAGGGCGCTATGAGGCGAGCCGCTCCTGGCGCCCCGGTTCCGAGGCTCAGGCAACATTTTCCTGCCCGTCACGAGCGCTATCGCTCGCTGAGCAGAAATTTCCCGGATTTGCCGGCCCTATGGAAAATTCGTTCCCGAACCATTCGGCCGCGGGCGTGTGTTGCATTGTTCTGGTCAGGAACGATCTGCTAGAACGCCCGCACAAGAAACGGATTTATCCGGAAGTGCAGTTTGAATCGGGCGGCTGAGGGTCGCCTTCGTTACAGGCCCTTCCGTGGATCGGTACGAAAGAACGCTCACAGTCCATGAATATCGCACTTACGCACCTTCAGCGGCTTGAGGCCGAATCCATCCATATTTTTCGCGAGGTGGCCGCCGCCTTTGCCAAGCCGGTCATGCTCTATTCGGTCGGCAAGGATTCGTCCGTGCTCATGCACCTGGCGATGAAGGCGTTCTATCCGGCCAAGCCGCCCTTTCCCTTTCTCCATGTCGACACGACCTGGAAATTCCGCGAGATGATCGCCTTTCGCGACCAGATGCAGCAAAAGCTCGGTTTTGACCTCCTGGTCCATGTCAATGAAGACGGCGTGCGCGACAACATCAATCCGTTCGACCACGGCTCCAACATCCACACGCATGTGATGAAGACGGTGGCGCTGCGGCAGGCGCTCGACAAATACGGATTTGACGCTGCCTTCGGCGGCGCGCGACGCGACGAGGAGAAATCGCGGGCCAAGGAGCGCATCTTCTCGTTCCGCAACGCCCAGCATGTCTGGGATCCGAAGAACCAGCGGCCGGAGATGTGGAAGATTTTCAACACCCGCATCGCTGCCGGTGAATCGATCCGGGTGTTCCCGCTGTCGAACTGGACCGAGCTCGACATCTGGCAGTACATTCTCCAGGAAGACATTCCGATCGTGCCGCTGTATCTGGCCAAGGAGCGGCCGGTCGTCGAGCGCGATGGCATGCTTATCCTGAGGGATGACGAGCGCATGCAGCTGCGGCCCGGCGAAACAGTTGAGAACCGGATGGTGCGGTTCCGCACGCTCGGCTGCTATCCGCTGACCGGCGCATTCGACTCGGATGCCGACACTCTGGAAGCTATAGTCGGTGAAATGCTCACGGCGCGCACTTCCGAGCGGCAAGGTCGCCTGATCGACCGCGATGAAGCCGGCTCGATGGAAAAGAAGAAGCGCGAGGGGTATTTCTGAGTATGCGCCACATCATGGCCAAGAGCCTCGCCCCGACCGACGCAGTCCGCGACTATCTGGCGGCGCAGGAACGAAAGTCGCTGCTGCGGTTCCTGACCTGCGGCTCGGTCGACGACGGCAAGTCGACGCTGATCGGGCGCTTGCTTTCCGACACCAAGCAGATTTTCGAGGACCAGTTGGCCACGCTCGAGCGCGATTCGCGCAAGCACGGCACCACCGGCGATGACGTCGATTTCGCGCTGCTGGTCGACGGCCTCGAGGCCGAGCGCGAGCAAGGTATCACCATCGACGTCGCCTATCGCTTCTTCGCCACGCCAAAGCGAAAGTTCATCGTCGCCGACACGCCCGGCCACGAACAATACACGCGTAACATGGCGACAGGTGCCTCGACGGCGGATCTCGCCATCGTGCTGATCGATGCCCGCCAGGGCGTACTGCGTCAGACCAGGCGACATTCGATCATTGCCTCGCTGCTTGGCATCCGCCACATCGTGCTCGCCGTCAACAAGATCGACCTTGTCGGCTTCGACGAGGCGGTTTTTAAGCAGATCGTCGCCGATTACAGGCAGTTCTCACGTGAGCTCGGCTTCCGCACGATCGTGCCCATTCCGATGTCGGCCCGCTACGGCGACAACGTTACCGGGCGATCCGCCAGGACGGACTGGTATTCCGGCCCGACGCTGATCGAACATCTAGAAACCGTCTCGGTCGACGAGGCTGCGGTCGAACTGCCGTTCCGGTTTCCGGTCCAATATGTGAACCGTCCCAATCTCGATTTTCGCGGCTTCGCCGGCACCATCGCCTCCGGCTCGGTTGCGCCGGGCGACGAGGTGGTCGTCGCCAAATCCGGCAAATCCTCGCATGTCAGGCGCATTGTCTCGCATGGCGGCGATCTTCAGCAGGCTATCGCCGGCCAGGCCATCACGCTCGTCCTCGACGACGAGGTCGAGGTCTCTCGTGGCAATATGCTGGTGTCGCCGGCGGCGCGGCCGCAGGTCGCCGACCAGTTCGCCGCCAACATCGTCTGGTTCGATGAACATGCGCTGCTGCCGGGCCGCTCCTATATCTTGCGCACCGAGACCGACCAGACCAGCGCCACCGTCACCGACCTGAAATACCGGGTCAACGTCAACGACTTTGCCCATGAGGCGGCCAAGTCGCTTGAAATGAACGAAGTCGGCATCTGCAACATCTCGACGCGGTCGCCGATCGCCTTCGATCCGTTTGCCGAAAACCGCCCCACCGGCGCCTTCATCCTGATCGACCGCATCACCAATGCCACGGTCGGCGCCGGCATGATCCTGCATTCGCTGCGCCGCGCCGAAAACATCCACTGGCAGTCGCTCGATGTCGGCAAGCGCGCCCGCGCCGACATGAAGAACCAGCGGCCGGCCGTGTTCTGGTTCACCGGGCTTTCGGGCTCGGGCAAGTCGACCATCGCCAATCTGTTCGAGAAGAAGCTGTTCGCCACCGGCCGTCATACTTACATTCTGGATGGCGACAACGTCCGTCATGGGCTCAACCGCGATCTCGGCTTCACCGACGCCGATCGTGTCGAAAACATTCGCCGCGTCGCCGAAGTCGCGCGCCTGATGGCCGATTCCGGGCTGATCGTCATCGTGTCGTTCATTTCGCCGTTCAGCGCCGAGCGGCGCATGGCGCGCGAACTGATGGCCGACGGCGAATTCGTCGAGGTGTTTGTCGACACACCCTTCGAGGAATGCGCCAGGCGCGATCCGAAGGGCCTTTATGCGCGGGCGTTGAACGGCGAGATCAAGAATTTCACCGGCGTCGATTCACCCTATGAGGCGCCGGAAAAACCCGAAATCCATCTCAAGACACTCGGCAGATCGGCCGAGGAGATGGTGGAGGCCCTGGAACACTGGCTGAACGAGCGGGACATTGCCGAAGACCAATATGATAACGGCGGCGGTATCTGACGACGAAGCGATGCTCGTCGTCTTCGAGCACCTTGCCTTGGCGGCAGGGCGCGAGGTGATGCGCGTCTTTCGTGCCGGCTGTGCGGTCGACAGCAAGTTGGACCGTTCGCCAGTGACGGAGGCCGATCGCGAGAGCGAGAAGATCATCCTTGCCGGGCTTCGCGCCGCGTTTCCCGAAATTCCATGCGTGGCCGAGGAAGAAGCTTCGGCCGGCATCATGGCGCCGGATCTGGGCGACGCCTTTTTCCTCATCGATCCGCTCGACGGCACCAAGGAGTTCGTCAACCGCAGAACCGATTTTACTGTCAACATCGCGCTGGTTCGCCATGGCGTGCCGGAGATCGGCGTTGTCTTCGCTCCCTGCACCGGCCGCTTCTTTTCCGGCCGGCCGGGCAAAGCGGAAGCGATCGAGATCAATGACGACTATGAGATCGTCGATCGCCAGCCGATTTCGGCAAGGGCCGGTATGGCGCCGCTGACAGTCGTTGCCAGCCGGTCCCACAACACGCCGGAAACCGACGCCTATATCCGCGCGCTTGGCGCGGCCGAGATCGTCTCGGTCGGCTCGTCCCTGAAATTCTGCCTCGTCGCCGGCGCCGAGGCGGACGTGTATCCACGCTTCGGCCGCACCATGGAATGGGATACCGCGGCCGGTGACGCGGTGCTACGTGCCGCCGGCGGCATGACGCGCACGCTGGATGGTGAGCCGCTCGCCTACGGCAAGCGCAACCAAAGCGATGACGCGGATTTCGCCAACCCGCATTTTATTGCCAGCGGCAAGGCTGCAGGACTTGGCTAGACGACGGCTGCGCGACCAAAAAAAGGAACGCGTCAGACCTGGTCAGCGTTCTTCGGTCGTACGATTTGTCGCCACGGAGCGCAGTTCCAGGCCCACCGTGATACCAGCCGACCGGCGGCGCATGAGACGGCGTTGAACCCGACATTGATTTTGTGTGGCTAGACACGGTCCAAATTGCATCACGTTGAAGAAACCTAGAATGCGGCGGGCTTGCTTCGGATGGTTAAGGCCAGGAGCGCCTCCGAAAGTCGTTTCTTCGCCCGCTCGAGCCCGTTCTCGTCGATTGCCTCAACATCGAGGAACAAGTCGAGGCCAGTCGCGTGCTCGCTGATGACCTGAGGGCGTTGGGCGAGTTCACCCAGGAGGCCCTCCACTTCGTAAGGGACAACCTCCCGGCTGATCCCCTTCATGGCAATCGGTGCTAACGGACGCGCCCGGACAAGGTCGCGCACGAGTGCGTAAGTCTCATAGCTGAGGCAGATGCCGCCGGGCTCGGCAATCGACTGCAGACGGGCAGCCAAGTTCGCTTCGGCTCCGATGATCGTGTAGTCCATCCGATCATCGGAACCGAAGTTCCCAACATTGCAATAGCCCGTGTTGATGCCCATGCGAACTCGGAAGGGCCGTTCAACTCCGCGGTCATGCCATACCCTGTTCAACTGCTCCAGCCGACGCTGCATGTCGACAGCCATGCGCAAGCAGGCTCTCGCGTCTTCCTCGACGCCTTGCGTCTCGGGGTCTCCGAAGAACACAAGAAGCGCGTCGCCGATGAACTTGTCGATGGTGCCGCCGTGTTTGAGCGCGATTGTCGACATCTCGGTGAAGTACTCGTTGAGGAGAAGCGTCAGGTCCTCGGGCTGGAGCCGTTCCACGATGGCGGTGAAATCCTTGACGTCGGAGAAAAAGATCGTGAGCTTCTTGCGCTCGGTCGCGATTGTGACGTCCTTCTGGCCACTGAAGATGCTTTTATAAATTTGAGGCGAAAGGTATTTGGCGATCTTCAATGAAATCGCGGCCAGGAAGTCGTTTGCCTCGGAAAGCTCCTTGTTGATGCCCTGCACCAACGCTGACTGCCGACGCTGCAGGAGAATGAAGGTCAGGCCCGCCGCCGCCGCGAAGGCGAAATATAGGAGCAGATACTTGAAGGTGAGGACGTTTGCAGCGATAGGCTGATTGACTGATATCTCCTGGATCCCTCGGACATCCCCCACCTTCCAGTCCGTCTTGGGGCTGTCCGGGTGTGAGTTATGGCAGGTCACGCAGACTTGTCCCATTATAACAGGCGCCACGGCGCGGACCTGCCGGTCAAACAGTGAACCCGAGACTTCGATGATCGGCTCCTTCGGGTTGGCGCGCAAAGCAAAGATTGCATTCCGCTCGAAGACATCGAGCTGGTGGGGGGCGCGACCCTTGAAAGGCAGATCCGAGACGAACCGATATTTGACGGCCCCATCGTGAGCGCTGATGCGCTTGCCGAGTTCAATCGAGAGGGTTGCTGGAATAGGGATCGCACCTGGCACGTCCCGGTAGTTGTGCGTCGCAGTCACGGCGCCGTTCGCTTGCAGCACGCGTCCCACGACGTCGCTGCCGTAGAATCCGCGCATTTCGTCGATGATCCGGCTGATTTCGCTGGCTTGCCTGCGCAGCATCCGTTCCGATAGGTCTCGCAGGTCGAGCCAGGCTGCGACGGGCAGACCGATAAGGCCGATGACCACTGCCGCCACCAGGAGCGGTCCCATGGTGCGCTGCTGACGCGCAATCTGTTCACCCAGTCCAGCCATTTGTGCAAGCGCCCGGCCGTCATTAGTGTCTGAACTATAGCTCATTCCCGGCACGGTACTAGAGTCGGTCTTGGCTTGATGAAAACACGTCAGCCCTGCAACGTCGGACCGACGTTGAGCGGTGTTGCCAAGCTCCGACCCTCACAGTGGATTTCGCATTCTGGCGCTAGACGGGCAATGAATCAGTGAAGGGGATGTCGCAAAGTCGGTTATGGCTCGGAATGCGCACCGCGATCACCGCTCAGGGGTCAAAAAATTCACCTCTGGCAAGGTTGAGACTTCTGCGGCCGGAGAGCGGGTCGGAAAAGAAAGTGTCCTGCGAAATCTATCCGCGTTTCGGCCGCACTATGGAATGGGACACCGCGGCGGGTGACGCGGTACCGCGCGCTGCCGGCCGCATGACGCGCATCTGGACGGTGGGCCGCTCGCCTGCGGTAAGCGCAACCGGAGCGACGACGAGGATTTCGCCAATCGGCATTTTATCGCCAGCGGCAAGGCTGCTAAATCTGGCCGGACGATGATTGCGCAACCAAACGAACGCGTCAGACCTGATCGCCGCAACGTAAGCGCAGTACCAAGCACATGCGCGAAAACGAATGTGTTTCAGTGACTTCTGGCCGCGACCCGGGTGCCCGCCTCACCCGCTTGATCGCCCGTCGGTCGATTCAGCCTGGTTCGGTCGGCAAAATGCTTAGCCCTGCAGCGGGTTCGTTTCGCACCTCAATGGACGGCGTCAGCCTTGCTGTCAGCGAGAAGGGTGGCGCGCTTGCCTATAGCCGACTTGACCGAGTCGACAAGCTGTTCAGGAAAGCCATGCGGCAATGAGACGATCGCGGTGTCGGCCTGCTTCTCCACGTTTCCAGCAATATCTTCGAAGATTCTGCGCATGGCACGCCTACCCACTCCGGCAAGGTCAGCGGTCTGCATGAAGTGGCGGGGCATGATGTCAGGCACCGAATAGTGCCGGCTCTTGCCGACCGACATTGCTAACTTGAACTTCTTGCGGGCAATCTGTCCGGCATCAAGGCTGGGCTGGGCGCTGAGCACGTCGTAGAGTGGCGTCATGCGGAATCCTCCGCCAGGGCCGAGAAAGATGCTGAAATTCTTGGCGTGGCCGTCGGTCGCGCCAATCAGCCACAAGAAAATGCAGGCGCGCAAGAAGACGGCGATGTCTTCATCAGGCGTATCGCTGCCCTTCAGAAGCTCGATAATCTCGCGCATGCCGGGACCGCCATCGGACTGGTACTTGCGAGTGGGCGGCACCGACAGCGCTTGACAGATATCCTCCTGCGGCAGGCGCAGGAGGCGGCCGTCGCGGGCCCACCACCGGTCGAAGCGCTCTACGATCAGCGTGCGGCGCTCTCCGAAATCAGCGATCTCCGCTTGGGCGACGGGAACGCCGAACGCCTGGAGCAGCTTGAGGCACAGATACTCGTTCTCGACGCTATTGGAGAGATCGATACCATTCGGCAGCCGGCCAATCTGCGGCTTGAGGATATGAGTGGTCGCCGTCGTGCCGACTGGCTTGAACCAACTCCCGTCCTTGCGCAGCAGCGCGGTCTTTTCCTGCGCGCCAGCAATCGAGATGCGGAAATCCTCATCCTCGCCAAGGCCGAGGGGAGCAGCCGCCAGGTTCTTGATTATCCCGGCCACGTCCTCGTTGCTGACCGGCTTGCCAACGATACTGCCGGGAGTGCCTGGATCCATGGCATCGGGTAGGAACTGCAGCGCGCCAACGCAGTCATGGCCGAGGGCGGCGAGCATGCTGTATGCGTCCGTGCCGTCGGCGCCGACACGTTCGGCAATGCGCCTGCGTATCGCATCACTATCCGGAAGCAGGTTGTCGAAGACGTTGATCACAGGCGCGCCGATATAGCGGTCCTCCCGCAAGGGAAGCGAGAGCGACACCGGGAAGGTGCCACGCCAGTCCAGCCATTCGTGGGCGTATTGGAAGTCGATGGCACCCGTCGATTCCCTGCGCAGCACGCCCACCAGGCGCCCGTTCAGGAAGACATTTAGCGGGATGTGTGCCGGGCGCCGTGCCATCAGAACAGGTCCTCGATGTCAGCGGAGCTGCTCTTGCTGCGCTCTCGAACCACGAGTTCCAAGTCGAGGGCGGAGAGGGCGGCCATCAAGGTGCGGAGCTGCACGGCGGGCTCGCCGGCCTCGAGGCGGGACACTGTGCCCTGGCGCAGACGGATCTGGTTACCAAGCGACCCTTGCGTAAGACCGGCCTGCCTACGCGCGCGGCGTAGGATGGCGCCGAGTTGTTTTGCGTTGCGAGCAATCTGGTCGGTCATGATGGGTCCCTCCAAGGAGCAATATACGGGATCGCGTATTAATCGTCAATATACGCGATCCCGTATAAACGCGGAGCATACGCGATCCCGTATAAAGAAGAAGTATACGCAATTGCGTATGACGCTCGTTGCGTACTCGGAACCCGGACCCTACGGCATGGCGCGGCTACCGCGGTGTCCCTCATACAATCGGGAATGCGAATGCACGGCGAAGCGGATGACGGGGCCGAGACAATCGTTGTGGGCCAGTCGGTCAAGCGTGGGTCTGGGCCGTTCAGGCATCGACGCAAACGGCTCGCGCCTGCCGCTTCCCAGACTCAACGGTTTGATCGGCGGATCACAGAGGATCGCATCAGCGTCATCGACCGGACATCAAAGGGCGTAAGGGAGCGTCTGAAGCTCGCTGGCAATGCCACCCGATCGAGCGGGGACTGCTGTGGTCAACATCCGCCCCTGCGGAAGGTGGATTTGCGGGATTCGAAGTAGCTGTCGAAGCAGAGACGATCAGATCCTTCATTTCCTAAAGAGCAAAGTAGCCATCGCCAGATGAGGCGCAATGGTATGAGGGGATCGCCGCGCGCGCCGAACCTTCAAAGTAGCTCAAACCGTTCCCGACGATTCGTTAAGCCACGCCCGAAACCTACCACAAAACCGTCGCCCGAAATCATAGCCATGCCCCCGGCCCATGGGCGCTGCGCGCCCCCTGGCCGGGGAACCGGAACACCCACGCTCGTGGCTCCGGCCGCCTGAACAGGGTGCGGAACAGTTCTTCCGCGCGTCGCAGGCCCTCATCAGTCAGAATCACCGACTTTGCCTTGCTTGCTGGATTCGAGATCAGCCCCTTCTTGTGCAGGCGATCCAGAGCATCCCAATCCAATCCCTTCCAGGCGCGCCTCTGTTCAGGGTTAGCCAAAGCAGGGCCAGAGCGGCATCGTCGATCTTGTCGGTGTCGATTTCCATGCAGGCAGTCTAACACACGAAACAGCGTCTGCCGCGGCGCACACCGACTTACAATAACGCCCGGCGGCTGCCGGAACATCGGCCCGGCGTTGCGGCCACCGAGGGCGCGGATCGGCACCACGTGATACTCGCGTTTGAAAGGCATTGTCTGGCGAACGGCAATGAAATCGAACTCCGGAAAGCCTCGACCTCCAGCAAGACCCGTGAGCCCGCCCTGTTGGGACCCGGCAGCAGGCAGCGGGTCGGCGCCTGCTGCTGGCCCATGGACGTCCAGTAGATTAACACCACCGGCGATGCGTCGTCTTATGGCTGCGGAGTTCCTAAGGCGGGTTTCTCAAGCACGAGCACATGACTACCAAGAGGCGATGTGTACGCGCTCCTGACTTGAAATCCCTCCTCGCCAAGCGTTTCGATGAATTCGCTATCCATTCCAGGCGGAACGCGGGCAACAACGTTTGAGGTGCGCCTGACAATCTTGGAAAGCACGCTCCGCGCCTTTTCCCTACCGATGTTGCGCTGCATGTGCTGGTAGACGGCCAAGAGCAGGACGATATCGTATTTCGGTAGGAGGATATTGGCGAGACGCCGGCTGCCGAGGTTTAGGCGATCGAACCGGGCATGTACCGGGGAGCCACTCAATAACATTTTTGCAGTCTCGATATGCGGCTTGGCAATGTCGATCCCATGGATCGAGCTGGGTTTCAGCTTGGATATCTCATAGGCGACAACACCCATATTGCAGCCAACATCGAGAATGGATTTTCCGGCGTAGTCGACCTTTGCGGAGAATAGCCCGTCAAGTCTGTCGTCCCACGTTCCTGCAAAACCCCTTTTGAATCTTGACCACCACAAATCATCAGCTCCTTTGGGAAGAGCCCCCTTGAGCGCCTCCTACCACGAGAGAATTAATGGTCGATAGCCATTCAACTGGAATTGATCACATTGACGAACCAAGGCAGGGATGTGTGCGGCCGCGTCACAACCCCATCACATTGAGTGCGGCGGGAACCGGATAGCGGCTGCCGTCATAGCGCAGCCGGTAGGTCCGCTTCACGGGCTTGCCGGGATGGGACTGGCATTCGCCATTCTGGTCGGGGGCGGGATCATCGGTATTCGACCGCTCAACCGCGGTGATATCGTGATAGCCCTGATGGCTCACCGGGCTCATCGCCAGGCTGACCTCGCTGGAACGAAAGGATCCGGCGCAGCTGCCATCGCTATCGCCGCCAGAGCCGGCCACCACGAAGCCGTCGAGCACCACGTGGAGTTCACCGCGGACGAGAGCGTAAAGCCGCAGGTCGGTTTCAGTGAACGGAGCGGTCAGCGAATGATGTGCCATTTCGATGCGCAGGCCGAATGCGGTGACGCCGGGGGCCAGTGCATAGCGGCCGGTATCGAATTCCACCTTTTCGATGACAATCATGTCATCCGTCATTAGGCCGGGCTGGAGCAGGCGCTGGCGCACCCGCAGGCTCTTCCTGTCGACGACCAGAAGCTCGATATCGCCGACATGCAGGTGGTCGCCGTTAGCGGTGTCAATCAGCGGCACTGCGACCAACAGCAGGTCGACGTGGGCGGGCCAAGTCTTGCAGATCAGGCCGAATGTCGCATCGCTTTCCGGAAGCGTTGAGGTGATGCTGGTGTGGGGTCCAAGCGTGAACGAGGTGCCGTCGGCGCTCTTTCGGGCCTTGGGATAGGCCTGCTGCACCAGCGCGGCTGCATCGCCGCAATCGCCCGCCGCGGCCCTGGCCGGTGCCAGGCTGGCGGCGGCGAAGCCGAAGAAAAGGAAGAGGGCACGCAGCAATGTTCGCATGAGGTTCTCACGTCGCAGCGCCGGATGCGGCAGGCATGCATACGCGAGATTGGTGGCGACGCACAGGCTAACGGAAGCCGTGGGAAGGTCCGGCACGATGACCGTGTGGCTCTTGGCAAGTGCCGCCTCCGCGTCCCACATGTCTCCGGCTTGATGCTGAATAGCGGCGGAACGACGACAATCGTAGTCGGGAAAAGCCGTCAGTTCAGTCGAATCTCTGCGTCTCACATTGGCCGAGGTTGTCGAGGTTTCCCGATCTTGCACTCAAGCGCAGTCCTGTCCCAGTCACCGAGTTCAGCAGCGGCGCGATACGTGCTATCCAAAAAGGTCATCAGCATGTCTTCTGGATTGTTGGCAAGCCGGACCGCATCATAGGGCAGCAGAAATTCTCCAAGGTTTTCATCGTAATATGCGGCTTCAGGAGAAATTCTTGCAGCTGCAAAACCGGTCGGCATCGGGTATGCATACGAATAGAACGCGGGAAAGTCGGTTGCACCCCCACCTGGCCAGAAGCCAGCTGACGAGACTTCGTGGCTGTAGGCTTCTCGGGTGATTTCGTCAGGCAGGGCCGGAATACCGCCTGGATGTGAGGGCGCGTGTCGACCGGAGAAACGTGTCACGGCAATGTCAAAACTTCCCCAGAAGAGATGCACCGGGCTGACCTTGCCCAGATACGCCGTACGGAAGATCTGGAGCACGTTCGTCACTGCCACACATGCCCTGAAGAACCGTGTCACAGCATTGGCATCGTAGGGGCGTTCCATCCTGTCTTCGGCGAACGCAATAGCCAGCGGAATCTCATTCGGCCTGCCATGGAACTCCGGTGTCCCACCGAGACTACGAATGAGATCCAACGCGCGCCCGTGAAAGAAGGCGACCGACATCGGCTCAAGCGGGAACCGAGCAATGCGCCCATCGGTTGCTCGTCCGACCACCTCATGGTTGATCAGATCGAGGCTCAATTCGATGCCGCCTGGTCCATCTGGCACTAGCCCGGTCGTGAAACCGCGAGCGTCAGTGTAAAGGGTTGCATGCCAGGAATGGTTCACCCACGATGAGCGGGCGAGCCGCTATTTCCCTATGATTTGAATGTACAGCGCGGAACACGTGCTGCGCCAAGGACCGTACGGTATATCCGGCCACCTTTCCTGGATGCGTTCATTCATTGGGCCAACCTTATTCCATTGAGCTTGGATAGAATCTCACTACCTCCCGTATTCATATTACCGGCAATGAGTCAGTCGGCGACTGATGTCTTTTGCCGAAATGTCCCCTTCAGCCAAATGTGTTTCGAAAACGAACCGCTCGCGGCGTGGCGACGAGGCCTGCCAGTACCGGTAATAGCCTGACCGGCTCACGCCAGCCAGCCCGCACATCCGCTCGATCGCGATCACGCCTTGCAGCCCGGACACCATCATCGACTGGATGACCGGTAGCTGTAGTCCCGCCAGGCGCGCCGCTCCGCTGGTGCGCTTTCCCGACGTGCTGCAAGGCTTCTTGAAAAAAAATCGAGGTCAGCCGCCTGCTGTCCGACGAGACGCTTCAGTTCGCCGATCTGAGCCAATGCCTTCGAAAGCTCGTCAAGCGCTTCCGACGGCAATGCCGGCGCTGCACCGCGCGGGTCGTGCGCCTCACCGAGCCGGCGTACCGCTCGCGGCGGACCCACGCTACCGCGCAGAGCTGCTGGCCCGCCTGCGACCTATCGCTCTGCCGCTAGATTCGAAAGGCTCAAACTGTGCGAGCTGCGTCCATGCTGCCAGGATCGATCTTCGTCAAACGTAGTCTCGCCTCGACCACGCGTCGTCGCGCAGCCCGGATCCTGCTGCACAGCGCGATGTTGATGCCGACACCGCGGCCTTCATCCAGCATTTCATTTGCACGTTCGAGGGAGCGCTCGGCCCGGTTAAGCCGCTGTCGGGCTCTCGCCAGTTCCATGTCCAAAAGTTCCATTTTTCCGAATCCATTGCGGTCCCTTCGATTGGTAAACCGCTTGTGGTCGCCCTTGGTTCCGGCTGTTTGCGAGCGTGCAGCCCAGACGTCGATGTGGCGGGCACAGTTGTGGAACGTGAATGGTGGCGCCGGTGGCCTGAAGGTCGCGACGAATGAAACGCCGGCCCAGTTCAACCCGCCCCAGGTCCTTCAAAGCTGGGGGGATCGTTCTTCACCAAGCGGTCTGCGGCCGCGACCGCAGTTCGTATCCTGCTGCACAGCGCGAGATTCTCGGCCAGCATTTCCTGAGTGCGTTGAAGCGCGAGCTCGGTCCGGCGGATGCGGTGCCTGGCATTGGCAACTTCCGATTTCAAAATATCGGCCGCTATCCCGTGGCCCTGGGGTTCCATAGTGTCCATGGATCTCCAATACATGAGGGCCGATATCGTTCCCTGATGTCGGGCGAAACGGGGTATCGCAGTTCCTCTACCAGTGATGAGCGCTGCCAATAAGGCCCGACCGTCATTGCAGCCGACAAAAGCGCGATGGGCCGAATGACCAATGCGCTCGCTGCCAGAAACAGGGCGCGCCCCTCGATCCGTTTTGATGCGGCCGGACGAAGTGCGAGATATCAAATCGGCGGCTGACTGTGCGCGCCGTGATGATAAGCCATTCGCCGTTGGGCAAAGCGCTATGGGATCTGGCGGCAGATTCGAGCCTGCCTCTCGCCAGCTTGGGAGGAGCGGGCGATCTTCTCGTCAACGGTGTGTAAAAAGCGAACGTAAGGCCGGATAATGCTCAACTCGTGGTGGAGTGCGGCGGGTTTGCCAATGGCGATCTCGCACCTTTTTCACTGCCTTGGTGAGGGTCTGACGGTCGTTGCCGATCTTTTACGTTCGCGTTCGCTGCGCCAAAGGTTCCAGGCCGTTGCTCCTGCACTGTACGATTTCTGCGATAGTCCCCATCGCAACCACCGTCTCCGCCAACACAACATCTTGGTTTCGAAACGGCGCCCAACGTAGGGGACCACGCTCGCCGGCTCGCATCACTGCTTCATTAGTCTACAACGGAACGCAAGGGTATCTTTCAACCTTGGCGATGCATCTCGTCCTGGCAATGCATAGTTTGTTGCTTGCCCGCACAAAGTGCTCGAAACCGGTAAGGTCCTGGGTTAGAAGAGCTGGCAGGATGCCCCTTATGAAAAACTCGACGATGGACGATGCCGACGACTGGCGCCCTAATGGCGGACGCAGCGCTCTGTTCACGCCGCCCGGCGATGCGTCCGGCGCGGAGCGGGTTTCGCGCCGGCGCAAGGCGCTGCTGTCTTCCTCGATGGTCGGCTCGACCAATCGCGGCCGTGTGCTGCAAGCCCTGTTCGATCTCGGACCGACCAGCCGCGCCGAACTGGCGCGCATTGCCGGCGTCAATCGCACCACCATTTCTGGAATCGTGCAGCCGCTGATTGACGATCAGGTGCTGGTCGAGAGCGACCCGATTCCTGCCAGTCCAGGCGGCGGCAAGCCGGCCCGGCCGCTATGGTTCTCGCCCAATGCCCGTCCGATCTGCGGCGTGCTGCTGATGCCGGATTCGGTGCATGCCTGCGTGGCGACGCTCGACGGCAAGATCGAGTCGGAACGCAAGATCGCCCTGCCGGACGGCAGGGGGCCGGTCCAGCCAATCATCGAGGCGATCGCCGAATGCGTCGGCGACACGCTCTCGAGGGCGCGACGCAAGCCCCTCGGCATCGGTGTTGGCGTCGGCGGCATGGTCGACACCGATCGCGGGTCGATCGTCGCTGTCAACCTCGCGCCGGCGCTGGACCGCTACCCGCTTGCCGACGAGCTCGGGCGACGCTTCAGCCTGCCAGTCAAGCTCGACCATCATCCGCGCGCCTTGCTGGTGGGTGACCGCTGGTTCGGCGCCGGGCGCGGCGTCAGGCAGTTCGCGGTCGTCTACACGGGCGAAGTGCTGGGCGGCGCACTCTATTTCGACGGCCATCTCTACCGCGGCACGGCAGGTGCAGGCGGCGAACTCGGACACACTTTCGTGCAGCTCGACGGCGAGCCCTGCCGCTGTGGCAGGCGCGGTTGCTGGGACACAATCGCCACCTTGAGCTGGCTCCGGCGCGAGGCCGCCCGCGCGGCTCTGCCCGAACCCGACCTGATCGACTCGGCCCGCCTCGTCGACATGGCGGCGCGGCGGCTGCCGGGGGCGGCTGAGCTGCTCGACCGTTATGCCCGCAATGTCGCGGTCGGCATTGCCAATCTGCAGCAGACGGTCGCGCCCAACATTTTCATCATGCATGGCGATGTAGTGCTCGGCGGCGATCGCCTGCTCGGTGCAATCGCGGAGCATGTCCGCGCAATGGTTCCGCCACGACCGGGTGGCGCCATCGAATTCATTGCCGGCGATGCAGGTGACCGGGCCGCGCTGCTAGGCGCTGCCGGCCTGGTCATTTCCGAGCTGCTGCAGCTTCCGATCTAGCTGTGCCAAGACAATTATCCTGCGAGCCCCGGATAATTTTGGAACCAGGGCTGCATACGTTCGAACTGAGCCGCCATCGCCAGAACGGTTTCGTCGGCGTGCCGCCGGCCGATGATCTGCAGGCCGACGGGCAGGCCCTGCGCCGTCAGGCCAGCCGGAACCGAAATCGCCGGATGGCCAGTATAGTTGATCGGATAGGTCATGCACCAGCCGATCAGCGGATCGACCGCTTCCCCATTGATTGATGTCGGCCCGATCGTGTTGCCGTCGGGGGCATTCTTGACGGGCGGAACCGCCAGCGTCGGCGAGACGATCAGGTCATGAGTTTCGAATACACCCTCGAGTCCGTCATGGACGCCGGTGCGCAAAAGATCGTCGAGCGCATGGTCGACGGCGGACACCTTGTAGGCGCCCTCCAGCATGGCCAGGAACTGCGGGGTGAGCACCTTGGCGTGCTCGCCCATCAGGTCGATGCCCTCCTGTTTCCAGTACACGGCGATGGCAGCATAGTGGATCGAGATCGTGCGCACCCAAAGCGCCGCCAGTTCCTTGTGATCCGCCCTGAAATCGAGCTCGACCTCGTCAACCTCGATGCCATGTCCTCGCATTGCATCGACGGCACGGGCAATGACAGTGGCGACCTCAGCGTCGACCGGGAAATTGCCTAGTCGCGGACTGTAGGCGACGCGCAGTTTCGGCGTCCGCCCGGCAACGGCGCCGACATAGTCGACGCCGTCATCCGGCAGGCAGAACGGGTCGCGGTTGTGTGGCCCGGCCATGATCTTGGTCATCAGCGCGGCGTCCGCAACGGTGCGGGTCAGCGGTCCGATATGGACCAGAGGATGTCCCCATAAGAAGGCGTCGGGGCGAGTCACCGAAGGAATGCGGCCGAAAGAGGGCTTGAAGCCGACGGTGCCGCTGAACGAGGCGGGGATGCGGACCGAACCGCCACCGTCCGTGCCTTGCGCCAGGGCCGCCATGCCGTCGGCGACCGCTGCCGCGCTGCCGCCGGACGAGCCGCCGGAGTTATAGCCGATCGCGAAGGGCGTGCTGGTCGGCCCGAAGCGCAGATTGTCGGTGATGCCCTTATGGCCGAACTCCGGCGTGTTGGTCTTGCCGAGCACGATCGCGCCTGCGTCGAGCAGGCGCTCGACCGCCACAGCACTTGTTTTGGGCACCGGGTCGTGCACCGCCCACGAACCCATCGATGTGGGCACGCCGGCCATATCGTCGAGGTCTTTGATGCCGATCGGCACGCCATGCAGCGGTCCAAGCGGACCGCCTGTCATCACCGCCTTTTCGGCTGCACGCGCAGCTTCCATCGCCTGATCGCCGAGAACCAGCGTATAGGCGTTGACCAATGGGTTGCGAGCCTCGATTCGGCGCAGATAGGCCTCGGTCACTTCGACTGGCGACAGGTCGCGGCGCCGGATGCGCTGGGCCAGTTCCGTGGCCGGCAGGAAACAGATCTGGTCGTCTGCAGAAGTCATAAGCCATTCCACCGTGTTGGGTGCTATTTGATGAACACTGGATTTGCCGCGCCGCCGGTGCCTTTGCTCACTTTGACCGGACTGGCGCAGTAGAAGCCTTCGTAGCGGCGGTCCGAGGCACAGTCGGCGGCCAGCAGATCGAGCGATGCCATTTCGGTGAACACCACGCCCAGATTGCGCATCAGCGCGGCGTGCAGCACCAGCATTAGCCCGGTCTCGGGCTCGTAGGTTGTCTCGTTGGCTAGCGTGTCGGTAACCAGACAGGGGATCTGCATCTCGTCGAACCAGCGCACGAGGTCGAGGCTGAAGGTCAGTCCGGGTTCCCAATATCCATCGCCGACGCCCTGGTTTCCCGCCGCCAGTGCGCCGACCCAGCCAGTGCGAACGAGAAGGATGCTGCGCGGCAGGATATTGACCCCTTGGGCCCGGGCGCATTCCATGAGGTCGCGATGCGTGAATGTTTCAGCGCGCTCCAGGACCGGTTTGCCGCGGAACCGGGCGACATCGAGCAGCACGCCCCGTCCGACGATCCCACGCTCCGCGATCGGCATGATGCTGGCCTTGGTCATGCCGCCATTGGTACTGCTTGCTGCGAAGCCGTTCCAAAGCGTGTCGTCGAACCACATGTGGCCGAGCGCGTCGCAATGCGTGCCGGCCTGGGCGAAGCCGGTGACATAGTCGTCTGCGAATTCGAGGCCGCCGGCAAGCGGCTGCCAGTGGCCGTTCTCGAAGCCGGCCTTGTCGGCGACCATGAAGTGCTTCGCCGGCCAGCGGCCGGGAAAGACGGCATCGCCCTGGGAGGTCGCGACCGGCACGCCGAGGGTGAAGGTGCGGCCGTCCCGCACTGACGCCAGGCCGCGCTTGACCTCGTCGGCGGTCAGATAGTTGAGCGCTCCGGTCTCGTCGTCGGCACCCCAATGCCCCCAGCGGCTCGGCGCATCCGCGAGCAGCCGGCGCAGCGTCATCGTTTCACTCGCGCTCATGCGTCCGCCTGCGCGGTCGCCGGCTGCCTGGCGCCGGTGATGTAAGCAACAACCTCCTCCATATTGGTGCGGGAACTTGCGAGATCGGCGACCTTGCGGCCCCTGCGCATCACCACCACGCGGTTGCACACCTGCCAGAGATGATCGAGATTGTGGGTAACCATGACGATCGTCAGCCCTTGGGCGCCGAGTCGTTTGATGAGGTCGAGCACCTCACGGGATTCGCGCACGCCGAGCGCCGCGGTAGGCTCGTCGAGCAGCAGCAGCTTGTGGCCCCAAAAGGCACCGCGCGCGATCGCCACCAACTGGCGCTGGCCGCCGGACATGCGATCCACCGGTTTGCTGCGCACCCCGGGGATGTCGATGTGCAGTTCCTCGAGGCCGCGCATCGCGATGTCGCCCATCGATTTGCGGCGGATCCAGCGCAGCAGCGCCGGGCCGCGGCCAAGCGCAATCTCTCGGCCGAGAAAGAAGTTTTCGGCGGCAGTGAACGTGCCGATCAGCGACAGGTCCTGATAGACCGTTTCGATGCCGAGGCGTTGCGCTTCGGACGGCGGCGACAGCCTTTGCGGCCGCCCTTCGAGGATCACCTCGCCGGACGTCGGGTCCTGCGCGCCGGCCAGAATTTTGATCAGCGTCGACTTGCCGGCACCATTGTCGCCAACGAGGCCGAGTATGTCGCCCTTGGCGACGTCCAGCGAAACGTGGTCGAGTGCCTGGATGCCGCCGAAGCTGCGGCAGATCCGGCGCAGGCTGAGCAGCATCTTCTGCGCCATGGCCTATCCCCTCGCATAGCGGCGGCCAATACCGCCGAGCGCTACGGCGACGACGAGAAGGCAGCCGGTGAACAGGAATTGCGTGAAGATCGGCGCGCCGATCATGGCCAGCCCGTTGTTACCGACGGCGACCGTCAGCACGCCGATCAAGGTGCCGAGGATATGGAACTGACCCTCTCGCAGCGCCGCCGAGCCGAGGAAGGCGGCCGAGAACGAGGTCAGCATGAAGCTGTCACCCGCCGTCACCTGGCCGGAGCCGAGATTGGAGGCCATCAGCACGCCACCGATAGCAGCACAGGTGCTGGCGATGGCGAAGGCAACGATGCGGCTGCGATCGACGGCGACGCCGGCGCGGCGCGCTGATTCCGGGCTGACGCCGATTGCCTTGATGTGTTGGCCCTGCACTGTGCGGTTGAGGATCACCCACAGCAGCGCAAGCACGACGGCCATGATGATGACGAGGTGCGGCACTCCGGCAATCCGGCCGATCGCGATATTGGTGAATTCGCGCGATTGCGTGAGCTGCAGCGGAATTCCGCCCGAATAGGCGTAGTTCAGCCCGACCACGATAGTGCCCGTGCCAAGCGTGGCAATGAAGGCGTTCACGCCGATCTTCGAAACCACAATGCCGTTGACAATGCCGATGACCGTTCCGAGGCCGACTACAAGGAAGATGGCGGGTAGGATCGGCAAGCCGCTGCTGCTCAACAGCCCGACGACGAACAGCCCGCAGAAACTCGCAACATAGCCGATACTGAGGTCGAAATCACCAGCAACGAGTGGCACGGTGAGACCGGCCGCGACAATGGTGCCGATCGCCATGTCGTTCACGATATTGCGAAAATTGCCGACGGTTGCGAAGGTCCCTGGCTCCAGCACCGAGAAGATCCCCAGCATCGACGCCAGCACGATGATGGTGCCGTAGGTCCCGAGCAGGCGCATGAGCAACGCGCGCGGCTGTCGAGCACTGGGCGAGATATGGCCGGACTGCATTGAGGGCTGCACGCCGGGCGCATCTGCCGGAGCACGGGGTTCGGGCAGTGAATGATCAGCGGACATGGTGGCTCTCATGACGGCATTCCGGCTGGCCCGGCAAGTCCGGACCAGACCTCAATCGGCAGAGCTTACTGCGGATTGTCCTTCATGAACTTATCGACGTTCTCTTTGGTGACGAGCGTATAGCCCGGCACGAAGGATTTGGGCTTCCACTGGTCGCCGGCTGCAAGGATATCGGGAATCTGATCGACTAGCATTTTGCCTGCCGACGTCAGATCGACACCGAGCGTGGCGGTCATCGTCCCGTCCTTGACGGCCTGGACAGCGGGTGCCGTGGCGTTGAACGAATAGACCTTCACGTCGCTGCGGCCGTTCTGCTTCAGCGCCGCGATCGCGCCCATAGCGTTGTCGTCATAGCAGTTGAAGATGGCGAACGGCCCCTTGGCGTTGGCATTGGCTGCAAGCCAGGCGCTGGTCGCGGCCTGCGAGGATTCGGCAGCACCCGGGATGCTGATCTCGTGCGAGGTCGCCTTGAGCCCCGGATTTGCCTTGACCGCCGCGTCGAAGGCGTCGGCTCGTTCGCGGCACGGAATCCCAGGATGGTAGGTGAGGTCGAGTACAGTTCCGGACTTGCCGATGTCCTTCAGCATCAGGTCGATCAGCGGCTGCGCAGCACCGGTACTTGCAGAAAGCGCGATACCCTCGGCCATACCGCCGCCCGCCGAAAGCACCGGGATCTTTGCGTCCGCCGCCGCCTGGAGCCCTGCCGCCAGGCCGGTCGAATCGAAGACCGTGACGATGATGGCGTCCACCTTCTTGGTTGCCAGTTGCTTGATGCTGGTGATCGCTTGCGAGGGATCGCCATTGGCATTGAGCGTTTCCACCGACCAGCCTTTGGACTTTGCTTCCTGACTCATTGTGTCGACCATCTGGTTTGTGTCGACGTCGGAGGTCGAGAAGGTGACGATGCCGATCGTCAGCTTGTCATTCGCGGCGAGGGCGGCCGACGTGAAGGATGCTGCGACGAGAGCTGCGGTCGAGAGTTTCTGAAAGCGGTTCACTGTGCGTATCCCTGTTGACGGAGTGTTCCGGCCCACTTCCAGACCGGGCAGCAGCCCAGCGAGGGCGCCATCTAAAGGTCGTCACAGTCAGTCTGTTTGTTCGTGCGAGCCACGTACTAACTATAGGCACAAGCCCTTATGCGGCGCAACGGGTAATTTCAACAGGCTTTGGTGACTCGGGCTTCAATAGCCGTGCGGTCTTGGGCCGAGCGCGCAGCTAGGCCGCTTTCTTGATCTCCGCGACCTGAACGCCCAGTCGGAAGGCCTGACCGTCTGCAAACGAACGCGCGTAGCTCTCAGATGTAAAAGGGACCGTGGTGGTGGTGCCGTTGACCGTCACGCGAACCGACCACTCTTTGTCCCTAATGATTTCAACGGCATGTTGCTCATGCGCAGCCATGCATTCCTCCCAAAATCTTCGTTGAGGATGGGAGGATAGCGTCGCAAAACTGGTTTGCATGCAAATAATCCGACACCGCGACGTCGAAATGTCACTATGCTTAAATCGATGGCGTCGCCTTGAGCTGGTCGAGGTGTTCCCTGGCGAGGTAGACAAGTGCGGTGGCTGTCTCTTCAGCCGTCCAGCCTTGCTCGATGCAAGAGGACACCAGAGCGGCGAGCGCGCCTTCAAGGGCGACTGCGCAGTTCACGCTCCTGTCCGGGCTGTTCTGGGTGTGCTGTTTGGGACATGCACAATAATTGGCGGAGTGCCAGAAAGTTCCTCCGCACTCGCGCTTCGCACCGCGGTGCCGCCCCACAGCGTCTTGCCTAAGGGACATTGCGGCGTAATTCGGTCGCGCTCGAATCGAGAGCGACCGCGGATTGAACACGCGGATTACCAGGCGGACAAAAAAGCCCCGGCGCTGGGTCGTTGCGCCAGGGCTTTGGGCACGTACAAGCTACATCGACATGTCCGTATATGAACGTGCGCTAATAAAGTGAAGGAATGGTGAAGGGCGCACGCTTAAAAGCTGGGGTGAAGCGGCAACATCAGTGATGACAAGTTTGCGCACCCTGATTGTCCCACCTAGCTTTCGACCGAACGAAGGCGACTAAGGCTGCGGAGCAAGGCGCATTCGCCAAGATCCTTTCATCGGGGCATGACGACTTCGACCGGGCTGCCAAGCGCAACGAACTAAGGCGCCAGCGAGAGGCACGGCAGAACGCGGTCTGAAGACTGCGGCTATTAGGATCTGACGGCGGCCGAGGTCAGCACTTTTGCGTTGCGGATGAACTTGAGCGCCTCGTCCTTCGTCAGCCGCATTTTTTCGCGCATAGAAGGCCGCCTCCTGAGTCTCCTCTGGAGAAGGTGACACCTGACGCGCATCGAGCTTTCGTTTCTTCTTTGCCATTTCAGTCCGACTGCGTGAATCAGTTAGTCAGCTAATCTGTCCTTTTGGGCGTGAGAGCAAGCTTTCGTGCTGTGAGTTCCAGCCGATCCCCGCAACTGCCGGTAATCACCGCCTCTGCGCACGAGGTACAAAAGCGGAAGCAGGTGACTAAGCAACGTGCACGACGTTGGTTCCGGCCGCGGAACTTTGCTCCTCACATCGAGTTGGCGTTTCTCAATGGAGAGAGAGCCATGTCGAAAAACCCGCGTTTTGAAAAAGAGCTGGCTGGTAAGCCGCAACCCGAGGCGGACGCGAGGGGCCAGTCCGAGAAGAACCATAAAGGGGGAACGAACGACGGTGTCTCTAGCGCCAACCCTCGCGTCCTATCCGGAGAGGATGATGGGGACGCCACGCTCCTGCATAAGCGGGAAAGTAAGGACGACTGCACAGCAACCGTTCACGCGCAGTCCCGGAGCCTCATTCCGCTGGCTCGTAGGCGAGAGCCGTCCGCATTTCGGACCGGATTGACGAGCACCCAAAATCGAGGCCCAACCGGATTACATCACTTGTGTTGGGGATTCACATGAACCGATTTCTCTTTGTAATTGCTGACTTTCTGTCCCGGCCGCCCGGCTTTTATCTGATCATCGTGGCCATGATAGCCTGCACTGCGATAGTCCCTTTCGGCCTAACAAGCGTAATCACCTATGCGCTTTCAGTAGCTGCGATTGTGATTACCGGCGTTGTTCTGATCCAGGGTTATCGCGACACTGCTGCCATCCATGCCAAGCTCGATGAGATTATCGTTGCATTGAAGGAAACGAGGAACAATGTCGTCGGGCTGGAGCACGCCGAGCCTGAGGAAATCAGGGCCCATTTGGCGCGGCTCGAAATGGAAGCCGTGGCGGCTGATCGAGAAACCAAGCACGGGGGAGTCTCTGGCGCGTGAGCGCAACTCAAAAGCCATCATGGGCAAGCTGAGTCCGGCAGGAGGCCGTCGCTCAAGATCCCGCCGGCGGCGGCCAAGCGAAACGAGATGCGCGGCAGCGGTAAGTCTATAAGGGCGGCTAATCTAACGCATGCGCATTGTGTGGTAGTCGGCAAGACAACTAGCCGTTGCAAATCGGAATGGACGCGAGCGGGCTCGCCGGACTTGCAGTCAGGAGCAGCTCGAGGAACTGGTTGTGCCGCGGTCGCAATCATAGCGGCCTATCGTATTCCGTGGGAGTGCATCTTTTCGCCGACCTGGCGGAAGCACTTCCAAGCCATGGGCAGGTTCTCCCGGCTTGGCCCGCGCTATGTGGAAGCGCATTCCGTCGAGCGCTGCCGCATTCTCCAGAGAATGCCGACGCCGCGGAATCCGTCGGCATAGCGATGCCGGCGAAGCCTTCCAGCGGTTCAGATGGCCAGAGCGGTATGAGCTCACACCATATCTCTAAGAACCGCGTCGAATTTCGTGAGGCCTACGCTCGGAGGCCTTTTCGTAAAAAGTCCCTGTTCGATTGCGGCCGCCTTGAAGGCATCGATCGCAGCTTGTTGGTCGCAATGACCGGCCAAGCATTCCTTGATCATTCGGACGGCTTCGAGCCGCCGCGGCTTGGCCACGTATGGCCATGGTTGTTCAAGCGCTTTCGCAGCATCGGATATTGAAGCAACCACCACCGGTTTGCAATTTAGGTAAATTGTGAACGGAATGAACGCCGGCATTTTCTCGCTCGCCAGGATTGAACGCGGCTAAACGCGAAGAGAGGGCGGAGGTTGCATGAACGGTACGGCTCCGGCGAAGCCGCCTTGCGGCAGGATGGCACGGTAGCGGGGCTGCGCTCTTAAGGTCGTCCTTACGAGCGTAGTTAGCAGCACAGCATGAGCCATGTGACGTTATTGATCGGGCCGGAGCGGCGTCGTCGTTGGAGTGAAGAGGATCAGTGCCGGATACTGGCCGCGGCATTCGCGCGCCCGGGGGCCACAGTGGCGGCGGTGGCGCCTCAGTACGATGTCGCGACCAGCCCGATCTATAAGTGGCGCCGCACGGTCGGAGCCCGCGAGACGGGCTTCGCCGAAGTTGTCGTGGTTTCCGATGAGGTGCCGGCGGCATCCCCAGCGGTGATCGAGCTGGGTCGCCGGCAAGGTGCGGCTGCGGAATCCGCTGACTACGCCGCCGACACTGGCGGCGGCGATGGTGAAGGCGCTGGGCGTTTCATGATCCCGGTCGCGAACCAGCTGCGGATCTGGTCTCAAGTGGAAGAATTGCCCCTCATTGCCCTCGGTGGCCGATTTGCCGACCGGTCCGAGGGAGCCTAGATCGACAGTGCTCTTGCTCGAGGAGGAGGCCGTCATCGTCGCCTTGAAGGGCAACGAAGCGTCGAGGTATGGTCCGACGCGCCCATGTCTCGCGCCGCGTTTAGCCGGGTAGAGCCAATGTCAGCGTCGCGAGCACCGCACGGCTGTCCTTGCTTGACAGAGGCAGGAGTCAGATGTGGGTCGCTTTGACTCGCTTGGGCATGCAGTTCAGCGGATGGCGACGATCGCCTTTGCAACGGCGGCGACGCCCGCGTCGTCGAGACGGGAGTTCATGCCCGTTGTGTGCCGGATCGGGGCGATGATGTCGCCGGTTGCGGCATGACCGCGGAGAACGGGGCGCCAGAGCCTTGTGGCATAGCCGGTAGCGAGGAGGAAGGCAGTCAAGGGGCGGTGAAAGCCAACGGCTTTCCTGGTCGCCGTCGTCGCAAGCCGCTTGGCAGCTCCATCTTAACGAGGCCGGACGATGGATGCACGAACGGGTGATGAAAGCCATCACCGCCGAGGAAGCCGCGTGAGCCGCGCCGCATCATTTACGCCAAAATGGAGCAATCACCAAGACGACGGCCAACGGACAAGGGATCGCAATTCTTCGAAGTCGTGGAGTTTTTCGGGAATGGCGATCCTTTCTTTGGGGCGAGGCCGAGCGGACAATTGATCGAACAGTTCGCGAGATGCCGATCCGTGCAGTCGCGCCAGCTATGCTCTGGCTGCAAACGCATCCGACGTTGACATCCGTCCTGACATGAATGCGCCGGCAGTCATGCTACTGTGGAAGCGCAGCTGGCCGATCCTACGACATCGTTCTGGCGGCCTCCCATGAAGTGAAGAGGAGAGTTCACCATGTCCAGGATCAATCGCCGCGCCTTGCTTCTCAACTCCGGCAGCGCCGTTATCGCCTCGACGGTTGGGGCATTGGCTTTCGCCACAAAGCCGCGACGGGAGGACCGGGAATGGTCCCGCGATCTGCGGGCGCGGATCAATGCGCACAAGGCAACGTACGCAGCGTTCGGCAAGGCGATCCACGAAAGAGGCGGCAGTAAACGCGACCACGACGGAGCCAGCCGGGCTGAGGAAAGGGCGCTGCTGGCTGTATGTGCCTATCCTGCGGTCAGGGAAGGTGATCGCCGGGCCAAGGCCCGATATCTTTTGAAGATTGCGGCGCGCGGTGAGCTCGACTTGGCAGAGCATATGCAAGCCCTTCTCCGCTCGACGATGGGGGAGGGATAGGACCGGGATTGCCTGTCCTGCTTCTCGTCGATGGCATTCGTGTGCAGCTAGAACCAGGCGTCCAGCCAGTTGCCTATGCCTCGCTCGATAGCATATTGCGAGCGGCATAGAGTTCGGCAATGAAGTCGGTGATCAAGGTCGAATTGATGCCGTCCGGCGGGCGCAGGATTAGCGCGCGGAAATTGACGGCTGGCTCGAATGGCCTGGCCACAATACCGCCAATCATGCCGTCCGCAATAACGGTGGGATTGACCAACCCGATCCCCATTCCCTTCGCTGCAAGGATAGCGATGGTCAGGCCGTAGGGCGTTTCGATCAGGATACGCGGCCGCACGCCATGTGCGGCCAGGATCTTGTCCATCGCGAGCCGAGCAGTATCTTCCGGTGACAATGCCAGAAAGGCCTCGTCGGCAAGATCGGCCGGTGTGATTATCTGCTTCCGCGCCAGCCGGTGGTTCTTCGGCATCACGCAGACGGCGCGCGGTGTGGTGAAGATGCTGTGCAGCACGCCGCTGGTGTCGACCTCGTCGGCCGCGAGCCCGATATCGAAACTGCCAGAGGCCACCAGGTCGCGCACGATATTAGAGGTGCGGACCTGATAGCTGATTCGCACCTGCGGATGCCGGCGCGAGAATGCTACGATGGCGCGCGGAACCAGCCCATGCCCGAGTGCCGACAGGCAGGCGACGCGGATGGTACCGGTTCCGACCTCCTTGATCTGGGCCGCCCGCAGCTTGAGCCGGTCGAGCCCGACCAGGTTGGCCTTTACCTCGGCATGGAACAACTCCCCTTCGCGTGTCGCCACCAGCCTGCCACGAATGCGGTCGAAAAGCCTGAAGCCGAGTTCGGCCTCCAGCTTGGCTAGAGAACGGCTGATGGCCGGCTGCGAGGTATCTAGCAGCGCGGCCGCCGCGCCGGCGCCACGCGTGATCATGATCGCGTTGAAGACATCGATGTCGCGCAGGTTCATCATCAGCCCATATCAAAAGCGAATTAACTTTATCGCTGCGGTCATAGATGGCAATGGGTGAGCCGGCTAATCTGCGCCTATGAACCGACGCGACGACACTTCACATGTCCATCCTCCCAAGCGCTCCGAGGAACCGTTCCAGGCGGTGACGATGCCGGTCGAGCGGGCCTCGACCGTGGTCTTTGACGATCTGGAGTCTTTCGAGCGTCGCGTCGAGCGTCTTTACGACGGGTTCAGCTACGGACTTTACGGCACACCGACCAGCCGGCAGCTCGAAGATCATATCGCCGTGCTGGAATGCGGATCGCGGGCTCTCGTCGTCCCGTCAGGCATGGCGGCCATGACGCTGGCCACCATGGCTGTCTGCCGTGGCGACGAAAGGGTTCTGATCCCGGAGACGCTCTATGGCCCGGCGCGCGACATGGCCGAGCGTTTTCTTGGCCCCCTCGGGATAGAGGCGGTGTCCTATGATCCACGGCTGGACGCGAGCATCGTGGCCATGATCGACGGCAGAACGCGGCTGGTCTGGGTAGAATCGCCTGGCTCGGCCACCTTCGAAGTCCAGGATGTGCCCGCCATCACGGCCGCGGCCCACATAGCCGGCGCGCTCGTCGCAGCCGACAACACCTGGGCCTCTCATCTGCTGTTCAAGCCGCTCGCTCATGGCGTCGACATCTCGATGCAGGCGCTTTCCAAACACGCCGGCGGCCATGGCGACCTCTTGATGGGCTCGCTCGCAGTGCATGACCATGCCCTGTTCCGGCGCCTGAAGGATACAGCGCGCTTCCTCGGCTATGGCGTCTCACCGGAGGATTGTGCGCTTTGCGAGCGTGGCCTGATGACCATGCCGGTGCGCATGCGTCATGCGGACGGCACCGCGCGCAAGATCCTCGCCTGGCTATCGGAACGCCCGGAAGTCGCGCAGATCTTACATCCCGCGGAGCCTGGCCATCCCGGCCACGCGGTCTGGAAGCGTGACTTCGCCGGATCGTCGGGCGTGTTCTCCTTCGTGCTGCGGCCGGAACTGGCGCCACTGCAATCCGATGTTCTGCGTCGCCTGCGGCTGTTCAGGCTCGGCGCAAGCTGGGGCGGCGTGCATTCGCTGATTGCCGTCAGCGATCCGCGTAAGGGCCGCGCCAGCCTCGACTGGCTGAAGCCCGGCCCGGTCTGGCGCCTGTCGATCGGCCTTGAGGCGCTCGAAGATCTTCTGGCTGACCTTTCCCAGGCCTTCGAACTCTTTGCTGAAGCCCGGCGCAACGGAACCGCAGCAACCGACGCCAAGGCCGCCGAATGATTACAATCTCAACGAGAAGGGGAATGACTATGCAAAATCGAGGTCTGAAATGGCTCACGGGTCTGGCGATTGGATTGGCCAGCCTGACTTCGGGCGCCGTGGACGCCAGCGCGCAGGCGGTCATCAACAAGATCAAGGAGCGCGGCTATGTCAGCTGCGGCGCCAGCCAGGGCGTGCCCGGTCTCTCCCGGCCGGACGAGAAGGGGTATTATCGCGGCTTCGATTCCGACATCTGCCGCACTTTCGCAGTCGCCATCCTCGGCGACAGAGACAAGATCCGTTACGTACCCCTTAACGCAGGCCAGCGTTTTGCTGCGCTGCAGACTGGGGAAATCGACGTTCTGTCGCGCACATCCACCATCACCTATAGTCGCGATACGGTTGTCCGCTTCGTTTGGATCAATCTTTACGACACGGACGGCATGCTCGTGCGCAAGGCCGATAATATTACCGAGCCCAAACTGCTTGACGGAAAGACCGTCTGCCTGCAGGGCGGTGGCAGCCTGACCGAGAAAGCGATCGAGGAAACCGAGGAAGAGTTCGGGATCGCGATGGAGAAAGTATATTACGACTCGACCGTTCAAGCGCGAGACGCCTTCTTTGGCGGCCGCTGCGATTCCTACGTCACGGACGGCACCGCGGCAGCCGGACAGCGTGCCTCTGTGGCCAAGAACCCGGACGACTACGACATCATCCGGGTCGGCAGGGCCGCCGAACCCAATGGAGTCGCGGTCGCCCGCGATGACGATCAGCTTTTCGACGTGGTGCGTTGGACACTCAATGCGCTGTTCTGGGCCGAGGCCAACGGCATCACCTCGCAAAACATCGATGAAAAGCTTGCCTCGGGCAGTCCAGAAGTCAAACGCGTGCTGGGCGAGGAGCCCGGTTTTGGCAAGCCGCTCGGATTGGACGACAAGTGGGCCTACAACGTCATCAAACAAATGGGCAACTACGCCGAGATCTGGGATCGCAATCTCGGCAAGGACAGCCCGCTGAAGGTTGAGCGCGGCCTGAACGCGTTGTGGAAGGACGGCGGCCTCAACTATCCTTTCCCCTGGGATTGAGCTGCACATGAAGGGGACGCGCCCGCCGTTCCCTTTCCCTGCCAACGCCGCGAACCGTCGAGGTCGAAATGCTGAGCGACGCCAGGACCAGATCGATTATCATCCAGTGTGCCCTGGTGGCCGTGGCTGCCGCCTTCGTTGCCCTGCTCGTCAGCACGACTTTTGCCAATCTCAGGGCACGCGGCATCCCGATCGGCTTCGATTTCCTGACGATGCCGTCAAGGATCGTCATCTCCGAAGCAATCCTCACTTACAAGTCGCGGGACCCCTATTACTGGGCGATCGCGACAGGGCTGGCCAATACGGTCTTCATCTCCGCGGTCGTCATCGTCATTTCATCCGCGCTCGGCCTCGTCGTGGGCATCACCCGACTGAGCAACAATCCCCTGGTGGCGGGCACCTGCCGCGTATGGGTGGAGGTTGCACGCAATTCACCGCCGATCGTGCTTCTGATCTTTCTCTACTCGCTGTGGTGGAAGGTGCTGCCGCCGGTCGGCGAAGCGTTCAATCCGCTGCCAGGCGTTTACGCCTCCATGCGCGGCTTTGTTGTGCCGGCTGTCAGCATGGACGTCGCCACCCCGGGATTGCTCGTCATTGCTCTCGCCCTGGCACTGGCGGCCGCCGGCTGGGCGGCGGCGAGACGAGGATGGCTGCCGCCGCTGGCCGCGCCCGTGATCCTCGCGGTTGGCGTTGCCGGGCTCTGGTTTGCCGACGCGAGGTTCTCCGTCGACTGGCCGACCTTCACCGGGTCGAATTTCAAAGGCGGCAAGGACCTGACGCCCGAACTCAGCACCATCCTCATCGGGCTGACCATCTACACCACCGGCTTCGTCGCCGAGATCGTGCGCGGCGGCGTGCTATCGGTCGGCCGCGGTCAGTGGGACGCAGGTCATTCGCTCGGCCTGCCGCGCGGCAAAATATTGCGTCTGATCATCATCCCGCAGATGCTGCGGGTGATCGTCCCGCCGCTCAACAGCCAATTTATCAACGTCGTCAAGAATTCGACGCTGGCGATCGCGGTCGGTTACCCCGACTTCCTCGCGGTCATGAACACCATAATAAGCAAGTCCAGCCATTCAATCGAGGGCGTCTTCATCATCCTCGGCGTCTATCTCGCCCTCAACCTGAGCCTGTCGAGCGCAGCCAATTGGTACAACCGTCGCATCGCCATCGTGGAGCGCTGAACCATGAAGGCCCTGTCTCTTCCCCTTCCGGCCGAGCCAATGCCAGGACAGATCCGCTTCGGCGCTTTGCGGCGGTCAGTCATTCTCCTGTTCGGCACGCCGCTCAATGCCGTCCTGACGCTGTTGTTCGGCGTTCTGCTCGTCGCCACGGTGCCGCCAATGCTGCACTGGATGGTAATCGACGCCGTGCTGTTCGACCCCAGTCCACGCGCGTGCCGGGTGGCCGCCGGAGCGTGCTGGAGCTTCATCTACGCCAAGTCGGGCCAGCTGCTGTTCGGTATCTATCCATTCGACGAGCGCTGGCGTCCTGCCCTCGTGTGTCTGCTCATCCTGGCGCTGCTCGGTTGGTCGGTGCGGCCTGCAAGCTGGGCTCCGCGGCTGGCGGCGCTCTGGGTGGTTGCGCTCGTGTTGATCTTCTGGCTGATGGCCGGCGGTTTCGGCCTGACCGAGGTTCCGACCTCGTCCTGGGGCGGCCTGCCGGTCACACTCATCCTCACCGTCGTTTCCATCGGCGTCGCCTTCCCCGTCGGCATCCTCCTGGCGCTGGCCAGGCGCTCGACAATGCCGATGATACGCATCGGCGCTGTGGTCCTGATAGAATCGGTGCGCGGGCTACCACTCTTGTCGATCCTGTTCGTGGCATCGATCATGATGCCGCTGTTCCTGCCCGAGGCCCTGTTGCCTGACAAGTTCGTCCGCGCGCTGGTCGCCCTCACCATCTTCGCCGCGGCCTATCTCGCCGAGGTGATCCGCGGCGGTCTGCAGGCCATTCCGAATGGCCAGTACGAGGCCGCGGCGGCGCTCGGCCTGCCCTTCTGGCGCACGCAATATCTGGTCATTCTGCCGCAGGCGATCCGGGTGGCGATCCCGGCGCTGGCCAACACCATCATCGTCATGATCAAGAACACCAGCCTTGTCCTGGTCGTCGGCCTGTTCGACCTGATCAGCTCCGGCAAAGCGGCGCTGGCCGACCCGGACTGGCCATCGCCAGCGGCCGAGACGTTCCTGTTTATCGGCGCGATCTTCTTTGCACTCTCGTTCTCATTCGCCCGCTTCGCCGACTTCCTGGAGCGGCGCGGCCCCACCACTCACTAGGAAATGTTGTGATGTTATCGTCCGCCGCCAAGCGCGTTCCGCCCATGCCCGATCCCGACGATCCGCCGGCAATCGAAATGACCGGGATGAACAAGTGGTACGGGAACTTCCATGTGCTGAAGGACATCGACTTGACAGTCCTTCGCGGCGAAAAGCTGGTGATCTGCGGGCCCTCGGGCTCGGGCAAGTCGACCATCATCCGTTGCATCAACCGGCTGGAGGAGCACCAGCAGGGACAGATCGTCGTCGACGGCGTCGAACTCACCAATGATTTGAAGAAGATAGACCTAATTCGCCGCGACATCGGCATGGTGTTCCAACATTTCAACCTGTTCCCGCACCTCACCATTCTGGAGAACCTGACGCTGGCGCCGATCTGGGCGCGCAGGATGCGGCGCGCGCAAGCCGAGCAGACCGCCATGCATTATCTGGAACGGGTGAAGATTCCGGACCAGGCGCACAAATATCCCGGCCAGCTTTCAGGCGGTCAGCAGCAGCGGGTTGCGATCGCGCGCGCGCTCTGTATGAGCCCAAAAATCATGCTCTTCGACGAGCCGACGTCGGCACTGGATCCGGAAATGGTCAAAGAAGTGCTCGACACCATGGTCGCGCTTGCCGAGGATGGCATGACCATGCTGTGTGTCACGCACGAGATGGGATTTGCCCGCCAGGTCGCTGACCGCGTCGTATTCATGGACCAGGGCGAGATCGTCGAGATGAACACGCCCTCCGAATTCTTCTCGCATCCGCGTCACCGGCGCAGCAAACTGTTCCTTGCCCAGATGCTGAACTAGCTCGGTCTCACAGCGAGAATTCATCAGCTGCGGATCGATGAGGCATCTCTCCGAGATCCCGCACCAGATGCCCTTGGCAGCAGCGGCATCAGCAATTGATCGCCTGCCTCGGACCATGCCCTTGGCAATCTCGAGCACATCCAGGGCCTGGCTCGGCCCGGCAGAACTCCCTTCGACCGAAATTGGAAAAGCGTGTGGCGTGTTTCACCTGGCTTCGACGGGGTGGTGCAACAGCGCCCGTCCGGCCCCGCCGCACCCAACCGTGCGGCGGGCTTTTTCAGGCGGTGGAACGCCGGCGCGCAGGGAAGTTCGGCGCACGCAGCAAAGCCGTCGCCTCACAGTATTGCTGCAGGGATCGCTTGCCCTGATCGGCCTACGTCGTCGATCGACAAGGTTCATATGGAGCGACAACGCTCGCTAGGGCTTCCCGATGATGGGAGTCAGGCTTGGTCCTTTCTCGGCAGAGAGCGGGCAACAAGCCGAAGGCGTTCATAAAGAACAGCCTCGTCGAACTCGCCGTCTGAGAAGAGTGCCATTGCGGTCATGCTCAGGCGCTCCGCCTGCTCGCTACTAACCGAGATATCTGCCTCGGCACAGACACGATCAAAGACTTGTTTCAACAAAGCCAAATCGCCAGGATAGGCTATGCCACTCATTAAGCCAGGCCCATGGCAGCAGATACTTCGATGATCGCCTCAGTTAGCTCTTCGTCGGATGCGACCAAATAAGGCGCAACCTCCCTAATTTGCTTCAGTGCCGCTTTGATCGAAACTGTGCCGCCATACTCGGCCCTGTTTAGAAGTGCCGCGATTGCTTGTTCTAGAACAGGAGTCACCTTTAGCACATTGCTCATCCAACCCACCCCAAAAAAACGCCCCGGTGGATAATAGTCTATTCCTGATTGGCTTCAATTGAATGTAAGAAACGTACGCTTGCTCACGGTTGCTTAGCCGCTCAGTCCGGAACATTGGTGAAATTTATTCGGCACGCGTCTTCGTGCAATGGCAATGTTTGGAGTGCGGGTGCATGCTTACGGACCCTGGCCTTGAACGTCCCACGCCTCAACGGCAAGGGTTGATTCTCAGCGCTGCGTTTGACGATCCCCGGAAGACCATCGGACAGCAGTTGCCGCGTTCGACGAACCTCGGAAGATCATCGTCGCTAGCGGGCCTTACCTCTCCCGAGGCGCCGCGTCCTCGAGTCCAAGCTTTGCGAGTAGAGCGTCATAGCCAAGCCAGATGCCACGTCGGTCCAGCTCAGCCTCGTGAACAACAATGTCTCGTTATATGGGGACTATGAATTTGACGTCGCTATTGGCCTGCGGTTCTTGGAGGCTTTTCGAACTTGCTGTCTCGCGCCAAGCCCAGAAATCCGGCATCTGTTTGATGAACTCGAGCAAGTCAGGCTGGCTGCGTAGCGGAGGTGTTGCCGCCGCCTGTTCAGTTTCAGAAAACTGGGTAGAGGGGGATCCGGGATCCAACCTTCTCCGCGGAGCCGCGCCGTGAGGGCAACTGAAATGCGCCTCGGATACGTTGATGACGACCGGCCCTCGCCGGAACCGCGCTTAGTTTAGGTCGGCTCCCCAAAGTCCGCCTACTCCGTGCAGATGGGCGTCTCTCACAGTCGACGGGCAGCAATAGCATGACCGCCGTCTCGGCGCGGCCCGCCCGCTATTCAAGTGGGACGAACTGCGGCCAGCCACTGCAGCTAATGGGCGGTGTAAGCTCCGTCCACCAGATGGTAGCTCCCAGTGATAAAGCTGGCCTGGTCGGACAAGAGGAAGCATACAAGAGCCGCTACCTCTTCCGGTTTCCCGCGCCTGCCCATCGGCTGAAGACCTGCCATGCGCCGGCTGGCTAATGCCTCCATTTGCTCCGATAAAAGAGGCGTTTCGATCCAGCCGGGGCCGACGACATTGATCCGGATGCCCATCCTCGCATATTCAATCGCCGCAACCTTGGTTAATCCAACGACCCCGTGTTTCGCTGCCGTGTAAGCGGACGCAGTTGGCAAGCCGACGGAACCGAGAACGGAGGACATGTTCACGATAGCACCTCCGCCTCGATCCAGCATCGCGGCGATTTCGTACTTCATGCTGTAGAAAACACCATTTAGATTGACGTTTATCAGCTTGTGCCAGTTGTCGAGCGGATAGTCTGCCGTTGCTTTTCGAATGCCGTCGATACCTGCATTGTTTACCGCCATGTCCAGTCCGCCGCATTTCTGGACAGTGAACTCGATCAGCTTTTCCACGGCTGCCGCATCCGTGACATCGACCGCAAAGTCGTAGGCCCTGCCTCCTTGCGAGATTATTTCGGCGGCTTGGCCGTGCGCGGCCTCGGCATCAAGGTCGGCGACAACAATCTCGGCTCCTTCTTGCGCGAGTTGCCGTGAAACAGCCGCGCCTATTCCGGAGCCTGCGCCGGTCACAATCGCGACTTTACCATGGAAGTCAGGCTTCATCGGCTCTGTCCTATGCCCATTTTGACATACCCGAACAGAGGCAGGCGGTCATCGCAAGAAGTTTCGCTCCAATTCGCTTATCAATCCTGTGAATTCATTTTGCCACCACACAGCGAGACTTGGCCTGCGGGCCTTGGAATGCTAGAGACGAGGGCGGCGGTAGATGACCAGTTTCCTAGCAGGTAAAAATGGAAGAACACCACATTGCGCGCCGGGGGCTCGTGCTGGGTAGCCTGGCTCTGATGGTCTCCGGATGTACGTCGATTTCGTCCGCGTTCGGACCAAGGCAGGGCCTGAATCCTCGTTACCGACGGCAGCATGTGCGGTACGACGGAAACGAGCCGGCCGGAACGATCGTCGTCGATACTTCGCAACGTTTTCTCTATGCCGTCGAGACGGACGGGTGGGCGACGCGCTACGGCGTCGGCGTGGGCGAGCAGGGACTTTCGTTCAAGGGTACAGCGACCGTCGGCCGCAAGGCGGACTGGCCGTCGTGGACACCCACCGCCAGCATGATGCAGCGCAAGCCGCGCCTGGTGCAGTATGCAGGGGGGGTCCCTGGCGGACCAAACAACCCGCTTGGTGCGCGTGCCCTTTATCTCTATAGCGACGGGCGCGACACCCACTTCCGGATACATGGTACGAACGAGCCATGGACGATAGGCACAGCGGTATCGAACGGGTGCATCCGTATGATAAATGACGACGTCATTGACCTCTACGACCGTACTCCTTTGGGCACGACGGTGGTGGTTGTTTGATGGTGGGCAGGCCTGATCTCCGTTGGATGGTGAACCCTGCCAGCACGTCCGCAAAGGTGCCGCCGACAACCGGGTGGCAACTGTGTCATTTCTGCACTAGGCGTTGGTGTAGATCGCAGCTAACTTGGTGAGGCTGCATATCGTTTTTGTGGCGATTCTATAGGCTATTCCGCCCCCGGGGAAAGGATTGCTTGATGAACAGGATACTGATTGCAATGGTTGCTGTGCTCGCCGTTGCCAGCCTGAGCGGCTGCGCGAACGACTGGATCGGCAAAGGAAAGGGTAAGGCTCCGGCGCCCGCTCCAGTAGAGGAACCAGTGATTAAGTAAGGACCGGCTTGTATGGGGAAGGGGTGCCAAGCCCTTCCCCATACATACGCAGCCGGGGCTTTGGCCGGCTTCATAGCCTACGGCGCGGTTGGCGTGCATAGGCTGTCATTATGTCTGTGCTTTGTGAAGTTCGGGAATGGACGCGGCGATGACGCTTGTAAATAGCCGTCTCTTGCTTGTGGCGTTGGTGGCCCTCCCGGCAGCGGCATGTCAGACGAAAGACCTGCCGCCCCAGCCGAATTTCGTATCTTCTACCGATGGCGGAGCTGCGCCTCAAAAAAAGGACGAGCGATACTTCATCGAGTTCCGCTCCCGCTACGCCCTAAGCTACGGCCACACCTACGCAGTTTTTGGGCGCCTGGACCGGGCCGGGAGAATGATCGATCCCCAAGTCGCGGGCCTTCACCCGGCTTCGAACAGTGCGGTTCCCTATGTTCTGGGCCATGTCGTGCCGGTGCCAGCCGAAACCGGGTGGAGCGACGGTGATCTGGAAGAACCATACAGATCCGCAAGCTGGCAAATCATATTGACCCGGGCCGAATACGACAAAGTCGTTGCCTACATCCGCAAGCTGCAGGCGAGCTCGCGTGTCTGGCAGGCGACGGTCTTGAACTGCAACGGCTTCGTGGCGGACATCGCTCATTCCATGGGATATAAGACTCCCGCCATTCAGCTCCGGCCGCAACAATTCATAACCGAGCTTCGGGAGATGAATACATAACCAAGATTCGAGGGATGAATGGGACCGAATGCGATCGGTACTGCCCCTCCGGCTTTCGCGTCTGCGGACTAACTCGGAGAGGATCGCTGCGCCTGAAGGTCGGCCGGTGACGAAATCGAGGCGATGGGTGAAGTGGCCATACTCAGGGGCAGCTGCTACAGTCGCGATCGCAGAAAGGGCGCTGGTGACCTGAAGTGAGCATTGCGGCAGCCTCACTTGGCGAGGTCATTTGGGTGATCGGCATCGTTGCTTGGTACGTGATCCGGTATCCCTTCGAGCGCCGGGCAAGGCGCGTGCGAATTGTAACTGGCTACCGCTCACGTTCCGACATCGTCGGGCTTGCATCTGCTCTGTTTGGCCTCGCAATCCTGCCTGCCTTCTATGTTGTCACCGGCATGCCCGCAGCGGCTGACCACCCGGCCAGCGCGTGGGCCGTGGCTCTCGGCACAATCATCTTCTGCTCCGCGCTATGGGTTTTTCGCAGGTCCCACAAGGAACTTGGCCGGAACTGGTCGATTACGCTGGAGATCCGCGAACGGCATGAACTCATCTGCGCCGGACCATACGCCTTGGTCCGCCACCCGATGTATACCTCGTTCCTGCTCATGGCCCTCGGCCAGGTCTTTCTGCTGCCGAACTGGATTGCGGGCATATCGGGTTTGATTGGGTTCGCAGTCCTTTTCCTGCTGAGAGTGGACGAGGAAGAGCGTATGATGCTGGAGAATTTCGGCCCGCAATACCGTGCCTATATGGAAAAGACCAAGCGAATAGTCCCTTATCTTTATTAGAGGTACGTTTGATGCGAGGCCGAGCCCTCAAGCTTTCCGCGCCCCGGCGCCTTGTTGGCGATCTAATGAGGTTTTCGATCGGCGTGCCACGGATCGCGGTGCAGCGTCAGATGAACCTCGGCCCACTCGTAAGGGCTAGAATGGCGCAGCAGACCAGGCCCTCGTGGACCGCGATCTTCCTGAAAGGATATGCGCTTCTTGCCCTAGAGATGCCGGAGCTGCGGCGCGCCTATGTCAAGTTGCCCTGGCCGCAGCTTTACGAGTATCCGGCAAGCGTAGCCTCGATTGCCCACGAGCGCGAATATGATGGCGAGCCGGCCGTTCTGCTGAGCTGCATCAAGCGCCCGGAGCGCTACTCCATCACGGAACTTGAGGGATCCATCCACGCGGCTCGATCACGGCCGATCCTGGAGGTCCCGGAGTTCCGGCGTGCCTTGCGGATGGCAAGTGCGCCCGCGCCAGTCAGGTGGCTGCTTATGTGGCTAGGGTTGAACATCGCCCGGCAAAGGTCAAATTACTTCGGTACCTTCCAACTGTCCGTCTATTCTGGTCTCGGTGCGGAATCACTCAACCCGCTGACACCACTGACCACTCTTCTCAACTACGGTCCGATCGGCAAAGACGGATCGGTAAATGTCCGCATCCACTACGATCACCGGGTCATGGATGGAGCGAACGTCGCACGAGCACTGGAGAGATTCGAAAAGATCCTGAACGGCACTGTCGCCAATGAAGTGATGCTGCTCGGCCAAAGTGTTGACGCTCCTGCAAGACAGAGGAACGCGACGTGATTTCGCACGGTGAATTCCGGCCAGCCGTTGTCGTGATTGGCGGCTCGGGTGGAATTGGCCGGGCAGTTGCGAGCGTCGCTGCACGGGAGCGCGGTGCGGTTGTGCTGGTTGCCCGCTCGCCCGAGGGTTTGGCCGTCGCGGCGTCTGAGGTTCGGGAGAGGGGTGGCGAGGCATTCACGCTCGAGTTGGATCTCGTGGCAGGCGATGCGCCAATGCGCCTGGAGAGCTTCCTGTCCGCACATGGCCTGGTCTGTGATGTCCTGGTCAACAGCGCCGGCTATGGCCTGCGGGGCGCGACGACGGCGCTGCCTATTGATGGTCAACTCGGCATCATCGATCTCAACGTACATTCCCTCACAGAACTGACCCTCCATTTTCTGCCGGGAATGGTGGCGCGCCGACGGGGCGGGGTGCTCAATCTCAGTTCCGTGGCCGGGTTCGTTCCCGGGCCGTATATGGCTCTGTACTTCGCTAGCAAAGCTTTCGTGCGCTTCTTCTCAGAGGCGCTTCACCAGGAATTGCGCCGAACTGGTGTGACGGTCACATGCGTTGCACCAGGCCCGGTGTCGACGGAGTTTCTCGCAAGGTCAGGCGCCAATCAGACGGTGCTCTTCAACATCTTGCCCAAGGTGGATCCGGAGTATGTGGCCGAACGGGCGTGGCGAGGGTTCAAATCCGGTCGTCGCCTCGTCGTACCGGGAATCTCGGCCAAGTTGGCTGCCCTTGCGGCAGCGCTCCTGCCTTCGGCAGCGCTGCTGCCCCTGGTCGGCCGGCTGCAACGCGGCGGCAATGATCAATGTCCTTGCGGTTCAGGTATGAAGTTCAAAAAATGCTGCGGTACCCGCCAGTTCCAGCTACGCCGGGGCCCTCGGGGAATTATCCCCTGACCGATATGGGCAGACCGATCCGAGCCAGGCAATCGGAGGCATGATCCTTTTCGAAAATCGATGCCGATTTTCCTAGGTCATGCACAGACCATGGAGAAAGTAATGACGGAAGATGAGAGAGCAATCCGGTGGCTGGTCGAGACCTGGATGGCCGCGAGCCGGCGTGGCGACCCACGCAACTGTGCTCAGCCTGATGACGGACGATGTAGTCTTTATGGTTCCGCGAACTGACCCTCGGTCTGGAGCCCGAGGGCGGCGTCATCTGGATGTACGGCGCCAATGATGACGACGGGATCTTGGTCTTCACCGATGAAGGCATCGAGGAGGTCAAACTCCTCCTCGAAGAATATCATCGCGTCTCCCGATCGAAAGCTTGACCCAGCACTCCGGTGCTCAGGTCCTCATGGCCACCAGATACGCACGTCTGCGGTCTTCACCGGATGCGTACGCTGTGACCAGCAGTATCTCAGTCATGATTTTTCAGCTGTGGGTGGAAGGCTGGCCAGCGGGCGGTCAATACGTGAGGCACCTGCGGCCCATTGCCATTGCCATGTAAGTGCCCTCAGATCGACGACAAAGGTCCCCGGAAAAACCGGGCATGTTCCATCGTCGCTGCTCCTGCGTGATGGCGTATTGCTGACTATACTGATGCGTTGGCGATTTGCGCGGCCTTCTGCTTGCGCAAGAATTCCTTGGCCACGGCCGCCTCGCTGTCCGTCGAACCGGAAATCTCAACCGTGGGCACCGCGATGCGTATGCCATTTTCCTCGAACGCTTTTTTGATCATCATGAAGGCCTTCCGCTTGATTCCGAACTGCTCTCCCGGCTTCGTCATGAGTTTGAGCTTCAGGACAATCGCGAATTCGCCAAAACTGTCGACACCTTGCATCTTTAGAGGCTCCAAGGTGCTTGCCGCGAACTCCGGGTCTTCAGCAAGTTCCTGACCAACTTTCTTGATCAGCTTGCGCGCCCTTTCGACGTCGGAATCGTAGGTGATGCTGATGGTCCATTTTTCCATGACCCAGTCGCGGCTCATGTTCTGCACAGCGCCGAGTTCTCCGAACGGCACCGTGAAAATAGGCCCGCGGTGATGCCGTAGTCGGACGGACCGCAGGCTGAACGACTCCACAGTTCCTCTGTAGCTCCCACTCTGGATGTATTCGCCAACGCGGAATGCGTCGTCCAGCATATAGAAGACGCCGCTCAAGATATCCTTCACCAGGGTCTGAGAACCGAAGCCGATAGCAACGCCGAAAATACCGGCTCCGGCGATCAGCGGGGCGATCTGGACGCCAAGTCCGGATAGGACGGTCAGTGCTGCAACCGTCAGAATCAGCACGCCGAGACTGTTGCGGAGGATTGGTAAAAGGGTTCTCAGGCGACCGGCGCGCGCACGTTCGTCAGCGTCTTCGGCACCGACCTGCTCCGCCACAAATACGCGGTGGTCGATGTAAGCCTTGGCTAACGTCCACACTAGGTCGGCAATCAGCAGGACCACTACCGCATTGAAAACGCCGTAAATTATGTGGCCAGATACTGAGTCGTCCGAAATTGCGCTGACATTGAGGCGTGCCACAAAAAGCAGCCAGGCGACTGCAGCGACGATTACGATGGCTCGTGCGCCGCGGCCGATCAGGACCTTGGCAAGTGTAGCGCGCCAGCTGGTTCCGGTGAATGAGCCTGCATAGCTCTGGCTAAGGCGTCCAACGCCGGCGACAAGTTTGGGCAACAGCAAGGCATAGATGCCGAGCCACAGCAGGCCAAACATGCCGAACACCCAGAGCAACCAAAGGCCGGCCAGAAAGAGCGTGAGAAGGGAAGCTTGATGTCGAGAGACAGGCGTGATGCGCGGACGTCGCCAGACGAATTCCACGGCCACGGCCAATAGCCCGAGACCGAAGGCATAGGCGACAAGCCGTCGGACGTCGTCCGAGAACTGCAGATGCGACATCAAGCTGACGAACGCCCAGCCGAACATGAAAATGCCGGCAAACAGGCTAATGCGGCTTAGCCAATACGACGCTTCTCCAACTCGATCTTGCATGACGTCTGAAGAGACATCGCTGGAGGGTGATTCCTCCTCGCGTGTCAGGACCAAGCGCGCTGCCGTGCGCACTATGCGAAAGACAATGAAGGCGGCGAGAAAGGTCAATACTGTCTTTCTCAGCAACGGTTGCCAGTCGAACATCACGAAAAGACCGACGCTCGCGACGGCAAACACTAAAAGCGGCGGTATCTCACTCAGCGCTGCCCGGTGCAGCGGGGGTGCGGAGTCGCCCTGCCGGACGCCAAGCGAAGAGCGGTCAGTTAACATCCATTTGACCGCCCACTCGACCAGATAACCGACCAGGATAAGCGCAGCGATGATCACAAGCGTCATCCCCGGCCGTCCGGAATTCAGCTCGGTTCCAGCGACTTCGAAACCGCGTGCAAATTCCTTAGGTATCCGCGGTATGGCCTGCAACAGAGCGGCAAAACGCGCGTGCACCAAAGCTTCCCACCGGAGCAGCGCGTCCGAAATTGAGGTTTTTGGGGCGCCAGCCACCTGTGCAACAGCGCGAGTCGATGCGACCCCCACAAGCCCGCAGGTTATGGCACTAGCAACCGACCATCCGCTCCGTCGCAATATCATTGAATTCCCCAATGCCACGCCTGGCGTTCCGCCCAGGTGATGGTCCGAAGCGACAAGTTAACCTGAAAAGACACGTCGCCGCGACTCGGAAAAAGTAGCGTCATCGTGGTGAGGATGCTCCCGTTCGCGTTGATTCTGTGCGTTGCTGTTGGCGCAGAGCGCTGCAAGGATCCACAATGCGAAATCCCATCCCGTCGCGGAAGGTAAATTACGGTAACGGCCATAGCCTCGCCACCAACGCGCATCGCAGCCAGCTCGAAAACGATCTTATCTGCCACACGAAATAAAGGCTGCGATTGGCGTGACCCATGGGCCGCGATGTGAGAGGCAATCGACTGCCGTGGATTGTCGTGACACTGCCGTGGATTGTCTTGACCAAGAACGAGAACTTGAAACGACGATGCTCATGGCAATCCCGCCAATCACGGTCGCGCCGCTCGCGGCCAGTGTGGCGGGGATGGTCCAACCGCGCGTTGCCGAGCTGGTCAAGCTGGGTCAGGTCGTCGAGGCGCATCAACGTGTCAAGAACGCCAGCTTCGAGGGCTGCCGTGACCAGTAGCATCTCAGCTTGAATTTCAGCCTGTGGGTGGAAAGCTGCCGGGCGGGCGGTCAGTGCTGGAGGCACTTGCGGCCCATTGCCATTGCCTTGTAAGTGCCCTTCAGATCGACGACAAAAGTCCCCTTGGTTTCCGGGAACACGATCATTTTATATTTCTTCGCCACGTCGCGCTTGAATTTCGGGTCGTCTGTCAAGATGTAGCCGCCGGAATATCCGCCCTTGAGTTCGCCGCTCGTGCTAGTGGCCACACCACTATAAAGGTGGCCGGCCATAGAGACGAAGATTTGCGACTGGTTGCCGTTCTGAAGGCCGATATCTATCTTCGTGAACACGCCAAGATACCCGACCTCCTGATTCGCGGTAACGCCCATTTGCACAGCACTTGGGCCATCTTGGCGTACGATCAAGCAATCTCCGCGGGTTTTATTTGCATAGACTGTCCAGCCCTCGATGTCGTCCCCATATCGGACAAGCACATCGCTGGCCTTGGGAAGGGGGTTTTGGCTTTGTGCGTAGGCTGCCAACGCCGACGAAAGCGTTACTGACGTTGCCGCGATGAGTGTCATGAAGTTTCGCATAAATATTCGCATAAATATTCCCCTCGTGTGATAGGAATTTCGGCGCCTGTTCAAACTGCTGCCTTTCCGCTCTTTAGGGAAGGTAACTAACTGTATGCTACCCGTGTTAAATCAATCGGCGATTTCCAGTCCAGCTTTTCTGAGCGACCCGAGAAAGAATTTGACATCTTGCAGGCGAACGTCCTTCACCAAAGCTGGCTGATTTTGTTCCAGCCACATGCGTTTTTTCTAGCACAATTTTCTGCGGATATTCACGCGCGCCGCCAATCGCCGCGGCAGAGTCCTGGGACGCCGACGCGAACGGCGTTGCGGAGAAGGTGCGGCCCCTATACGGTGGAGTACCGCCGCCAGATCGAGTGTGATATCACCGATGCGGCGGTGGATTACATCGGCCGCGAGGCGAAAGCGAAGCAACCATCTTCCTTTCTCTATGTCGGCCTCACCAACATCCATTACCCTACACTGGCGGATGCTGACTTTGGGGGAAGTCGCGCATCGCTTCTACGGCGATGCGATCATGAAGCTGGATCACTGCAAAGTTCTCGACACGATCAAGGCGGCCAATGTGGAGGACAATACGATCGTGGTCCAGGTCTCGGACAGTTGGGCCGCGTCCACCACCGGCCCGGCTGAAATCCGTTTTTTGCCCGCTCAATAGCTTCATCGAGATACAACTATATCGAGATACAACTACTCAGAGTAATGCTTCCCCGAGTTGCTGCCGAGTTTCAATGCCCCGAAGCTCTAGAGATTCGCGAAGCAAGTCGGTCCAGCCGACCGAGAATTTGTCGTTCCTACTTGCCACCTTACGCGAGATTACAGTTAGTTACCTCCCTTTTCGGGGGCTCGCGTGTCAAGGAGGGACTGGGAGGGGTGCGCCCCTGCCAGATTACAGCGGATAGATCGGATGCGGTTGGCGACAGCCACCAGCGAGGACGCGATCATGAGGCTCCTGTCAGGCGTAGCGACCTCCCTGGTCGCAACTTTTGCACTAACGAGCACTGTTCCAGTTGATGCCGCACCGATCTTCGTGCCCAAGGCACAAAGCGCGCAGTCCGTTGTAATCCAAGTTCGAGATGGCTGGTACGGGGGTTATCGCGGCTACCGCCACTATCGTCCGGGATACCATAGGCACAACGACTTTTGGTTCCCCGCCGGCGCATTTGTCGCTGGAGCGCTGCTCGGCAGCATGATCGCCAACAACAACGGCTACTACGGCGGGTATTACCGAAACGGCTTCTACGGCGATCCGTATTACGGCGGACCCTATTACGGCAGACCTTATTATGGCGGAGCCTATTATGGCGGATCCTATTATGGCGACCGGTATTATGGCGACCGGTATTACCGCAACCGGTATTATGGCGACCGGTATTATGGCGACCGGTATTATGGCAATGGGTATCACTCAAACAGGTCCTATCGCCCATGCTCGCCCCGGGAAGCCGATTCCGGTAATTGCTACTAACGATCGTTGTCGAGGGCAGGGCGCCCTAGACTGGTCTTCTCTCCCGAGGACCGTTTCTTCGAACGGCTTACAATCAGAAAATTACCTCGCCCTCCACGTAACTTACGTTTCGCTACCGGCTCGGTCCGGAGTATCGGGGAGACAATACGAACCAATGAACGGTACGGAACGCCGGTTGGCAGACAAAAAGCGGTTCTTGGCGGCGGTGCGCCAATTTCGCCGTTTGCCGTCACGATGACGATTGATTCACAGGCTGGTGCTTGCCGCGGCAGATCGGGTTTTCTCTATGCCGCCGCGGTTCATTTCAGTCCCGGACGCGAGGGGGAGAAAATGGACAGTCGATTTGGGCAGCATCTGCGGAAGTGAAACTTACGTTGCGAGACTCCCACGTCGTTGTTCATACCTACTGACGCCGCCCGTGAATGGTGCGCCAGATCGGATTGGGGTCACATATTTGAGGGGTGGTCTTGGAAGCCAGTTCGTTAAGCACGTACGAGGTCGGCCGTGTCGTCAATGCACTGCTGGCATTCGCTTTGGTCGGCCTGTTTTGTGGATGCGCATCGCGTCCCACGAATGTGTTGTTGCCTGTCGCCGACACCTCGCCGTCATCGAGCAAGATAAACATGCTGGTAGCGACCACCCGCCGCCGATCTTCCAACCCAGCGCAGATGTATACGGGCGAGCGCGGAATGGCTCCCTCGTTTACCGACATGACGGTGTCGATCCCGCCGGCGTCGGTCCGCAAGGTCGGCGAGGTCGCCTGGCCCAAGAAGCTGCCATCGAATCCGGCAACCGATTTCGCGGTTCTGAAAGCCGAAGAATTGTCGGTGCAGTCGGCCAAGGGTTGGCTGCACGCCTCTGTCAGGAAGAGCCCGGACCATAGTGTCCTGGTTTTCATCCACGGGTTCAACAATCGGTTCGAAGACGCAGTCTATCGCTTTGCCCAGATTGCCAAGGACACGGGCACAAGCAGCGCCCCGATCCTGGTCACCTGGCCGTCGCGGGGCAGTACATTGGCCTATGGCTTTGATCGCGAAAGCACCAACTACACGCGAGATGCGGTCGAATTGCTGTTCCAGTACCTGGCTCGCGATCCCGAGGTAAAGGAGGTTTCGATCCTGGCTCATTCGATGGGCAACTGGCTTGCGCTGGAATCCCTGCGTCAGATGGCCATCCGCAACGGCGGCCTGCCAGCGAAGTTCAAAAACGTCATGCTTGCTGCGCCCGACGTCGATGTCGACGTTTTTCGCACCCAGATCGCCGACATGGGCAAACAGCACCCGCAATTTACACTCTTTGTCTCTCAGGACGATCGCGCCCTGGCATTCTCGCGGCGGATTTGGGGCAATATCCCCCGGCTCGGATCGATCAATCCGGAAGAGGCCCCCTATAAGGCAGAGCTCGCAAGCGAGAATGTAACTGTCATCGATCTGACGAAGGTCAAATCCGGCGACAGCCTGAATCACGGCAAGTTTGCCGCCTCGCCGCAGATCGTGCAGTTGATCGGGGCGCGGATGGCCGACGGCCAGACCCTGACCGACAGCAGGGTCGGTCTCGGCGACAGCATCGTGCAAGCGACGACCGGTGCGGCGGCGGCGGCGGGCAATGCTGCAGGATTGGTGGTTGCGGCGCCTGTTGCGATGGTCGATCAGAACACCAGAGAAAACTACGGCAACGAGGTCGAGGGCCTGACTGGCCGGCAAGCCAGCAAGAAAACAGACGCAGGTGGCAAGAAGTGCGATCCTACCAAAGGGTGCAAGAAATAGTCGCTGACGGGGGGAGGAGCTATGGCTATGAAAAACGATGACGCTCCTTCAAATGCCGGAAGACATAGCAATGGCTGCAGTCGATGCCGCCTCCGCAACCGACAACCGATCGCGTTCTACTGCTATCGTCCCCACCATCCGTGCGAGCGACCGAGCGGCAAAACGCGGTAACGTCACACTATGGCAGCGAACCGGGATCGAAATTCTACAGTCACCTTTCGGACACCTGTCGGACCAGTACGGCTATTTCAGTATCTTGCCCATCAGCCCCACTGAGAGCGAAGCGGCCTACGTGCTCGATGGCCTGTTCGACCAGGATACGATCCTGGATATGCAGGAGCATTTTACTGACACTGGCGGCGCGAGCGATCACGTCTTCGGGCTGTTCGCCTTTATCGGCAAACGCTTCGCGCCCCGGCTACGCAACTTCAAAGATCGAAAGTTCCACACATTCGAGAAAGGCGACGCCTACCCGGCGCTGACGAACCACATCGGCGCACCAATCAACACCGCGTTGATCCTTGACCTTTGGGATGACCTGCTACATCTGACGGCGTCGATCACGACGCGTGCCGTCGTCCCCTCGACAATCCTGAAGCAGCTCTCGGCGTCTCCGAAGGAAAGCCAGTTGGCCAAGGCGCTGCGGGAACTCGGCCGGATCGAGCGATCACTGTTCATGATCGAATTGTATTCGAGCCCGGCCTTGCGCCGGCGGTGCCAACCCGGCCTCAACAAGGGTGAGGCAGCGCATAAGCTCAAGCGCGCGGTGTTCTTCCACGAGCGCGGATAAATCCGTGACCGGTCATTCGAGAGCCAGGCGTTCCGCGCTTCCGGTCTTAATCTCGTCGTCAGCGCCATCGTCCACTGGAACACCGTCTATCTTGACCGCGCAGCCACGCACCTGCGCATGGCGGGTCGGACTATCCCGAATGACCTGCTCAAACACGTCTCGCCGCTCAGTTGGGAAACACATTAACCTAATCGGCAGCTACACCTGGGATTCTGAGCACCAGATGCCCGAAGGCTTTAGATCGCTTCGCTTGCCACCACCAATCCGACGGGCGGCATGATCTGTTCATATCCGTTCGACCTTAGCGTACGATTTTGAGCAGCTCTTGTTCTGATCCCACGTTGCGCGTTGCGCAGACCATCCGCGCTCACCAGACGGCGCATCGCGCTCGGGCCGGATCGTTCCCGGCAATCGCTTTCGCTTTGGACACGATCATCGCGCCAGTATCCAGGCCAATCGCTGCATCACCTCGCGCTCGCGCGGCGCCGTCATCAAGGCACCGGTACATCGCGAGCAGCGAACGCCGTCCGCCTTATCCGCCGGGCAGAAGCATGCTGATGTCAAGGGAGAACCTCGGTGAGGACCCAGGCCGCAAATCGGTTATGTGCGCGGCCTCGCGGCATAGGATTGGGATCCGGGGTTATATCACCGCGGGTGCCGAGGCAATCCACGGCACCTACCACGTACTTTGCGTCCGGCCCAAGGGCCAAGCGGAGTGGGCAGTTCCCTAGGATACTGCCGCCGGTTTTCTGGGTTGCCTCCGCCTGGCCGCAAGAGACTTCTCGACCTGGCTCGTTATGACCCCGCTCCCTACACCCTCAGCCATCCAGGCGTTCAGAAGCGTATAGGTGACAGCGAGCACTGTCGGGCCGATGAAGATGCCCAACACCCCGAATGCGATCAAACCGCCGACGACGCCTCTGAGTATGAGGAGCATGGGCAGATCGGCGCCTCGCCTTATCAGCACGGGACGAATGAATTGGTCCACCGTCATCGCGACTATGGCGAACACCAGCAGCACCGTTCCCCACAGCATATCGTTAGAATAGTACATCCAGATCACGGCTGGAACGAGGACTAGGCCGGGGCCCAGTTGGATCAGGCACAAGACGAACATCAATGCCGTCCGGCCGGCGCGATGTCGGATTACGAGAACAATTCTGCGAAGGCCCGATCGTGCGCACGGTACCCATTAGCTGGCGTGTCGCATGGACAGGCCCTGACGAACAACATGCGGCCGTGGCAGAGCCGGAAATGGGACGACCTTCAGGTCGCCGTCACGCCATTAAGCAGGACGATCTCGTGGCTCCAGTCGAACTGGTAGGCTCGCCCGCCGGGAAGAACAACAGCACCGCCGCCGCTGACGCGCGCGCCTTCGCCCAATTCCTAGTGTAGCCCCCGATTGGACGCCGATATGCCCGCCTAAAGAGATTGAATTTGCTGCCAAACTATGACGTAGTTACGCGGACGATACATAACGCGCGTTGACGCAACGAGTCTGGCCTGATCAACTTCGACCGTATCCGAAAAGTGCGCCGATACGGGTCGCTGCGCCAGTGCTCCTAATAGCGCAGCCAGAAGGAGTGGCGGTGATGTCCGACACGATCAACCCCGCGGCACCGCATTTCATACCGTCGTTCATCACCGCGCCGGGAGAAACAGATTATCTGGTCTACGGCGTGGCCGTATTCCTCATCATCCTGGTCATGTTCCTGGGCGTCATGTATTTCTGGCTGCACTCCATACCCGAGCGCATCGGCCACGGGTCGAGCAAGATCCAGTTCCAACTCGTGGCGGTCATGTCGCTGTTAGCACTGTTTACGCACAACAATGCGTTCTGGGTCGGCGCGCTGCTGCTTGCACTGGTGCCCATTCCCGATTTCTGGACGCCCCTGGCGGAGATGGCGGAGTCGCTGGCGAAAATGGCCGGGCGGCGTCTGGGTATTGCGGCGGCGGACGGGACGCGAGTTACTGCGTATGAGGAAGGCGCAGCGTCGGGGCCGCACGCCCCCGTCGCGCCGGCTGGCTCGCTGCAACTGCATGAGGCCGGCATCACATCGCGTCAGGTCGAGAACGGCGCCCTCGCTCGTGCGACAGCGGCCGAAGCAGGTCACCCCGAGCCGCCGGTTTCCGACAACCAAGCGGCCGCTGCCGCGGCGAAAGCCCGGCGGCAAGCGGCGCGCCTTGACTAGGGAAGGGGCATAGCCATGATCGAAGTGATGCTCTGCTCGCTCGTAACGATCCTGCCGGATTTTCTTGTTCGCCGTTTTGTACAGGGCAAACGGATTGGGCGTGAGATCACGTTCTATTCGGTATGGTACGAGCTTCGCTATGGCATAACCGCGTGCCTGGGGCTAACAATCTGCCTGCTTACGCTCATTCTTTACTTCCATCCCTCGACGAGCAACGCCGTCACGTTCTTCCGCACCGTGCCCGTCCTGCCAGAGATTTCGGGCCGGGTCGAAGAGGTCTATGTACCCTTCAGGGGCAAGGTGAAAGCGGGCCAGAAGATCTTCAAGCTCGACAGCTCCGAGGAGGAGGCCGCGCTCAACACGGCGAAAAGGCGTATTGCGGAGGTAGACGCCGCGCTCGAACTCGCCAAGACGGACCTCGCCGGGGCCGACGCTAAGATCCAGGAAGCGCAGAGCGCTTACCAGCAGGCGGCGGACGAACTCGCGACTAAGACCGAGCTTCTAAGGAAGAACGCCGCCACAGTTGCGCAGCGCGAAATCGAGAAGCTTCAGAACATCGTCGAGGGCCGGCAAGCCTCGGTGGCGGTCGTGCTGGCGAGCAAGCAGTCGGCCAAGGCGCAGATTGCCTCGGTCCTGCCGGCGCAAAGGGCCAGCGCCGAAGCCGCACTCGCCCAGGCGCAGGTGGATCTAGACAAAACCACTGTCTACGCGGGAGTGGACGGGACGCTGGAGCAGTTTACGCTCCGCAAGGGAGATATCGTCAATCCGATGCTGCGATCCGCCGGCGTGCTTATCCCAACCAAGGCTGGTCGCGAGCTGCTGGTGGCCGGCTTCGTCCAGATTGAGGCCCAGGTCATGAAAACAGGCATGGTCGGCGAGGCCGCTTGCATCTCGAACCCGATGAAGATCATTCCGCTGGTCGTGACTGAGGTCCAGGACCTTATCGCAAGCGGCCAGGTCGCGGCATCGGACCGGCTGATCGATCCGCAGCAGGTGACCACGCCGGGAACCGTCACGGTCTTTATGGAGGCGCTCTATCAGGGAGGCCTTGATGACATCCCGCCGGGAAGCACCTGCATCGTCAACGCATATACTAGCAATCACGACCAGCTCGATGATCCGGGGCTCAGCACGTCGAAGTGGGCATTCCTGCACGTCATCGACACCGTCGGCCTGGTGCATGCACTGATACTCAGGATCCAGGCGCTGCTGCTGCCGGTGCAGACGCTCGTGCTTTCGGGCGGGCATTGAGCGCAGCAAGTCGGAGGCGGATCGGAGGCGATTGAGATGAGCGCACAAAGCCTGCTCCCGGGTATTCCTTGCCGGTTTGTGCGTTCTGCCGCTGGTCATGGCAAGTCAGGCGATCGGAGCCACAGTAAGGAACCTCTATGCGGAACTGTTCATTTTCACGGTGACCGAGCACGGAGCTCGAACCGAAGTCAGGGTGTGCACCAGAGAAACCATCGAGTTCTGCATAAATGGATGCTTCGTTGCGCTGCCCAACGACGACCGCGCCGCGCTAGTGGGCGATGAAGTCATCCAGATTTCGACCACCCGGAGATCTGGCAAAAGGATCAACAACAGCGTGTACGTGGCGGAGATAGCCGTGCGCGGGGTTGTCGCATTCGACGCTGCCAACGAGGACGCGGCGAGAGCGGGACTGGTGGCCAATGCCTCGCAGATCACCTCCGGGATGAAAGAATCGCGCTATTCGTCGCTGAGGCGAGGCCAGCCCGCTTCACGCTTGCTGTAGCTGGACCGCGCTACCGCAAGTTACCCATGAATTCTTGTGCTGCTCATAGTCGGCGCGAGATGCTGGTCTACTCGAGTAAATGGCGCGAGAGATGCTGGGTTACCTCTTACCGCTCGGCTACCGCCCCATCCTGTCGCTTCTTCGCGGCGCCGGTTTCCTGCTTGCCGCCGCAGGGTTGAACGGCTTGCTCCTGCCGCTGCGCGGGCAGGCTGAAGGCTTCTCGACCGCGGCCCTTGGCCTGCTCGGAACCGCCTGGGCCGGCGGCTTCGTTGCCGGCTGCATCTTTGCGCCTCGGCTTGTCCGTCGGATCGGGCACGTGCGTGCGTTCGGCACCTTTGCCGCATCGGGTGCAGTCATCGCGCTGCTGACGGGTCTGATGGTCGAGCAGTATGTCTGGATCGCTCTTCGCGCCTTCACAGGCTTCGTCATGGCCGGCGCCTATATGGTCGTCGAGAGCTGGTTGAACGAGAAGGCGACCAATGAGAACCGCGGCACCGTCTTCGGCCTTTACATGATCGTGTCTTACGTCTCGATCGTGGCAGGCCAGATGCTCGTCGCCCTCGGTGACATCGCGGACGCGTCCATGTTCATGGTCTCGGGGATTTTCTTCTGCCTGGCCCTGATCCCACCGGCAGTATCATCGGCAGCGACACCAGCGCCACTTGAGGATGTCGCTCTCGATCTGAAACGTCTCTATGCCACTTCCCCGCTCGCCTTGATTGGTTGCTTCATGACGGGCATTGCCAACGGAGCCTGCGGGACGCTCGGTGCCGTGTATGGTGCCCGCATCGGGATTGGCAACGCGGGTATCGCACTTATGGCCAGCGGAGTTGTGCTTGCCGGTGCCGCTCTCCAGTTTCCGTCGGGGCGGCTGTCTGACATGATCGACCGCCGCTATGTGATGGCAGGAGCGGCTGTCGGAGCGGCCGCTTTCGGACTGCTCATCTTCGCGCTCCAGCCCCGATCGGCAGCACTCGTGATTGTTACCACCGCAGCATACGTTGCCCTGGCCTACACCCTCTATTCGGTCGCCGTGGCACATGCCAACGACCAAGCCCGTCCAGAAGAGTTCGTCAGGGTGTCGAGCGGTCTGCTGCTGTTCTATGGCTTCGGCACAATTGTCGGGCCGGTGCTAGGAGCCGCCTTGATGGCCGAGATGCGGCCGGAGAGCCTGTTCCTGGCTACGGCTCTCCCTCACGCATTGCTCGCGGCATACGCGCTGGGCATCCTCAGCCGTGCTCCGGTGTCCCAGGCTACCAAGGGGGCATTCAGGACGCTGCCGACCGACCGGGTTGGTACGCCCGAATCGATCCGGCTCGATCCTCGCACTGGCATAGTCGAAAGGTGAAGTGAACAAGCCCGTGCGTCAGTCGATCAGGATGACGAAATTGCGAAAATGCGTCCACCCGCCAAGGCCACGTTGCTCGGTCCGCATATGACAGTATGTGCTGACGGGATTCGCTGAGATCTGAGAAAGTTACTCAATGAGATTTCAACTCTGCCGTGAAACCTTAACCTGTGTTATGGTCGATAACAGTGATTTCCGCGCAAGATGCGGCAGTAATACTATATTTATCGCTTCGTTTCGGCATAGGTTGCCGTCACGCGGCGCATTGGGCCTTGAGGTTTGATTCGGACTCCAGGAGGTCGCAATGCGTTTGACGATCGCGCTCGCCGCATGGGCGTTGGCACTGCTCGCAACAGGAGCAGCAAAGGGGCCGCTGAGTCAGCGGTCGTACAATGTGTTATTGGTCCTTTCGAGTTGTGTCAGGATTGCGGTGCCTCCGGATTGGAGCATGGCCTCCGCCGTGGCCGCCTTATTTCAGATTCATTTGCCGATCTCTTCCGGCCCGAGAAGATGTCGGATTATCTCGTTTTCGAGCTCGGCGACCAACGTGATGTACTCAGCGACCTCCGCCGCACGGCGCGGCTTTTCCTTCTTCATTCGCGTCAGCGTTTCCCGTGCCAGCCGATAGTCTTCGCAAAGCTCTCGCAAAACCTCGTCCGCTATGGACCGCGATTTGATTAACTCGGCAACATCGACAAACCGGACCATCGCGGCCGTCAGCGGCATGGACCGGCTCTTGGGTGCTTTCATTGTCCCTCAGGGGTGCGACAGGTGACCTGTCACTTGATCCAATTCTTGAAGTTGACAGCACCCTGGGCAAGTAAATTACTGTAGCCGGCAGGTTAGTGCGGAGACCCGCTATTTGGCCCGACCCGCGTCGTCAAGTGCCTTCATCAACGCGCTCGACGGGAACGGCTTTCGAAGGTATGCATTGCAACCTGCTGCCATTGCTGCGCGCTGGGTCACTTCGCTGTCGTTAGCGGTCACGAGAATGACGGGGACTGTGGACCCCAATCGAGACAGCCAGTTCAAAAGCTCGATACCCGACATGCCGGTCAGGTGGATGTCCAGGATTAGGCACGCCGCTTCGTTCGGATCGGCTTCGGCCTGAAACTCCTCGGCAGAGGAAAACGTCTGGACCTCAAGGCCGTGAGCGTTGAGCAAGCGCTTAATCCCTTTCAAAAATCCGGGATTATCCTCGACGACGTGGATCAGCTTTCCGGTTGGCAATCGAGAGATCCTCCAAATTCAATGCGCGGCCAGCCGCAAGGCGTCCCCACTCAGTGGATATCAGGCGCAGTCAAGCAAATGGTATTGTCCCGGAGGACAAGTGGAGCTAGCAAATAAAACGTGGGTGCCCGGGTCAGTTCGAGCAAATCGACGGTCCCGGTAAGCACGTGCCCGTGATCGGCGTTGGCGCGTAGGAGCCCAAAGTCTTGCCAAAGCGTACCAATAGCTGCAATCTCATAATGTGCTGGCTTATCATCGGTGGCTGTCCAGTTATCTCGGATGCTCTCATCGGGCGACGCGAATCCTCGACGGGCTGATCGCAAGCCTTGGAGCCGGCATGGCCGCATCGGGGACGTTGAGAATGAAGCGGCTGGTCAATATGTTGATCGCCGCCCTCGTCGTTCTTTTAGCTTCAATTAGCGGGACTGCCGCTCAGCCGAAGAAAATCATGGTCGTCCACTCGTATGGGCCGAATTTTCAGCCGTGGGGCACGTGGAGCAGACATATCCGCAATGAACTGAACCGACGGTCGCAGTGGCCGCTGGACATTCAAGAATATTCGCTCGTCACGGCCCGGAATGGCGACGCCGCCGCCGAGGCCAAATTTGTTGAATATCTAAACGCCCTCTATTCTCAAGGACGATGCGATTTGGTCATCGCTCTTGGTGCACCCGCGGCTCGCTTCCTCCAGCAACACAAGGCAAACCTGGTTCCGACAACGCCGATGCTGCTCGCGGCAGTTGAAATGCGCCGCGTCGATCGATCCATGTTGTCCTCGCAAGACGCCGTGGTTGGGACGCGCGTCGATCATGTCCTTCTTTTTGAAAACATTTTGCGGCTGTTACCGGAGACGAAGACCATCGCTGTGATAATCGGAGACTCTCCCCCAGAGCGATTTTGGATCGGCGAGGTGCAACGAGAACTGAAGCCACTGCTCGATAACAAGGTTGAATTGCGCTTCTATAACGAGCGGCCGTTCGAGGAGACCCTGAAGGAGGTTGCGAGTCTGCCGCCTAACAGCGCAATCTTTTTCCAGCAGATGATGGTGGACGGCACAGGCGCCGTTTATGGAGACAAGGAGCCCTTGAGGCGCATCTATGAGGTCGCCAACGCTCCTATTTTCTCGTTCGACGAGTCTTTCTTTGCCGGTGAGATTGTTGGCGGCCCGATGTCTTCGCCGGCCGAGGGTGCCCGAGCGACTGCTACTGTTGCCATTCGAATATTGGGAGGAGAGAAGGCAGCTGATATCAAAGTTCCTCCGGTCGGATTCTCAGAACCGAAATACGATTGGCGACAGCTTCAGCGCTGGAATATCAGCGAGAGCCGCTTGCCACCGGGAAGCGAGGTCATGTTTCGCGAGCCAACCCTCTGGAAACGGTATTCCTTGCAAATTGAGGCCGTTGCCGCACTTGTCCTGCTGCAAGCCGGACTGATCGCGGTCCTGGCTAGTGAACACCGCAAGCGTAAATTCGCCGAAGTTCAGTCACGGCAGCGCACGGCAGAGCTTGCTCGTGTCAATCGCTTCTCGACCGTTGGCGAACTGACCGCCTTGATCGCGCACGAAATAAACCAGCCGCTCAGCGCGATCCTGATGAGCACCGAGAGCGCAGCAATTATTCTGAAATCGCCGAGCCCCGACATCGCTGAACTCGGGGAAATCGTCAGCGATATTTCACACGATAACCAGCGCGCCACCGACGTTATCCAGAGGATGCGCAGCCTCCTGAAGAAGGCACCATTCGAACTCAAAAGTCTCGATCTCAACGAGCTTGCGCAGGACACCGTCGACTTTCTTTTGCCGCTGGCGCGCGAGCGAAAGGTCGAAGTCCGCAGCGTGATCACAGCGGATGCGCTTCCGATCCTCGGCGACCGCATTCAACTTCAACAAGTTATAGTGAATCTTGTCGTGAACGGGATGGACGCGATGAAGGAGACGCCCGTCGGAAGTCGCATCATCAGCATCCGGACTTCGCGCGTCGAACAGTTTGCCGAGTTGAGCGTGTCTGATCGCGGACCGGGCATTCCCGAAGACCAATTGAAACAGGTCTTCGAACCCTTCTTCACCACCAAGGCGGAAGGCATGGGCATGGGGCTGTCCATCGCGCGCACCATCGTCGAAGCGCACTATGGGCTGACACATGTGAAAAATCGGGATCGCGGCGGTGCATCGTTCCGAATTAGACTTCCTCTGGTCCGATGACATAAGCCTCACGAGATCCAATTCGAATCCGCATTAAAGCGGACGTCCGCTCTCTGCGCGCGAACTGTCCGGGGCGAGTGGATCGGCCAAGACACCCAACCGCTCCGCCAATGAGACGACGTCAGCGACCGTACGGGCGCCGAGTTTGTCGAAAATACGCTGCCGGTGGGCTTTGATCGTCCGCTCGGTGATGCCGAGCGCGTGGGCCGTCTGCTTGTTCATCTTGCCGCGGACAACGAACTCAAAGACCTCGCGCTCCCGCGGTGTCAACGTCTCGAGCAGGAATCGCGCATCCCTCAGCCATTCTTGGCGCGCGTGCTCCGTTTCGTAGTGAGCCAATGCGCGGCCGATGCTGTCAATCAGCACTTGCTGGGAGACGGGCTTCGTCAGGACGTCTTCCGCGCCCGCCCTCATCGCTCGCACGGTCATTGGCACGTCCCCGTGCCCAGTGAGGAAGATGATCGAAAACAGGGACCCGAGTTTAGCCAGCCGCGCCTGCAGGTCCGGCCCGCTCAGCCCAGGCAGGCTTATGTCCAGCAAGACGCAGCCAGGTTCGCCACCGCGGCGAATGTGATCAAGGAACTCCTCCGCCGATGCGTATTCGGCGACCGAGTAACCACTCAGCCGCAGCAGCCGCCCCGTCGCGGCGCGGAACGGCGCGTCGTCGTCGACGATATGGATCACCTGGCTCATCATTGCACCCTGGCGGGGTGGGCAGCCGAAACGATCGAGACGCTGCCGTATGGCGTTTCAGTCCCGCGCGAATGGGGCGCACCTCGACGACCGCACAGACGACGGACAATGGAGGCCTTCTACCCAAAATTCATTTATTCCTTGAGTACATTGTCCTTGGGTACAAGGCACACACGGCCAATAGAGGAGATCGCCTCAATCCAATAGTCTGATAAAAATTGGCTGGAAAGTCAACGTCGAGCGAAGCCATAGTTGTGGGGTAGGTAGAGTCAGATTGTGATCGCACTGCAATTTTTTCATTCATTTAAACCACACGTTGAAGTTCACGCCTAACCAGTTTCGAATTGATTCAGAATAGTTCAGGCAAGCCATCGAGGGGCCAGCATGATGAACGCAGCCAAAGTGCGACTGATGGCAATTCCGTCTGCGGAACCCACGGTGGGCACCATCGCCGAGGTCAGCGACTCCGGGCAATGTTCGGCCGAGGAAGCCCGTGCGGAACTGCGCTGCATACTGGGGTCGGCTCACTTCGAAGCTTCGGAACGCAACCGGCGATTCCTTGAATACGTAGTCAACGAGACCCTCGCCGGCAGAGCGGAGCGCATCAAGGCCTACAGTATCGCCACCGTCGTTTTCGGTCGAGACACCAATTTCGATCCTCAGCTCGATCCCGTCGTGCGCATGGAAGCCAGGCGACTGCGCCTGTCGCTGGAACGGTTCTATATGAAGGAGCGTAGGAGCAAGTGGATGCTCACAATGCCGAAGGGCGGATATGTGCCGGAGTTCCAGCAAGCCCTCGCGGTCCAAGCCGAGCCATATTCGCTACCCGCGCGCGCTCGCGCGAAGACTTTACGTCGTCCCGGATCGTCGATCCTCGTCATGCCATTCGACGCCGAAGGCGGCTCGTCCATCTTTCTCAACTACAGCAAAGGGTTTACACGCCAACTCCTGGTTGGACTGAGCCGATTTCCAGAGCTTTGCGTCATCGGCCCCACCGCCGTGGTCGAAGACAACTCGAAGCCGAGCAGGCAGCCACAACAAGACAGTGCGCGGATTGATTTTGTGTTGTCGGGCAGCACCGCCGTCTTCGCTGACGTTCTCAACGTGAAGGCTATTCTGGTCGACGCGGGCACGGGCAGGGTCATCTGGGGACAGACCTTCGAACACGAGTTGCAGCCACGGGGCATTCTCAGGGCCCGCGACAGCGTAGCGGACTGCATTGTGCGTGCTTTGGCTCAGCCCTTCGGGGTGATCTTCGTCAATGGATATGGGCTGGATGGAGATGAGAGGGCTGCAGATCTGTCGGGATATGAGTGCCTCACCAGATTCTACACATATCGGCGCTCATATAGTCGCGATCTTTTCCCGGCAATTCGCGAGCACCTCGAACGACTCATCATGTCGGACCCCAGCCATTCGGAGGCGCTCGCCTGCCTTTCACAAATCTATACCGACGGGCATCGATTCGGTTTTGCGCATGGTGAACCGTTTGCCAGACTGCGCAGGCAAGCGGCCGAATTTGCCCGGAGGGCAGTTGATCTCGCCCCGAGCTCCAGCCGCGCCCATCACGCCCAAGGCCTGGCGCATTGGTTCCTGCAGGATGTGGAGCCAAGCCTAGAGGCACTGCAAACCGCGCTGATACTTAATCCGAACGCCACCGAGGTGGCGGCCGACCTCGGCTTGCACTGGTCGCTGCTCGGCGATTGGGATCGGGGTATGTCCCTGCTCTCACAGGCTCTGGAACAAGAACCGTCTCCGGCAGACTCGGGCCGCGTCGCAATCTCCCTGTACCACTTTGCGCATGGTCGCTTCGAGAACGCCCTTGCCGAAGCGAGGCAGATCCGATCCCCTCATGTCAGCTACGGGTTTGTGTGCAGGGCCATCGCTCTTGTGCGGCTCGGACGCCGCGAAGAAGCGGCCGCAGCTATCGGTCGCATATTGAACATCAATCCGCAGTACGGCAGCGGCGTGCTGCTTGAACTGAGCGGCGGCAATCTCGATGCGCACCTCGCTGCTGAAATCGAAACTGCGCTGGCGGACGCCGGGCTTCAACCCACCCTACCCATGGAAGCCGCGTGGTACGATCCTGTTTCCCAGGTCTCCAATAGATAGGACAGACCCGCGTCACGCCGGCGCAGCTCCGGACTCAGCCTCCACAACGGTCGCTTCCAAGCCATTCGTTTTTCTACTTGGAGACGAGCCGATCGCGCCCGCAATACTCAGTTGGAATCCAGCCGACGGGCAGCCGCACGCCTGGACCTCCTCCATTCTCCGGGATGAATTCGACGCACGCTGCTTCAAGTGCGTGGCGAAGAGCTTCGACAGTAACTTGGTTTGTCTCGTACCGGCCCCGGAAGCGGCTCCAGGCGGTTAATTGTTCCGGTCGAAACTTTCGATGCTTCGGCTAATCTCTTCTATCCCACTGGAGAAGAGCTCGTGCCAGCGGCGAGACGTTTGAGCAGGTCATTCGGGATAGTCCGACCCGCCATGCGCAGGTGCGTGGCTGCGCGGTCAAGATAGAAGCGCGGAATGCCTGGCTCTCGAATGACGATCGCGGATTTCTCCGCGCTCGTGGAAGAACACCGCGCGCTTGAGCTTATGCGCTGCCTCACCCCTGTTGAGGCCGGCTTGGCACCGCCGACGCAAGGCCTCGATGCTGGGTGGCGCGGTCCTCGCCGTCGCTCCGGCGTGGATCGACCATCGCCCGAGCTTCATCTGGAACGCGTCTGCAAGCGTCCCCGTCGAGTTGTATCGCGTCGAGCCCGCCGGCAGAACCGACTTTGCTGACATCGCCGTGATCGTGCCATCCGAACCGTTCGCCAGCCTTTCTGGCTGAGCGTCAATACCTGCCGAACGGCGTGCCGCTTCTGAACCGCGTGCTGGCACTCAAAGGCACGGAAGTCTGCCGCCAGGGCACCGCTATTATCGCCCACGGCGTGACCCTTGCACATGCGCGCCAGCGTGACAGTCGCGCCCGGCCGCTGCCCGTCTGGCGGGGCTGCCGCGTGATCGCCAGCGGCGAAGTCTTTCTGATGAATCGGGACGTGGCCGACAGCTTTGACGGCCGCTACTTCGAGCCACGGCCGCTCACTTCGATCATCGGTCGCGCGGTTCCTGTCTGGGTGAGGAGCCGCACCTCTGAGGTGACCATATCGCTGGCTGAAGCGCTGAAAATCTGTCGATTGAAAGACTTGTCCTTCGTCGTCGAGAAGATCGAGTCTGTGTATCGGCTGCGCCTCCGCAACAACCGTTCCGTAGAGGCCGAGCGTACGAAGGGCACGAAGCGCATTAGCGCTAAGACTGAGGCCCGCACCCAGAGGCTTTAGTTCGCTCGCCTGCTCGTAAATCTCGGTCTCCCATCCGAGGAGTCGAAGTCTCTTGGCAACTGCAAGTCCGGCGATCCCCGCGCCAATGATGACTGCGCGCATGTTCACGGTCCTTCGCCTTCTTCACGCGGGAACACTTCGCGACGCCAAATTGTAAGCGGGGACTAGGGTGGGCGGGCTTGCCAGGTGCGCGCGGGCCCTAAGCAAACTTAGGCGCATGAGTTGTCACACGTCTAGCAACCGCCAGTTGGACTGGCCCGAAATCAGGTTGCCAGTGCCAAGGGACAGGACCAGTTCCCGGAGCCCTGCCCGGCGGGATCGACTCCGGCTGAAGGCCGGTTCTCGGGGCGCCTCAAGCAATGTCCTTCAACGGGTCCAACGGCCCTTTCAGAGCCGACCTGGGTTGGATCAATTCCGGCGCAATCAGGAAAATCTGCGGGGCCGTCGGCGGTTCATTGATCAGTTCGAACGCCATCGCAATCATCGCCTCAAAATTCGGCCGCACCATGATTACAGGGAAGGGCAGAAAAGAGGCGAATGGGTCATAGTCGTAGCAACCGACGACAAGCTCGCTAAACATCTCCGCGGGCCGGCCCGCCATGAAACGCAGCAGACCCTCCATATTGATTGACGAATTGATGAACAACGCGCGCGGCAGCTTGCCATGGCGTTGGCAAAACGCCTCGAAGGCACGCCGTGTTATGTCAGGCGAATAGCCGGAGGACTGTACTCCGTCATCAGGGTCGGCGCCCAACAGTGCCTTTTTGGCCGCATGGAAAGCGGCGATGCGTTCGCGGCTTGCGTGGTCGTTGCGGCCGCCAAACAGAAAGAGCTCGTCCGGCCGCAGGGGGTCATCATCGCCGAACTGGGGGATGATTGCCTCCGTCACCACGACCTCAAGGGCTAGCGACTGGCGACCGCACCAAGGCGCTGAGCGCGATCGTCAGCGAGCTGAGCCGTGGCCTGTCACCGCCGGCCGAATGTCGGGTCTCGACCATCGCTACAAGCTTGGAGACGGCCATCCGCTCCTCGGCCGCCGGATCCTCGACATTGAGGTTGCAACCGCAAGTGAGCCCGGTGCGTGTCTATATGCAACTGCTCGACACTCGGCCGGTTCTGCTTAACCTCGGGCGCCCGGCGCCGTCAAAGCCGAACGTTGGGCCGATCATGTCCGGACCATCGATGCGAGCAACGAGGGGATCTGGGAGTTGCCGGTGATCGGATCGGTTTCCGTCCGCCGTGCAGATCCGTGCCGATAGCTATCTTGCCTGGGTCGGGCGGGGGACGGAGGAGGGGCTCTTCGAAGCTCTCACCACCTGGTTCGGACCGCGGTACCCGATGTCAACAGGGGCCAGCCCACGCTGGCCTGTTTGCCATTCACGATTTGCCCAGTCCATGGCGCAAGTGCCGTCTGCTAGCTGCCTCACCGATGTTTGGCTGCTAGTTGTGTTGGGCGCTTAGCCGCCGCGAGTAGCTGCCCACTTCGACCTGAATGCCGCTGTTGAAGATGCGGAGTTCGAAGGGACCAGTCCGCTCTCGGTCCATAGGCCAGCTTCGTCCCATCAAATTTCAACGACGGCTTTGCGCCTCGACATGGCTGGCGATCCCCTCTGCAGGGCGCCGCTGCGGAGCAACACTCGACCGGCTGCGAAAGACTGTCGAAGGCCGGCTTGATTGTATCGAACCTGAAACAGACCAACGCCGGCCCAACCTAGACCTGAAACCAAAAGGCAATATCGATGACCTCCAACAGCTACGCTCCCAAGGGTTCAAGCGCCTGCAACATTGATCACGCCACTTTCGCTATCGCCGCTTTTGGATTCATAGGGCAAGCAATTGCCGCCAAGGGGGTTCTGCCCGATGGCCGCGACCAGGCTCGTGGAAACCTTGAACCATCACCAAGACACCGCGAGACGCGGAAGAGGCAGCCGCTTCATCAACCGGCAACACTGAAAAGCTGCTAATCAATGTGAGCTTAGTAACGAAGCGTAATCGGGTTCCCACTACAAAAAGGTTCAAACCGCGCAAGACCGCTGATCGATCCGACCAGGATCTTCAACGGTCTGCCCAATGGAAGTCGCCGCTATGGAAATCGTCACGAACAACCATACGAACAGTCATCTGATGACTTCACGCCGTTTTGCGCCTCTGTTCTGGACGCAGTTCCTGTCCGCCTTCAACGACAATTTCCTCAAGAACACGCTGGTTTTCCTTATTCTGTTCACCCTGGCGGCGGACAAGGCGGCATCACTGGTCACCTTGGCGGGTGCCGTCTTCATGGCTCCCTTTCTGCTCCTGTCTGCCCTTGGTGGCGAGATCGCCGACCGGTTCGACAAGGCGCTCATCGCCCGTCGGTTGAAATTCACCGAGATCGCCGCTGCGGCTGTCGCTGTCGTTGGGATTGCGCTTTCGTCGATCCCGGTGCTGATGATCGCGTTGCTCATGTTCGGCATCATCTCGGCACTGTTCGCACCGATCAAGTACGGCATCCTGCCGGATCATCTCGAGCGCAAGGAATTGCCCCGCGCCAATGCCTGGATCGAATCGGCAACCTTCGCCGCCATCCTGGGCGGCACTATCGCCGGAGGCGTTGTCTCGGCCGATGGCATAGGCGTCTCGGTCTTCGGGCCGATCATGATGGCCCTCGCCATCAGTTGCTGGTTTGTCAGCCGATACATTCCGTCAACCGGTTCTGCTGCACCCGACCTCGTTATAGACAAAAACGTCTTTCGCTCGACGTGGCGACAGGTCAACGGCTTGCGTGCCGACAAGCGGATCTGGCGCGCCGGACTGATGACGTCGTGGTTCTGGCTGATCGGGGCGATTGTCCTTTCGATCCTGCCTACGTTGGTCAAGGATTCGCTCGGCGGCGGAGAGATAGCCGTCACAGTCTATCTAGCGGTGTTCGCCGTCTCAATCGCCATTGGCTCCGCCATAGCCGCATGGATGTCGCAGGGCCGCATCGTGCTCTTGCCGGCCCCGGTTGGCACGGCGTTGATGGCACTATTCGGCTTGGACCTGGCCTGGACCATCTGGAGCATGCAGCCTTCGCTCAGGGCCGAAACGCTCGCAACATTCTTCGCGGGACCAAACACGGTCCATGTTGCGATCGACCTTGCCGGCATGGCGATTGCCAGCGCGTTTCTTGTCGTACCGACCTTCGCCGCCGTACAAGCCTGGGCACCCGAAGCCAGCCGCGCTCGCGTCGTCGCCGCCGTGAGCATCGTCAATGCAGGCTTCATGACGATGGGCGGCATACTCGTCGCCGCGATTCAAGCAGGGGGCGTCTCCACTGGAGGTATCCTGTTCGGCCTCGCCGCACTCAACGTGGTCGCCGCCTGGCTGATGCTGAGATATCTGCCAACCAACGCCTTCCGCGACTTCGTTTCCATTCTGTTCCGAGCCTTCCATCGTCTGGAGGTGGAGGGGCTGGAAAACCTCAAGGCGGCCGGCCCCGCACCCATCCTGGCGCTCAACCATGTCAGTTTCCTCGACGGCCCGCTGGCTTTGACGCTGACGGATGAGGAGCCGGTGTTTGCCATCGACTACACCATCGCCCAAGCCTGGTGGATGAAGCCGTTTATGAAGCTCGCCCGCGCCCTGCCGCTCAATCCGGCCAAGCCGATGTCGACCCGCACGCTTATCAAGGTCGTGCAAGGCGGCGATCCGCTGGTCATCTTCCCCGAAGGCCGGATCACCGTGACCGGCGGCCTGATGAAGGTCTATGACGGTGCCGCCATGGTGGCCGAAAAGACCGGCTCGCTGGTCGTCCCCGTGCGCATCGACGGGCTGGAGAAGAGCTATTTTTCGCGGCTGAGCTCCCTGCACGTGCGCCGCCGGCTGTTCCCGAAGGTCAAGGTGACCATTCTGGAGCCCGTCAAACTTGAAGTACTGCAGGATCTGAAGGGCCGGAAGCGCCGCGCCGCGGCGGGTGCTGCCCTCTACCAGGTCATGTCCGATCTCGTCTTCCGCACCCAGGACATCGACAAGACTGTGTTAGAGAAGATCATCCAGACGGCGAACGAACGCGGCATGAAGCAGCTCGCCGTGCAGGACCCGGTTACCGGTTCGCTGAGCTACGGCAAGCTGCTGACAGCGGCTGCCGTGCTTGGCGACAAATTCAAGAACCTCTATGCCGGCCAGCAGACGCTTGGCATCATGCTGCCCAACGCCAACGGCGCCTGTGCGACGCTGCTCGGCGTCATGTCGGCCGGCAAGGTTCCGGCGATGATGAACTTCACCGCGGGTGCGGCCAACATCCTCTGCGCTTGCAAGGCCGCCGAGGTGCGCACCGTGCTGACCTCGCGCGCCTTTGTCGAACAAGCGAAACTTGGCTCCGTGGTCGAGGAACTCGGCCGCTCGGTCGATATTGTGTGGCTTGATGATCTGCGGGCCACCATTGGCCTCAAGGATAAGCTGCTCGGCCTTTTGCGCAAAAGCGCACCCCGGGTCGCCCGCAAGCCCGAAGATCCAGCGGTGATCCTGTTCACGTCGGGGTCCGAAGGCACGCCCAAGGGCGTGGTGCTAACCCACCGCAACATCCTCGCCAATGCCGCGCAGGCCGCTTCGCGGATCGACTTCCATTCGGGCGACAAGGTCTTCAATGTGCTGCCGATCTTCCATTCCTTCGGCATGACGGCGGGCACGGTGCTGCCGCTCATCTCGGGCGTGCCGGTCTATTTTTATCCCTCGCCGTTGCACTACCGGATCGTGCCGGAGTTGGTCTACGCCTCGAACGCAACGATCATCTTCGGCACCGATACGTTTCTTGCCGGCTATGCCCGCACCGCACACCCTTACGATTTCCGCTCAGTGCGCTATTGCTTTGCCGGCGCGGAACCGGTCAAGGCTTCGACGCGCGCGACCTATATGGAAAAGTTTGGCCTGCGCATCCTCGAAGGCTATGGCGTGACCGAAACCGCACCCGTGATCTCCATCAACACGCCGATGTACAACCGCTCCGGCAGTGTCGGCAAAATCATGCCGGGTATGGAGTATCGCCTGGACCCGGTGCCTGGCGTCGAGGATGGCGGACGGCTTTTCGTGCGCGGGCCCAATGTCATGGCAGGCTATCTGCGCACCGAGAAGCCGGGCGTGCTCGAGCCGCTCGAAGACGGGTGGCATGACACCGGCGACGTCGTCGCCGTCGACGACGTCGGCTTCATCACCATTCGAGGCCGCGCCAAGCGCTTTGCCAAGATCGGTGGCGAGATGATCTCGCTGGCCGCCGTCGAGGTGTTGGCGGGCGAATTGTGGAAAGGCTCGCTCTCGGCGGTCGCCGCCGTACCGGATTCACGCAAGGGCGAAAAGCTGATCCTCATCACCGAGGCTGCCAACGCCACGCGTGCCGAATTCCTGCTCTTCGCCAAGGCCAATGGCGCCATGGACCTGATGGTACCGGCCGAGGTGCGCGTCGTTGCGAAAGTGCCTGTCCTCGGCTCAGGCAAGCTCGATTTCTCCGCTGTGACCAAAATGGTGAGCGGCGAACACATGAAAACCCAAGCGGCTTGACAATAGCCTACTGAGGAAGTCGGCCTGTTTGCCCAATCACATTCAACTAAGGTCGTCTCGGCTCAAAGGTAGCCTTGGCCGAGGTCGGTTCTGAATCGAAGCCGGCTTACATCTATCACGAAGTGAACGCCAGTTTTGCGTTTCAATGTCGGCCGCAGAGGCGGTTTTGCCTCCGCCCGAAAGCAGACATTGCAGCTGACCATGCTGAAGGTCGAGCTCGCGCCACCTGCCGACCTCAGCACCTCCAAGCGTGAACGTCTGGTGTAATGCCTGATGCGCGCGCTCGTAGCGCATCTCGCTCGTTACATCGCGGTGACAAAAGCACCGCCACGGTGGCGTCAACCGGTTACACAGGGCAGGAAATATCTCCGGCCTTCTGGGAGTGGCGTGTCAGCATCCCCAGAGTCTGCGTGGGCGTGTCGTCGGTTGGCTGTTAGCGCGGCGACTGGAACGGTTCACGCCTCGCAAGCGGGATAGCGAAGTCTCGTGAAGGCAAGGTCGAGCTGCGTTCTCCGTTCTGTATCGGCGACGGGCGGCGACTGGGAGAGATGGATACCATGCACATGGGGCGTCTGGAAGTTGGCAGGACATGGACACGGGGCGGCCCGCGTGCAGGCGCTTGGCTGAGCGGTGCAGAGACCACGCAGCGCCACCTCGCAGCGATCATGGCTTGCGACGTGGTCGGGTATTCGCGCCTGACGGAGCGCGACGAGCGCGGCACGCTCGAGCGGCTGAAGATGTACCGCAAGGACCTCCTCGAACCGCTGGTCACTGAGCACCAGGGTCGGATTGTCAAGCTCACCGGCGACGGGATGCTGTGCGAGTTCGCGAGCGTCGTTAACGCGGTGACCTCGGCGATGGCGATCCAGCAAGCCCTGGCAGAACACGAGGCGGAGAAGCCCGAGGAAGAGCGGATTCGCTTGCGCATCGGCGTCAATCTCGGCGACGTGGTCTGCGAGGAGGACGGCGACCTCTACGGCGACGGCGTCAACATCGCCGCCCGCCTCGAAAGCATCGCCGATCCCGGCACCGTGGTCGTCTCGGGCACCGCCTACGATCACCTTCAGGGCAAGCTCGATTGCGGCTTCACGCCGCTGGGCAACCTGCGCCTCAAGAACATCGAGCGGCCCGTTCGCGCCTACCGCGTCGAGATCGACGCCGGCGCCTCGGTGGCTGCACCGCCTCCCTTGCCCGAGAAACCCTCGATCGCGGTTCTGCCTTTCACCAACATGAGCGGCGACCCCGACCAGGAATACTTCGCGGACGGGCTGGTGGAGGACATCATCACGGGATTGAGCCGGGTCAACTCCTTCTTCGTAATCGCCCGCAACTCGTCCTTCACCTACAAGGGCCGGGCGGTGGACCTGCGCCAGGTCGGGCGTGAGCTGGGCGTCCGCTACGTGCTCGAAGGCAGTATCCGCAGAGCAGGATCGCGGGTGCGCATCAGTGGGCAGTTGGTGGACGCGATCAGCGGACATCATGTCTGGACCAACCGCTTCGAGGGCGACGTGAGCGACATCTTCGACCTGCAGGACAAGGTGACCGAGAGCGTCGTCGGCGCAGTCGAACCGAGCATCCGGCTGGAGGAGATCAAGCAGGCGCGTATGAAGCCGACCGAGTACATCAGCGCTTACGACCTCTACCTTCGCGCACTGCCGCGCTTCTACAGCATGACGCGCGAAGGCTTTGCCGACGTGCGCCGGCTCACCAACGAGGCGCTCAGCATCGACCCTGGCTTCACCTTGGCGAAGGCACTCGGCGCCTATATCCGCAGCCTGTCCGTGAGCCAGTGCTGGCACGAGCCCGACGATATCCGTGTCGCCGCGCGCATGGCGCGAGAAGTACTGGCGGAAGCGCGCGATGACCCCACAAGCCTACGCTTCGCCGCGCAGGTGATCGCCTACAGCGCGAAGGACTACGAGATGGCGCTGCTCACGATCGAGCGGTCCCTGCTGCTCAACCCCAATTCGGCGCAGGGCCATACGGGCAGCGGCTGGGTGAACGCACATTCCAGCCGCCCGCTCGTCGCCATCGAGCACTTTCACAGGGCAATGCGGCTGAGCCCGGTCGACCCCGAGAAGGGCATCGCGCTCTCCGGCATCGGGATGAGCTACCTGATGCTCGAGCGCTACGAGGAAGCGCTGGCATGGGGAGAGCGCGCGCTGCACGAGATGCCGAACTACGGCTCCTCGCACCGGGTGGTGATCATGGCGCTGGTCAAACTCAACCGGCTGGACGAGGCGCAGGCGGCGGCGCGGCGGCTGATGGAGGCGTTCCCGACCTACACGCTCACCCTGCAGAGACAGATCAACCCCTGGCTGGACGAGGTGTTCGCTGAGCGTTACGTCGAGGCGCTGTGCATCTCCGGCGTGCCGGAGTGATCGTCGCGGTTGCAAAGATGCCCGGCGAGGCGACATGCCTTGACCCCTTCGCTTCTGGAAGGCAGTCCAGTGGGCCTGAACAGGTATCGAAATGCTCAGAGCTGATAGTCGCAAGGATGCTCGCCGCAATTCCCATGTCTAGACCGCTACCGCAGAGCGAAGCTCCCCTTCACGGTCTCTCCCTGCGAGCCAGGTCGAGACCAACACCGAGGGTAATTCTCGCAAATCTGGCCCGTTGCGTTGCCGAGTGCTCGGCTTATAAACCCTCCCAAGACGGAGGTTCGTCCCCTGAAATCCTCTCTCAGGTGCGGCAGGCTATGCCTTGACGGACACCTTGCGAGCCTTTTTTGGCGTAGACTTGATTGCTGTTGTTGCCCTCGCTGCCGCCGTGCGAGCGGCTCGTTTTGGTTTTTCCGCCGCAGCTGTTACTGGCGCCGCCGCCTTGCGCCCCAGGCCTATCGATTTTGCCAGGGCCGAGCGAGCGGCCGCATAATTCGGTGCCACCATCGGATAGTCGGACGGCAGGCTCCATTTCTGGCGGTACGCGTCGGGCGTCAGATTGTAATGGACTCCGATGTGCCTCTTGAGGGATTTGAACTTCTTCCCGTCTTCCAGGCAGATGATGAAATCAGGTGACACTGATTTCTTGATTGACACCGCCGGTTCCAGCTTGAGTGCGGCCGGAGCCACAGCTGTGCCGATCGCTTGCAAAGCGACGTAGGTGTCCCCGATCAGCTTCGACAACTCACTGGATGGCAGTGGATTGTTGGAAACGTAAGCGGAAACGATGTCGGCAGTAATTGATACGAGATCGGCCTGGTCGCTTTGGTCGGGAGAAACGGTCATCGAGCTATCCTCTTGTCTAATGCGCGCGTTGAACGGGATGGGCATTATGCCAATCAGGCAATAGTTCGTTATTCCGCCAACAAACCTCATTCGTTGCAAATATCAAGCCGGCATGCTTCGCTTTCATCGGCTCCAGACAAGATTGGGAGGCGCTCGATGTCGGCAGCCTGCTCGGCCTGCTCGATTAAATAAGGCAACAGCAGGTTATTCGGCTGACGCGAGCGGCTGACAGCTGTACATCGGCGATAGCGCTGTCCTATTCCCGTGTGTAAGGCGTATCTGTGGGGACGGGCACGAGCGTCGACGGCGTAGGCGGAGCAAATATTGGAGCTTCGGTCGGTGCAGATGACGGATCAGTGGACGCAGGCGTTAGTGCCAGCGGCAACGTTGGTGACACAAGCACAGGCGCCAGTGTGGGCGATGGTCCGTCCGCCGAAAACGAAGCCGCTACCGCACCCCACAGTTCGAGCGCAGTTACGGCCCCTGCCTCTGCCAAGACCGCCAGGCAATCCATCGTCCTGCCACTCGTCCTCAGGCCTGTCCAAAGCAGGTGAGGGTGACTTAACCAAGGGATATCCGTTTGGATCTCTGGGACCACTGACAGCGAAACCCGATACGCCGATTGCCGTCGTGCGAGGCGCCGTGGGTCAGACCCCTGACTGTCTCAACACGAGCTGGCCATGGCATTGCAAGTGCGCCAGCGCACCAATGAGCGCCGTTGAGTAAAAAGCGCCTCTTGTTGTATAAATGACAGCCTAAAGCGATCCTACCAGACTTGCCGATCATACCAGTCGTTAATATCCTGCCGAACGCGGTCCTTTTCGATACCGTAGCGTTCCTGGATCTTGCCTTCGAGCTGATCGCGATTGCCAGCGATGCGATCAAGATCGTCATCGGTAAGTTTGCCCCACTGTTCCTTGATCTTACCCTTGACCTGCTTCCAGTTTCCTTCGACCCGATTCCAGTCCATGACATATCCTCCATTGTTTTACATGAGGCGAAACGGTCGTCCGGCCTGGGAGTTCCGGGACGAAAATCTCTGATGTTCAGTCTCCAGTTGGAAAGGTCACGTCGCCAATTGCGAGATGGTGGGCCTTTTGGGATGCGTCGACCTCCCCCACGAAGGTCTTTGCTACACGTCGACAAGCGATGCGGCGCCGTGGGCGAGCGTAAATAACGAGCGGAGCCTGACGTGTTGAGCGAGATGAGCACGGCTGTCCTGCGCAAGATCATCCATGTCGAAATAGCCTCCCAGGCTTCGGACCGCTAGGCCCGGCCCGCGGTAGCGACATGCCGAATCCGAATACATGGGCCATTCGATGCCCTGCCTGGGAGCTGGCTCCATGCCACGCGCGTCGGGGAATTGAACCGGAAGAGTCCGGCAACGTTGTCTGGTGACTGGAATACTGGAATGGCAATTGTTGGAGATAGAAATGGCTAGCACCGGCACAACGCGTGGGCGCAACCAGGACCGGGCAAGGGTCGCTGGTGGGCAGGACCATGAAATGAAGTATGAGGCGAGCAAAACCGGCGCGATAAAGCTGACCTCAAGTCGGCGGTGAGATTGCTCGGCAACGGTCGCAAGAAGGTCAAAGACATGCTGGGCAGGAAGTGAGCCTCAGCCGCACAGGCCGCCGGCGAAGTGGGCGAAATCAAGAGCTCGAGATTCAGCGCTTGGGCATAGGCCACGTTGCCCCTGCGCCGACCGCCGCCAGCAGTCATGAGAGGGCATGCACGTGACCCGCATCGCCACCTTTAATGTGAACGGCGTCAACGGCCGACTGCCTGTGCTCCTGAAGTGGTTGGGCGAAAGCTACTGCGACATCGTGTGCCTGCAGGAATTGAAGACGTCGGATGACAAGTTTCCTGCCGAAGCGATCAGGGAGGCGGGTTACGGCGCGATCTGGCATGGCCAGAAATCCTACAACGGTGTTGCAATCCTCGCTCGCGGAATCGAGCCGGTGGAACGTCGACGCGGCCTGCCCGGGGATCCAGACGATACCCACAGTCGCTATATCGAGGCCGAGGTGGATCGGATCGTCGTGGGCTGTCTTTACCTGCCCAATGGCAATCCAGCGCCTGGTCCAAAGTTCGACTACAAGCTGCGCTGGTTCGATCGTCTCATCAGCTACGGCCAGCGTTTGCTCCAGGCCCGGCTGCCAAGCGTTCTCTGCGGCGACTTTAACGTCGTTCCAACCCCGATCGACGCCGTGGTGCCGAGCCGATGGCTGGGCGATGCGGTCTATTTCCCGGAGAGTCGGCAAGCCTACGCCAAAATGCTCCAAGCTGGCTGGATAGATGCCGTGCGCCGCATCCATCCGGAGAAGGGCATCTACACCTATTGGAATTTCTCCTACCGTGGCGGTTACGATCGGAGTTCCGGTCTGCGGATGGACCATCTCCTGGTAAGTCCCTCCGTGTCCGACCGGCTTCGCAATGCCGGTGTGGATGTCGAGCTTCGCGGGTGGGACAAGCCAAGCGACCATGTGCCGGCCTGGATCGAGCTCAATTGAACGATAGGAGTACAGATGGTTGATCGGAATTCCCGACATGAACCAAAGGCGGGAGACGATGGCCCGCGATCGGCTTGGTCCTCACCTGATGGATCTTGTCCTGGAGCTGGCGCGGTTCGTGCCGCCCGCTTTGCTGGGGACAAACAGTATGTCCGCTTGCACGGGTGACTGCATGCTCGGCTGCAGTGTGCGGGAATTGATTCACTCATCGTGTCGGGCGCGGAAACGGAGGTCCGCGTGCTCGCCTCTGTGATGGTAGCACTCGGTCTAAGCCAGTGGTCATCGCCGCAGATGCGGTATGTTCCGGATCTGACTCGACTCACTATGCATGCTGACGATCCATGAGAGCCGCTGCGGCTTGCAGGTCGAGACAGTGACCACCGCCGACCTTGTGGCCGCGCGATTGAATGGAATGTTGTGACTTCGGGAGCACCTCTGCGCATGACGGAACAGGAAATGATTATCGAAGCGTTGGGCGTCACTGCGAGCTTCGACGTCGCGCTGGAAGCGCGCCGGCGCATGGACTTTCTCAGCACCTACCTGCGTGCATCGGGTTTAAGCACCTATGTGCTGGGGATCAGCGGCGGAGTGGATTCACTCGCCGCCGCCCTTCTGGCTCAACGCGCCGTCGAGGAAGTGCGAACGACAGGGTATGACGCCAGATTCCTGGCCGTTCGTCTCCCGTACGGCACCCAGGCAGACGAGCATGATGCGCAGCGGGCCTTGGACGCCATTGCGGCGGATGAAGTGCACCGGGTCGACATCAAGCCTGCTGCCGACGCGATGCTGGATTCGATCAGGCTGGCCGGGGTCGAGCTCGGCGATGCCGGCCGCGAGGATTTCTTGCTTGGCAACATCAAGGCGCGTCAACGCATGATCGCCGAGTTTGCGCTCGCCGGCGCCGCGCGCGGGCTGGTCATCGGCACCGACCATGCGGCTGAGGCCTTGATGGGTTTCTTCACGAAGTTCGGTGACGGTGCCGCCGACATTCTTCCTCTTTCCGGGTTGAACAAACGCAGGGTTCGCGCCTTGGCAGCGCATCTCGGCGCTCCGCCTGAACTTGTTGACAAGATCCCGACCGCCGACCTGGAGAACCTCGTCCCGCTTCGGCCTGACGAAGATGCATATGGTCTCACATACGATCAGATTGACGACTTCCTAGAAGGCCGGGAGATCAACGAAGCGGCGCGCAGGCGCATACTTCACGCCCATTCCAGCACAGCCCATAAGCGAGCGCTTCCTGTCACACCGATTGCCATGACGGGTTCGACACTGGCGCATCGGCAATAGTCGTCTCAACATATGCGACCGATGGACTTGCCGCAGCCTGAACTTCCGCAGGAGCGATGCGTTGCTCTTTCAGCTCCGCATGGGTCATGCGGTCGAGAGTGCCGGCACGTATGGCCGAGGCCGGCGCGCGAACTCACTCTTCCCTGAATGCCCGCTGGATTTGATCTTCCAAAGGTTTCACGAGGTAGGACAGCATTGTCCGGCTGCCGGTCGAGAAGAACACCTCGACAGGCATGCCGGGCGCCAAGGTCAGACCTTTCAGCCGTGTAAGCTCTGTGTGCGGCAGTGTGACCCGCACGGTATAGAAACTCGTGCCGCTTCGTTCATCGATGCTGAGATCGGGGGAGATCTCAGTGACCACACCGTTTAGCTCAGGCGTTATCCGCTGGTTGAAGGCCGAAAGCCGCAAGGTTGCGCTCTGCCTTGGTGTCAGCTGATCGATATCCTGCGGTGCCACGCGCGCTTCGACGGTCAGGTCGTCTGTCACAGGGACAATCTGCATGATGAGCTCTCCGGCAGATATAACGCCGCCGACCGTATGCACGCCAAGCTGATGGACGATGCCAGTTTGCGGGCTGCGTATATCGATTCGCCTGAGTTGATCTTCGGCAGAGACCTTTTGCTCGACCAACTCGGCGAGCTTTGCCTGGACGTCACGGAGTTCGGTGGCCACCTCGCTGCGCAAATCCTGGTCGATCTGAATGATCTGCAAACGGATTTCGGATGTATGGCCCTTCGATTGCGCAATTGCCGCAGTCAGCTTGCCATGTTCGCCTTCAAGCCGGACCGCATCACGCTCAAGCGTCGTTATGCGATCGATTGAAACCAGCTTGCGTTCCCAGAGTTTGCGCATGCCGTCGAGCTCAAGCCCGATCAGCTTGATTTCCTGACTTTTGGCATCCCTTTGCTCGGTCAAGCCGGAAACTTCTTCGCTGAGCTGAGCAATGCGCTCTCTCAACTGGGCCTTCTGGCCAGCGCGTGCCTGGCGACGAAACTCGAACAGGGACTGCTCGCCGGCCATTGCGCGCCGAACCTCAGGATCGTCCTGCCGCGAGGTCAGCGAAGCTGGAAAGGCGATGGTTTCAGTGCCATCGCGCTCGGCATCAAGGCGGGCCAAACGGGCCTCGAATTCGTCCAGGCTCTTGGTGACGATGGCTAAATCAGCCCGGGTCACGGTTTCATCGAGACGGATCAAAACCTGGCCCGCCTTCACCGCATCGCCTTCTCGAACGAGGATCTGACCGACCACGCCACCAGTCGGGTGCTGAACTTTCTTGACGCTGGAATCGACGACCAGCTTTCCCGAAGCAATGACGGCTCCGGAAAGCTCCGTAACCGCGGCCAGGCATCCGGCCCCACCAACCAGAAGCGTGCAGACCGCGACACCGCCGAAGAGATAGCGTCGAATGGTCCGGTCGATCGCGGATGCCGCGTGTGGCGTCATCAGTGTGTCGCCTCCTCAGGGCCGGAGACGACCTTTAAGGGAACGCCGCCTGAACGGGTTACCTTGCCCAAAACCTCATTCTTGGGGCCAAACGCCTGGACACGGCCGTTCGCCATGACGAGCACCTGATCCAGGCTTGCAAGCGCGCTCGGCCGATGTGCAACCACCACAGCAATACCGCCTCGCGCCCGCACGCCCTCAATTGCCGCCGCCAGCGCGGCCTCCCCTTCGGCATCGAGGTTGGAATTGGGCTCGTCCAGAATCACGAGGAACGGATCGCCGTAGAGGGCTCGTGCGAGCGCAACTCGCTGTCTCTGGCCCGCCGAAAGCGCCGAACCGGCTTCGCCTATCCGCGTTTCGTAGCCTTCAGGCAAATGGACCACGAGATCGTGAACGCCGGCGGCTCGCGCAGCCGCCAGTATCTTGTCCGATGAGGGCTGAGGTTCGAAGCGCGCGATGTTCTCGGCGATGGTGCCGTCGAACAATTGCACATCCTGCGGCAGATAGCCGACGTGATTGCCCAGCTCCTCCGGCGACCACTGGTCGAGCGTTGCTCCATCGAGCCTGACCGTCCCACGGATCGGGAGCCATATTCCGGCTATTGCTCGGACAAGCGACGATTTTCCAGACGCGCTCGGTCCGACGATGCCAAGGCCGGCGCCTTTCTGCAGCGCGAACCCGACATCCTGCACAACCGCACGACGCTCGCCGGGTGGCGTGACGCTGATGCTTTCGACGGCAAGAGTAGATATCGGCGCCGACAGCGAGACACTTGTTGTGGTTTCAGGAAGCAGGGCTAGAAGCTGAGTCAGCCGGGTCCATGCCTGGCGAGCGCCGACAAGACCCTTCCAATGGGCGATCGCCAGTTCGACCGGTGCGAGCGCCCGGCTCATCATAATCGAACTGGCGATCATGATGCCGGCTGTTGCTTGCTGATGAATGACCAGATAGGCGCCGATCGCCAGTATGCCCGATTGCAGCATCATGCGCAGGATCTTCGAGATCGTCCCGAGCGTGCCAGCCAGGTCGCTGGCCGTTGCGTTGGTGTTGAGATAATCGGCGTTGACGCCTGCCCAGCGCTCGGCAATGCGCGCGCCAAACCCCATCGCCTGCAGAGCCTCTGCATTGCGACGCGTCGCCTCCGCAAGCGTATTGCGCGCCGCCGCCTGGCTGTTTGCCCTTTTCGCAGGCTCCCTCGTGCGAACTTCGGTAAGCAGGGTGAGGCTGGCGAGAACGATGGCGCCTGCCAGCGCCGTCATGCCGATCCAGAAATGGAACAGGAAGCAAATTGCCAGATACAGCGGCATCCAGGGCAGGTCGAAAAGCGCAGTCGGACCAGTGCTCGACAGAAACGAACGCACTTGGTCAAGATCCCGCAACGACTGAAGGCCGTCGCCCGGGAGCTTGGTGCGCAACGGCAAACGCATAAGGGCGGTATAGACTTGCCCGCTCAATCGCGCGTCCAAAGCCATGCCGATGCGCACTAGCAGCCGCGACCGGATAAGCTCGAGAACGCCTTGGAAAATGAACAGCATGCCGGCAAATACGGCAAGCCCGACAAGTGTCGGCACACTGCGGCCGGGTATGACCCGATCATAGACCTGCAGCATGAAGAACGAGCCCGTCAGCGCCAGAACATTGACGACACCGCTCATCAGGGCAATTCCAGCGATCGCGCGGCGGAAAGAAGCCAAAACCGCAGCGAGCGTTGTTCGCGGCGGCTCGGACGAATGGGAATGCGACATCGCCTTCACATCGGTTCCAGTTCGGTCCCCGGCGCAAGGATCGTGCCCAAAATCAGGCTCGATGACAACGTCTGCATACCGCCGTCGTCAGATGTTGCGGCTAGATATGCCAATCGTTCAGCGCGTAGGCGTGGATGTAGTCGATCTGCATTTCCGCAGGTGTCGCAAGCCCGTCGGCGGGCGCTCCCGCGAGGCCACCGACCGCCAGATCAACCAGCATATACATTGGGTCGTGCATGTCGGAAGGCGTTGCGGCACGGGCAACTTCGACGTCGTCGAAATACCAGACGAGTTCGTCTTCCGTCCACAGCACCCCGTAAGTGTGGAACCCTCCCGTATCCGCGGCAAAGGCCGTCGAGGACACCATCGTATGAGTTCCCGTCTCGTTCGAGTGGCTTGTCATAATGAGCTTGTTTGGATCCTGGCCGAGCATCTCCACGACATCCAGTTCCGGTGGCCAGGAGCCATCCGCCGGGAGAAGCCAGAAGGCCGGCCATACACCTTGTTTTTCGGGCATGTCAGCCCGGATTTCGAAATAGCCGTAGGTCTGCGCGAAGGATTCATAGGTCGTCAGCAAACCTGACGTGTATTTGTAATTGTCTATGTAGGGCTGGACCGCCGCGGGAGCCTGGGCGGCGGTAATCGTGAGAACACCGTCCTCAACGCTGAACGGATTAACGGAACGCGTCGGAGCGTAGTTGGTGTCGATATACCATTGAAGCTCCTTGTTGCTCGTGAGCGAACTGCCGTTCGCGGCGCCCCACCAGAAGTTCGAATCCCAGGTGCCGCTCGATCCATTCCACAGGTCCAGCGTGTTGAACTCGTCCGAAAAAGTGAGTTCCAGATGCGACCTGTCCACGGCCAGGTCGAACTGGCCTGGGGTGAACTGGTCGATCGTCTTATTAGCGAAAACGAGAAACTCGCTATCGGACAGATTGAGTCGGACGTTCGCTCCCGTCTGCACCATGCTGGCGTGCACTTCCTCAAAGGAGGTGAAGCCGTAGCTTCCGACGCGCGCGGTGTCGTCGGCGCCAAAGTCGAGGATCAGGTCACTGCCATTGCCGGGGGTCACGACGAAAATGTCGGCCCCGGACCCGCCCTTGAGAACGTCGTCGCCCCGCAAGCCGTCGAGCGTCTGTTGGCCGGAGCCGCCGGTAATGATGTTGTTTAGCTCGTTTCCGAAAGCAAAATGTTTGTCGCCGGTCACCGTCAGGTTCTCGAAATTGGCCGGGAGCTTGTAGCTCATCCAGGTCGAGATGGTGTCGATACCCTCGTTGGGCAGCTCGAACGCCCTATTTTTGGAGGAATACAAATAATAGATATCATCGCCCTTACCGCCATACATTGTGACGGTGACGCCGCCGTCGGCGTACATCGAGTCGTTATAGATGCTGCCATAAAGTGTGGGGCCGGAATTCGTCGCCGAATACCACTTCACTGAGGATCCGCTGTAGGCGAGTGGAACACCCTTGGCGTTCAGTACGCTGGCCATTGTGGTCCTTTCTCCTTTGTCTCGTTTGTCTCGCGCCTCGCTTCGACGTCAGGCTACCTTTGGAGGACAAAAGGAGCCAGTAACATTTGGCTCCGGACTTAGGAGAGTTACCAGAACTTTAATGGGCAACGCAGCCAGTGCCCGCCTGAACGTTCCAGGGCACGAGGATTGCAGCCGGCCCTTGCCGCTCTGCTTCGGCCGGTCGCAATGTAGGAGGTGCCGCCGTTACGTGACGCAAGGCTTGTTGTCGCATGACGTGACGCGTGAAATGCAGCTCCGGCTTTGGCGGTGGCCGGCACGCCGCATTTTTGATACTATCCGTACAGAACAGGCGCGCAAATGACATCGGATTCAGAGAAGGCTGCGGCGGTCGAGCAGTTGCTTGACACACCTGACCTTGCAACAGCACTCGAAAGCGAACAGTTCAAGAAATTCCTCGACCAGGTGCCGATCGCCATAGCCGTTTCGGACCTTGCCGGCAAGGAGCGCGTGGTCTACGCCAATCCGGAATTCGAGAAGCTGTCAGGCCTGACAGCCGCCAGGCTCGCCCGAGAAAACTGGGCGGCCCTTTTAGGCACGGGCCTCCATCAGCAAAAGGACAGGCCGCTAGCCGAGGCCGTGGTCGAGGGAACCGATCTGGTCGGCACCTTCAGGCTGGAACGCGGCGAGGACAAACCCGCGATCGTCGACGTTTATTCCAACGAGATAGAGGACGACAACGGCAAGGTTTGCTTCCGACTGGTGGCCCTGGTCGACGTATCGGCTCACGGCGAGGCGGGAGATCAGCGCTCGGCCGAGGAACGGGTCAGCGAGAAAGACACACTGCTGCGCGAACTGCAGCACAGGGTGAAGAACAACCTGCAGATGATAACCGCACTCATCCGGCTGGAAAGCCGCAACGCTACCGAGGCCGACCGGAGACGGTTTGAGCGGCTCGCCGGTCGCGTCGACGCTTTGGCGATCCTCTACCAGACGCTAACGGCCGACGAGCCGAAGGAGGAGGTCGACCTTGGTGTGTATCTCAGCCAGATCGCGTCCGCGGTGATGAGCTCGCATGCAGTCGAGGGGATCCGGCTGGATATGAAGGTGGATACATATCCAGTGTCAATAAACGTCGCCATGCCGGCGGGGCTGGTCGTGAACGAATTGCTGACCAATTCACTTAAGCATGCGTTCCGGGGCCGCGATGGCGGCACGATAACGCTGCACAGCATCGTCGATGGCGACGGCTGTCGGGTTATAGTGGCGGACGACGGAATCGGCCTGCCGGAAGGCGAGATGTGGCCCAAGCCAGGCAAGCTCGGAGCGCTGATCGCGCGATCGCTGACCGAGAACGCGAAGGCGCAGTTAACTGTCGAGTCCAGCGCTAACAAAGGGACGAAGGTGACGATCGTTTTCAAACGGTCGGCGGCAGCTAGCTGAACGATTTCCGTCGAAACTAGCAGGCTGGCAATTGGCTTCATATCGCGGTCTTGAGCAGGTGGCTGCAAATAGGCTAGGGCGCCCGACGCGCGCTCCGAGCTGCCAGCAATCGGATGCCGCCCACTCGGCACGCGCCGGCTCACGGGTCACGAGAACACGTCACAACCCCTTGCTGCGAATGGGCCTGCAGCGGCTCGCCCGATCCCACCGGAGGCGCCGGTGATAACCGCGACCGGACGCAAGGCACGGCTCGGCGACTGACGCTAGTTCCGTAGACCGCGACCCTCGGGGACGGCGGGGGCAGCTGACGCCTTCGCCCTCGTCACGCGCGGACCGGCAATTCAGCAGCGAGTCATCGCATTCGCCAATCTTGCCGAGGACGAAGGTCCAGCTTACACATCAAATAAGTCCCACTGTTCGTGGCCGGAGGTAACCGCGAAATTGCGCTATCGGCGACATAAGAGCAATGCTGTAGGCAAACCATGATGCGCGCGTTGGTTCGATTGGTCGCTACGATTATCCTGACGCCTGGGGTGACCAGTTGCACCAGCATCTCCTACTACGCGCAATCTTTGCAGGGTCATCTGCAGATCATGGGGGCGCGCCAGGACGTCCGAAAACTGATCGACGATCCTTCAACCCCTGAGATACTGCGCGCTCGAATGGCGTCGGCGAGCGCCATACGACAGTTTGCTACCGATGAACTGGCGCTGCCCGACAACAACAGCTACCGCAGCTATGTCGATGTTGGTCGCGACTCCGTGACATGGGCCGTCTTCGCCGCGCCGGAATTCTCGCTGACACTACGAACATGGTGCTTTCCGGTTTTCGGCTGTGTTCCCTACCGGGGATATTTCTCCGAAAAGTCTGTCACTGAAACCGCCGCCGAATTTCAAAGACAGGGCCTCGACGTCTATCTAACGGGCATCACTGCATATTCCACGCTTGGCTGGTCGAGTGACCCGCTGCTAAGCACGATGCTCACCCAAGATGGAACGTATCTCGCAGGGCTGGTATTCCATGAACTGGCCCACCAGCGTGTCTACCTGCATGACGATTCGGCATTCAACGAGGCGTTCGCTGTCGCTGTCGAAACAACGGGTGTGAGAAAATGGCTGCGCGCGACTGGCGATACTGCCGGATTGCGCCGCTACGAAGCCGACCGGAGGCGTAGATCTGAATTTCTCGCGCTGGTGTCGCAGACCCGGGACGAGCTAAGGCATGTCTATGACGGCAATGGCACTTCTGAGCAGAAGCGGGCCGCGAAGAAGGCCGCGATCGAACGGCTGAGGACGCGCTACCGACAGATGCGCGTCAGGCGATGGGGTGAATACCGCGGATATGACGTCTGGTTCGATGCTCCGATCAACAACGCAAAGCTCGCCGCGACTTCCGTCTACAGCGATCGGGTGCCGGCCTTTCTCCGCTTGTTCGACCTGTGTTCGGGCGACTATCCACGGTTCTATGCATCGGTTCAAAGGCTCGGCGCGTTGGACAAAGCTCGCCGTGCCGAAGCGCTTGCCGGGGCAGACGCATGTTACGGAGCCACGCAAAGCTGACTGCCGAATCGGTCCTCTGACATTATTCAGGCGTGATCTGACTGGGAGGTTTCGGGCGGATGCGCAGCTATCGTGGACGTCAAGTCGCGCGCGACGTGCCGCCCGGTGAGAAGACAGACCTGCAGGAGCAACTCGCAGAGGCACTAGTCGAGAAAGCCATTGGTCATCGGCGACGGATCGACTGGTTCAACGGTCACGCACCGCTTGATCCCGTTCTGAAGGGTGGGTCGCCCATCTGTGGTTCGTCACCATTCATCTCTTCGAGGATGGCAACGGCCGTATCGCCCGGGCGATCGCCGACATAATGTTGGCGCGGTCTGAGGCCAGCGCGCAGCGTTTCTATAGTATGTCCGCGCAAATCCCTAATACGCGCTCCTCGAGCGGACGCAGAAGGGCAATCTTGACATCACCCCTTGGCTGCAATGCTTTCTAAGCTGCCTTGACCGCGACTTCGGTTTGACCTGCGCTGGCTTACGGCGAAATTATGGGTACTGCTGCTCGCCAGGGACGTGGCATGTCGGCGCCCGATGGTATGATCGCGGCGATCGCTCGAGTAAACGGTAGCCGCCTCGCCACCGGCAATCTGACTGACTTCCAGACAGCAGGACTCGTTCTGACATCTCCGTGGGAGTTCTGAAACGTTTTTTGTCGTCGCGTTCGTTCAAGCCCATCTGCCAGTTACGGACGGCTGAAAAGTCGCCAAAGCAGCTGACATGGCCGCACTGTTGGCGCACCGCCGCCGACCCTGCCTTTCCCCAAGAAACCAATTAGGCTCGCTGGGCTTGCCAAACAACGAAAGGTGCCCGATCTGAAACAAATGCCCGACGTGAAACAATTGAAATTGCTTGGCGTCCTGGCAGCAGCGGCAATCGGTCTATATCTCTGCTATCTGCTGGCGTGGCCTTTTTTGCCGGCATTGACCTGGGCGCTCGTGCTGGCAATCATACTGGCTCCGGCTCATCGATGGGTTGAGAGACGGGTCGGAAATCGAAACCTCGCCGCATTGATATCCGTAAGCGTCGCCGCGATTGCGGTCGGCCTGCCGCTGATACTCGTCGCGCAACAGCTCGTTCGCGAGGCGGTAAACGGAGCCAATTATCTGGAGGAGGTCGTTCGTGGTTGGGACGCAGACGGCTTCATGTCTAACTATCCCACGCTTTCGACCATTGCCCAATGGATCGAGAACCAATTCGATCCGGCCGGTTCGGTCGCGGCATTCGTGCAGTGGCTGACGGGACAAAGCACATCGCTGTTGCGTGGCTCCATCTATCAGGTCGCGATGTTCGGCCTGACATTTTATCTTCTGTTCTATTTTCTGCGGGATCGCCAACATGGCCTGCAAGCCGTCGCGGGCCTTTCGCCACTGCGCGCTCCCGAAACAGCACACGTCTTATCCCGCTTTGCGGAGACCGTTCATGCAACGCTGTTCGGCACCGTGTTCGTCGCCGCCGTCCAGGGAACATTAGGTGGCCTGATGTTCTGGTGGCTCGGGCTACCGACCCCGGTCTTTTGGGGCCTCGTCATGGGACTTCTTGCCATCGTGCCTGTGCTTGGGGCATTTGTGATCTGGGTGCCCGCGGCGGTCTATCTGGCACTGGAGGGGGCGTGGGCCAGCGCGGCGATATTGACCGTCTGGGGCGGCGTTATTGTCGGCGGCATCGATAATCTGCTCTATCCGATGCTTGTCGGGAACAGGTTGCGCCTCCACACGGTGGTGGCCTTTATCGGCTCGATCGGCGGCATTGCCTTGTTTGGAGCATCCGGCCTTGTCCTCGGACCCGTGGTGATCACTATCACCGTCAGCCTCATCGACGTGCTGAAGAATCGATTGACTGATCAACTCGAGACGGCGCCGACGCCCCCTACCGAGTTACCGCACCACTCAGTAAGGGATTGAACGCGAAGACAAGATCAACCTTGCCTACAAGTACGTTGCTTGACCGTAACCTATCCAAGAGCCAGCGCGCCGCAAAGACGGGCTGGCTGTCCAGTGGTAGCGAGACCCCTTCAAACAAGGCAAGCACATCAACCAGGCTGCTGTATTGCGGCGAGTTTCCACTCGCCGCCGTCCTGGCGGCGCATGAACGTCCACAGTTCGGTTGTCTCCGTCGGCCGGTCGGTTTGGCCCTCACCGATCTTGCCGCTGATGCGAGCGCGGGTCACGTCGCGAGACTCATAGCGCAAAGCAGCCGTCGCGTAGTCGCAATCACCCTCGCGCCAACTTTCCGCAATATCGGCCTCCAGCAGGCTGACGTCCGATACGTCGTTCCTGACGCCCTTTTTGGCATTGTCGGCAAGTTCCTCGGACAGATAGGACACCATCTCGGGCGTCACCAACCGGCGCAATGCAGAATGGTCCTCACGCCCGAATGCTTCCTGAACTTCCGTCAGCCGTTGCTGGAACGTGTCGAGGTCGGTTTGGGTGAGTGTGACTTCATCGGAAGCATTGGCTTTGGAAAGATTGGGTTGGTTCGTTCCGCTGTATCCTGACCCGATGCCTGGAATGGGTAACGCTGCGGCGTTGCTCGGCTCGGGCCGGGCTGCTGCGCTTCGCCCAAAGGTCCCCGTATTTCGCGAGGCACCGGCCATAGCGGACGCTGGCCTTTGCGCCGCCTGCGAGCGGAGAAAGCGGATCGCCAGCATGATCGCGCCGCCGATCAGCAGTACTTGGAGCAAAAGACCCAACATACCGGCCAAGCCGCCGAGCCCATGGCCCAGAAGAACGCCGATCAGACCGCCGAGAAGCAAGCCGCGCATCATCGATCCGCCGAGGCCGTTGAAGAAGCCCGGGCGCTGAAACGCCTGCGGCTGACGGGCGGCATTGTTCGTTGCGGCATTCGGCGTCATCGAGCGCTCGACCGGTGCGGCCGGTCGCGGCGCAACTCTGGTCGGTGAAACCGGCTGGAAAGTACGCATGCCGCGACTGCCGAAGCTGCCGCCACGGCGCGCATCGGCGTGATCCACAGCGATCATGGAAAATGCCAGGAACAACCCCGCAAACAAAACTGCAAACGGTCCCCAACGCGAAATTAGCATAGGCAAATCCTTACAACACGCTTTCCGGTTATATGGGGTGCATCGATCGAAATGTCAGTGATCGGCACGTTCCACTTCAACGGGCGACATGCTGCCGTTGCTCTGCCACCTCTTTCGTCGGCCGGTGCCTTCGAGATCGTCGCTGGCGATGTCGAGAAGCTTGCGGGCCGAGCGCCGGCAGCACTCTCGGACGCCCTCGCGGCCGCCTTCGCAAGTAGGCCGCAATCTGGAATCCCTTCAGGAAGATCATCATGGGATCTAAGAAGGCAGTTCGAACTCGGCGTCTACTCGTTCGGCAACACGCCACGCACCGCTGACGGCGGCGATGGTGCCACCGCGCGGGCGATCCGTGATGCGCTCCAAGCGGAACATGCTGCCGAACAGGTTGGCCTCGACTTCTTCGCTTCGATGAGCATCACATGCGCTCGGTGCCGGTGACGGGTTCACGACCAAGAAGGGCGCGAGCGCTTATCCTTTCTGCGCAGGCACTGCAGAAAAAATCGCGCGGGGCCATCCTGGCACCATTCAGGTGCGAGAGACATTCCCACCGCCATGGAGACCCGTCTACGCTATGGCTTTTCCGCCAGGATTGCCTCAGCGGTTTTCTCGTCGGTGATCAGCACATCGACGACTCCCAGACGCAACACCGCGCGCAGCACCGGAACCTTGTCGAGACCGCCGGAGGGCAGGATTACAGTATCAATATCGCGCAGATGTTCGGGCGCGAGGCCGATGACGCGACTGTTTAGCGGGTGATCGACGAGTTGTCCGTCGGCCCCGATCCAGTGGCCGCAAATATCGCCGACCGCTCCGGCTTCGCGGAGCGATCTGAGATCATCGTCGCCTACCAGTCCGATCCGAAAGATGGTGGCGTCCTTGTGCACCGCGCCGACCGAAACGAAAGCCGCGTCAACGTCGCGGGCATGGGTGAAGGCGTCTTCAAGAATGGACTGGCGCATAAGCAGATCGCGCGTGGCCTCGGTGTCCGTGAACACCGGTGCTGCGATATAGAAGCATTCCGCATCGAAAAGCGCAGCGAGCCGCGAAGCGATCTCGTAGATGTTGATCGCCGATCCGCGCGTGAGCCCGCCAAGCAGGGAAACGACCGACATCCCTCTGACCGGGCGTACGGTCACTGACCGCAGACTAAGCTGGAGCGTGCGTCCCCATCCCACGCCCACCGATATCCCGTCACGGATTCTAAGCGACAGGGCTTCACCGGCAGCGGCTGCGATGACCTGTGGCACCAGGGCAGGATCGGGCGGTGTCGGAACCACGATTGGGTCTGAGACGCCATAGGCGTCCCGCAGCCGGTGCTCCAGCTCGATGCAGTTCGCCACCTTGGAATTGATACGAATCTGAACGATCCCCCGCTGGCGGGCGTGCGCAAGCATCCGGTTGACGCGAAGCCGGGTCAGGCCAAGAGACTTGGCGATTTGCGCCTGAGTGAGGTCACCGACATAGGCAAGCCAGGCGGCGCGCACGAGCAGCCCTTCCTCGCGATCGGCGGTGACGGAACTCGTGACGGCTTGGCGGCCGTCGCGTTTCTTTCGTGCTGCTTTATCCATCAGATCATCCTGTCCACTCCGCGGCAGCGGGTCCAGAGCGGGCTCGGCGGAGCCATGTGCTCATCGACACGAGGCATCAATCGAGTTTCCCCGGCTCCGCTAGCCTCGATGATAGCGGTCGAAGGCCAAAACCAGCGGAGCATCATGGCAAATCGCGTCGATGATGGCCCTCGTCAGCGGCAGGTGATCGTGGGGAAGTACACCCCGGCCCATCATATTCTTCAAAGTCGGGCCAAGGTCCAGCGCCAGCTGCGCCCCCTCGACCGTGTCCGAACTCATATGTTCGCGCTTGGCCACGGAATAAGGCAGGCCGCGGCCGAGCAGGCGCCCCATGCGACCGTTACGGCCCGCCTGGCAGGTCACATAAAGATCGCCGGAGCCGGCCAGCCCCAGCACTGTTTCGGGTTTTCCACCCAGAGCTTCGACCAGAATCGCCATCTCGGCGAGGGACTGCGAGAAAAGCGACGAGGCAAGATTGTGCATGAGCGCGCCATTGGGCGCCTTGCCGTCGCGCTCGAGCAGCCCAACGGGAGCCCCAACGGCGAGTGTGTAGAAATTCTTGAAAGCGGCGCAGATCTCGACGCCGACGAGATCGGATGACGATCGCGCATGATAGAAAGGTGCGCGCAAAATGCGGGACGCCGCGGCAACCTGGTCGGGATCGTGCCCGGCCACGATCACAGAGGTATCGCGCTGTGCGGCCAGTTCGCCGGCAATGCACGGTCCGCCGACTGCCATCACCGGGACAGAAAAGCCAGTTCGCTGCTCCATCTCGCGGGCAAGAAGATGTGGCAGGATTTCGATGCCTTCGTCGCTTGCTGCAAGTCCTTTCGTAATCATCAGAATAGGCACGGGCGACTTGATGCTTTCTGCAATGCGCTGGATCGCCCAGGGGATGCCGGCCGACGAGACGCCGAGTACAAGCAGATCGGGTCCATCGTTCATCGCCGCCCCGAATTCGGTCCAGGAACAGGCGGTTACTGCGCCAGGCAGAGTGATGTTGAGGCGTGCATGACGGCCTGTGCTGGCCACCGAGTCAACGATCTCCTGGTCGAGATGAGTGCCGACAAGAGTGATGCGGTTACCAGCGTGAGCGGCCGGAAGCGTCATGGCAGAGCCCATAACGCCGGCACCGAGGATGACGATCCGCGCCATTCAACTTGTTCCCTTGTCCAGCCGCTGGCCGTTGCCTTGGTCGAACAGGTGGATTCGCCCAGGCGTCGGCTCCAGATGGATCACAGCTCCTGGAGAGAGCTCCATGCGATCATGCAGCACCGAGCAGGTTGCGATATTGCCCATATTGGCAAAGATGTGGATTTCGGGGCCGGTCGGCTCGACAACCGTGATCCTCGCCGGGATGCCGCGCCCGTCGGCGACTGGTCGAAGATGTTCGGGGCGAATGCCGTAGATCACCTTTTGGCCGGGCCGGACCGCGGCCCCTGCTGGAACTGGGAGGAATAGCTCGTCGGTCCGCACCACCCAGGCGTCGCGCTCGGAAGCCACCTCGCCATGGAACATGTTCATTGCGGGCGAGCCGATGAAAGAGGCGACGAAGAGGTTGGCCGGGCGGTCGTAGACATCGAGCGGGCGCCCGATCTGCTCGATATGGCCGTCGCGCATGATGACGATGACATCGGCCATGGTCATGGCCTCGATCTGGTCATGCGTGACATAGACGGTCGTGGTCTTCAGCCGCTGGTGGAGCTCCTTGATTTCGGTGCGCATTTGCACCCGCAGCTTGGCATCGAGATTGGACAGCGGCTCGTCGAACAGGAACACAGTTGGGTCCCGCACGATGGCGCGGCCCATAGCGACGCGCTGCCGCTGGCCGCCCGAAAGCTGGCGGGGGTATCGCTCCAGATAGGGGGTCAGATTGAGGATCGATGCCGCCCATCCGACCTTCTGTTTGATTTCTTCGGTTGGGCGCTTCTTCAACTGCATGGAAAAGGCCATGTTGTCAAAGACGGTCATGTGCGCATAAAGCGCGTAATTCTGGAAGACCATCGCGATGTTGCGGTCTTTGGGATGGAGCGTGTTGACGACCCTGTCGCCTATGGCGATCTCACCGGACGTGATGGGCTCGAGACCGGCTATCATGCGCAAAAGCGTGGACTTGCCGCAGCCGGACGGCCCCAACAGAACGACGAACTGGCCATCCTCGATCGAGAGATCGAGTCCATCGATAATCGAGACGGCGCCATAGTCCTTCTTTATGTTGCTGATGGTGACAGACGCCATTAATTGCTACCCTTCGATTGCCCTTGCCGCTTGGGTTCCACGTCCCCATGTGAGCCATCGGCGACGATCCGATGCGATCTCACCATTCGTCCTCCAGAAACTCTTCCAGCAGCCCTGCATCGGCGGCCAGATTGACGAACGACCATCGGCCGCGGATTTCCCGCGAATAGCGAATGGCATCGTGCCAAAGCGCGCGCGGCAGGCCTAGTTCCGCGCCGGTGACCGGCCCCCCCGCAGCCTTGAGCGCTGTCTCCATGCGGGCGGCCGGCATTGCCATCGGCCGAGCCTCCTGGCGCAGGGCCGGCCAGATTTCCGCAAGCCTGCGGTTGAAGATTTCCGTCTGGCTGGCGTCGAGTGCAGTCTTCCTCATCTCGGCTATGCAAAGTGGTCCAAGTTGCTTCCCATAGCGGGCCAGCATCGCCGTCTCGTCCATGATGGTCGGCCTTGCCCGCGGCGGCTCTTCCATGTCCAGCAGCTGCGCTTGCAGACGCGTCATGACCAGCGAGGCAACCCCGACCTGCTGACCGTGCGTGGTACCGGGATGACGCTCTCCTGCAAACATGTCGATCCAGTGGGAAATCTGGTGCTCTCCCATGGATCCGGGATGCGAAACGCCGGCGAAGCACACGCCCATCGAGCACAGCGTCAGGATGCGCTGGAGATGCCCGACAGCGGTGACGTCGTGCCTGGCAAGGCCAGGCGCATGGACCAACATCGGTTCCTCATCGCCCGCCTGCAGCAGGTAAGGCACCTCGGAATAGTAAGTGTCGAACAGCCGATGCGAAGCCCACCAGTCGATCTGGGCGGTGGAGCGGCAAAGGCTGTCGCCAAGCCCGGCGGCGCTGAGCCAGGCGGGTGCTGCGGCCGAAACGCCAAGGTCCAGGAAGATGCCCCGCGGCGCGTGCGAGGGCAGCGAGATCTTGAGCCCGGAGGCCAAGGTCACCGATGCTGTCGAGGCGCCGTAGCCATTCATCGAGGCTGCCGTGCCGAAGACGGCATAGGGCCGCTCGTCGAGGAAGGTTGCGTGCTTGCAACTGTCGTTGAGGACGCCCGATCCGACGGCAACGACCCCATCGGCGTGACGCGTCTTCTCCCTGACCATCTGGACCGTTGCCTCATCGCAGTCGAGGCCGTCAGACAGCACGATTTCGTCGATGTCGGCGATGGCACGCAGCGCCTTCGCGACGCGCCTGCCCATCACATCGACGGTGTTGATATCGGACACCACGGCGATGCGGCTGCCTAGCGCCAGGGGTGCAACGAGATCCGCCTCGCGGCCCTCCGTCGTCTCCAGCAATTCGATCGTCTGGAACGGCAGGACCGCGGCCGCGCCTGTCTTGGGATCTTTCCAGCGTCCTGCGACAACGTCCTCGATCAAGGCATTCCAGTTGGTCGCTTCAGCCATGATCGGCCTCCATGAAGGCTGAAAGGCGCTGGTTCCAGGCTGAAAGCGTTGGCCAAAGATCGGCATGAATCGCAAGGAGCTCGGTGTAGAGCTCGGCACGTTTCGCGTCCGGTTCGAAGGTTTTGGCCGGCTCGCTGGCCATTGCGAGCGACGCTTCGGCGATCGTGGAAAACCAGCCCACCCCCCTTGCCGCCGCCATCGCCGCGCCAAGCGAGGAGGCTTCGACGGTCGTCGAACGCTTTACCGGACGATCGAGTGCATCAGCCAGGATCTGCATCCACAGGTCGGACTTCGCTCCTCCGCCAATGGCTATGAACTGGTCGATGGTCTGGGCGGCGGCCGCAGCGGCCCGCTGACTTGTCGCGGCCTGATGCAGCGCTATGCCTTCCAGCACGGCGCGATAGATGTCGCCGCGACGGCTCGAGCCGGAAAGCCCTGCAATCACACCACGGGCCGCACTATCCCAGTGCGGGTCCATGACGCCCTGCCAGTAGGGCAGGAGCATTATGCCGCCTGCGCCGATCGGGCTCGCAGCGGCTTCGGCCTCGAGCGCCTCCAAGGCGTCGCTAGCGCCATGCAGATCGACGCCAAGCATTTCGCGCGCCATCCAGTCGACAAGAAAAGTGCCGGCGCGAAGGCACGTCTCGTAGATATAGCCGACATCGGCGACCGCCGTCTCTGTGCGGAAGGCCAAATTATGGACGTAGTCGATGCCGAAGCTTCCGGAGACGACCGCCGTGCCGAGGTTGATGTAAGCGCATCGCGGCTGCAACACACCCGCGCCCGTGCCGGCGCATTGACCGTCGCCGCCGCCGGCGACGATCGGCGTGCCTTCCCGCAGGCCCGTCGAGATGGCCGCTTCCGAAGTTAGCTGGCCCAGAACGGTGCCGGGCCGCGCCAGGTCCAGCATCATGCGCCGGGCGATGCCCGCTGCGTCCAGTATATCGTTCGACCAGTCCATTGCTCGCATATCGAGTATGCCCATCGGGTCGGCGGATGCGGTGGACGTCACCCACCGGCCGCTCAAGCGAAAGACCAGATAGCCATGGACTTCGGCCATTCGCTCCACGCGGGCAAAAATCTCGGGCTCTTCCTCGCGAAACCACATCATGCGGTAAAGGCAAGGAATGACGTCAAGCGGCTTGCCGGATATTGCGTGGACGCGTGCCGCGCCGAAACTCTCGCCGAAGCGGCGTGCCTTCCGCCGGGCGCGCTCGTCTAGCCAGAGCGTAGCGGGCCCGACCGCTTCGCCCTGCTCGTCGAAAAGTCCGAAGGTTTCGCGCTGGTTGGCAATGGCAAGGGCGGCAATGCGTGCCGGCGAAACCGTTGACGCCACGGCGCGCAGCGCTGCGACCGTCGAGGTCCACCACTCGGCCGGATCCTGCTCGAAATAGCCCGAACGTGGGTTGGACATTGCAAGCGGCGCACGACCTTCAGCCACGGCCAGACCCTTGCGGTCCCAGGCGATCGCCTTGGTTGCCGAGGTCGAGGAATCAATGCCGATGACGAGATCCGGAACCATTACCGCCACATTGCCAAGGGGCGAGGGCGGCCGAGGCCGCCTTCGCGCAAATCACCGACTAGCCGCTAAAGACCGGCGTCCTTGACTTTGCCGTCGACAATGCCGGCAATGGCATCCAGGCATGCCTTGGCATCGTCGCCATAATCTTGGCCCGTAAGCAACTTGCCGAGCTCAACCGGAATGTCGTTATTCGACAAATCCGCCCAGATCGGCATGTCCGGCTCCGATCCCATCTGGTTGTCGATCGTGTATTTGATCGCGTCGAAATGGCGTGTCGTTCCCGGCCCGACAACGGCCTTTGCCTTGACCCGAGGATCTGTAAAAGACGAATTGCGCATCGGCGAGGCGCCGCCGCCGAGCGTCGACACCCGCGCCATCACATCCTTCGAGCAGACCCACTGCATGAACAGCCATGCCGCTTCCTTGTTCTTGGAATATTGCGACAGCGAAATCGTCGAGCCGCCCTGGTGGCCGACGGCCGGGATTTCGCTGAAGCCGCAATCGGCGGCGGCGCGGCGGCCAGGAACCTCCTTGGGCGCGGGCAGGGCCTCGAACAGGCCTTTGACCTTGGAGTCATTGGCGTCGAAGCCGGGGAAATCCTCGCCCCAGGTGATTGCCATGGCGGCCTGACCCTGTGTCAGTGCCTGCCCCTGGCCGTCCCAGGTCCAAGTCGTCGCCGACGGCGGCGAGTTCTTCACCAGCTCCTGATAGAATTTGAGCCCGGCCACGCCGCGCTCGTCATTGCCGACAAACTTCTTGTCCTTGTTGAAGATCGAACCGCCATGGCCCCACAATGCGAAGGTCCAGTCGCATTCCAGCGAATAATGGCCGGACTTCGCCTGGCACGCGGTGCCGAAGATACCGTTGCTTTTTTCTCCCTCTGTGAGCGCCTGCACTGCCTTGAGGTAGGCGTCGAGGTCTGTCGGGAGCGCAATGTTGTGTTTGTCGAAAAGATCCTTGCGGTACATCAGGATGAAGATCGGAATGTCGAATGGAATTCCGCACTGTTTGCCGTTGTACATGGCAATGCCGTCGACCAGCGGCTTGGAGAAATCGTCCCAGTCGAAGTTGGGCATCGCCAGCTCTTTGTTCTGGTCATAGTACTCGCGCGGATCGACGACATCCTGTGCGAACGTCGCCATCCAGGACTGGTCGAGATAGTAGACGTCGTAGGTGCCAAGCTGGCCCTGCACGTCTTGCGTCGCCTTGGCGAGAACCTGCTCCAGCGGTACGATCTCGACTTCCACCTCGATGCCGGTAGCCTTGGTGAATTCACCCGCGACAAGCTGGTTGGCAACGATCGTTGGCGGCGTCGCTTCCGAGGTGTAGCGGATTTTGGTGCCGGCATATGGCTTGCCGACATCGGCCAGCCACTTCAGCATGTCGGCGTCCTGGGCGCGGGCTTCCTCAACCCCGAGCCCCAGCATCCCCCGATTGGTGCGGCCGCCACCCAGCATGGCCGATCCGAAGGCGGAAAAGCCGACACCAGCAAGCGCCATCTTCCTCATGAAGTCGCGTTTGGTTATTCGGCGGGCCGTAAAGTCGTTGCAGGTATCGGTGACGAATGTCTTCTTGTCGTGTTCACTGAAGCTCATGATCGTTCCTCCATTGCGTTTTTGTCGTCGTTCTTCTCGTCTGCGCCTCACTCCTTCAAGGATCCGAGGGTGAGGCCGCGGACCAGATGCCTTTGAACCAGCAGGATGAAGATGAAGCTGGGTATGATCGCGGACGTGCCGAGTGCTGTGATGTAGCCCCACTCGGTCGCGGTCGAGGTGACAAAGGTCGAGATCTTCACCGGCACGGTGCGGATCGACGTTGTCAGGAACAGTGAGAGCAGGAACTCGGTCCACGAAAAGATGAAACACAGCACGGCCGTCGCAGCGATGCCGCCCTTGACCATGGGAAGGACGACGCGTCGGAACGTCTGCCAGCGCGTCGCGCCGTCAATCAGCGCCGCCTCGTCAACCTCGCGCGGAACATCGTCGAAGAACGACTTCAAGAGCAAAACTGCCAGCGGCAGGTTGATCAAACTGTGAACGAGGATGAGCCCCGCATAGGTATCGCGCAAGCCGAGATCCCGGAACATGAAAACGATCGGAATGACGATCGCGATTGGCGGCATGAAGCGCTGCGAGAGAATCCAGAACAGGAAGGACTGTTGGCCGGTGAACTGCATTCGCGACAGGCAGTAGGCGGCCAGCGTGGCCAGCAGCAGCGTCAGCGCCGTCGATCCGACGGCTATGATGGCGCTGTCGAGCAACGACTGGCGGGAATCATAGGAGCTCGCGCCACCCTTGATGACCCCGGCCGCCTCGCCGCCCTGTTCCATGCCGATGTCGACGCGCGAAACGCCAAGCAAGGTCACACGGTAATTGTCCGGCGTCGGCATGAAACCGGTGTAAACCGGTCCGCTGCGGTCGAAAATCGCCGAATAGGGTTTGATGGACGACAGAGCCCACCACGCGATCGGGAACATGAAGATCGCCACCACCAGGACGGCGAGCACGTCACGGGTGATCGTTTGGACGCGCGACGACTCCATCAGAACCTCACCTTGAACAGCCTGACGAACAGGTTCGACACGACGATCAAGACGACGAGCACGATCAGCGACAGGGTCGCGGCATAGGGAAAGTCTCCGGTGAAGTAGATACGGCCAGCGTAGAATGAAAGCGTCTCGGTGGCCGTGCCTGGCCCGCCGGCGGTGATGATGTAGACGTAGTCGTAGATGCGAAAGAGATCGACGCCGCGGATCAGCACCGCGACCGCTATTACCTTGCGCAGCATCGGCAATGTAAGCCGCCAGAATGTCTGGATGCCGTTAGCGCCGTCGATCGCGGCTGCCTCAAAAGGTTCCTTCGGCAGCGCCCTGAGCCCTGCCAGGATGATGAGTACCATAAACGGTGTCCATTGCCATATGTCCGCAAGCAGGATCGCCGCCAACGCGGTTCCCGGCTGCGTCAGGATTGGCTGTGCCGGCGAGATCAGGTCGAGGGCATAGAGGTAGAACGACAGGACGCCGAAAGAGCCGTCCTGCATCAGCAGGAACATCATTCCAGTCACCGCAGGCGGCACCACCAGCGGCAGTGTCATCAGCGCCCGCAGCACTCCGTAACCTTTGCGATCGGTGTCAAGCAGAAGCGCGATGAAGATGCCGAGTGCAAGCTGAACCGCAAGCGCGACGAAGGTGTAGATCAGCGTGGTTTCCAGCGAATGCCACATACGCGCATCCGAGAAGGCGCGCGTCCATTGGTGGACCCCGGCGAAGTCAAGCTGCCGGGAAACCACATTGCGTTTGTGAAACGACAGCCAGACTGAATAGGCGAGGGGATAGATGCCGAAAACGAGAAGCATGACCGTGATCGGCGCGAGCCAGGGGAAAGGATGCTCGGCCGTCATGAACCGGGGCAGGGCCCACCTGGAGGTAGGCCGCGTGAGGATTGCTGTGCTCACGTGCAAATCTCCGTTCGGTGACAGAGATGCATCGGCCTTCTCCCTATCGGCCAGATTGTGCCAACTTGAACTTTTGTAAGTTTGTTGTGCCTTTTGTTAAGAACGTGTCGGACGGCTGCCGATTTGTCAAGTGTCGGGTCCGTCAGGCTCAAGGGATTTGCTTTTGGTCCCAGAGGACGCCGTCATCGCCGGGTATGGAGTTGTTTTGAAGGAAACGCCGCCGGTAAATGCGGCGCACCAGCATCAAAACACTTAGGGCCGCCGCTAACTTTGGCAGCCCAAGGAACGCTACGATCGGAAGGACAGCGCGGGGGCTTTTGGGACTTTCCTTAGTCTGGCAATCGGATCTGAAGCTTTACGTCCGCCGGCCTGGCTTCGACCGCGCGGTCGAAGGCGGTGATGGAATCTTCGAAGGGGAAGGTCGCCGAAATGAGTGGCTTTAGGTCGACCCGGCCCGACCCCATCAGCGCGATTGCCCGCTCATATTGGTGGGCATATCGGAACACCGTCTCGATGCGGACTTCCTTGGTCGAGGCGGTGGCGACATCGAATGCGATAGGCGCCACCGGCAGGCCGACCACCGCCACCGCCCCACCGGGCCGCGGCAGATCGAGCAGGGTCTCCCATGCCTTGGACGAGCCCGAGCATTCAAACACGACGTCGGCGCCCCAGCCATCGGTCAGGCGTTTTACCTCCGCCGCCAGGTTCTTGTCGCGGATGTTGACCGGGATCACGCCTTGATAGCCGCCGGCGATGTCGAGCTTGGGTTGGGCGAGATCTGCAACAATGGCGCGGGCGCAGCCGCCGGCGAGTGCCGCGATCGCCACCATCGTGCCGATCGGCCCTGCGCCAATCACCACCGCCGTGTCGCCCGGCGCGATCTTTGCCTTGGCAGCCGCCTGCATTCCGACAGCGAAGGGCTCCACCATGGCGCCTTCGGCGAAGCTGACATTGTCGGGCAGTTTGAAAGTGTAGTTGGCGGTGTGGACGACATAGGGTGTCAGCACGCCGTGGTTAGGCGGCGTTGCCCAGAACCTGACCGCCGGGTCGATGTTGTAGAGGCCGAGCCGGCTCGCCCGCGAATTGGGATCGGGGATACCCGGCTCCATGCAGACGCGGTCGCCGACCTTCAGATGCTCGACGCCTTCGCCCGTTTCGACGACGGTGCCGGCGGCTTCGTGGCCCAAGACCATCGGCGCTTCGACCACGAACGGGCCGATGCGGCCATGCGTGTAGTAATGCACGTCGGAGCCGCAGATGCCCACCGTATGGATCTTGATGCGAACTTCGCCCGGGCCTACGGTCTGTGGCAGATCGATCTCACGCAGCGTGAGTTCGTGCTGGCGTTCAAGGACAAGGGCGCGAACGTTCGTCATCGACTTAATCTCCTCTAATGCCGATTGTTCGAGGTCTCCGCGATCTTACTTCCATTCGGCACGCTCATCATAGCCGCTCATTCACGGCTTCAAAATCCAGTTCGGAAACGGGTGTTGCTTGAGTCCGACTGTTCGTACCAACTTCCCGGCCAAGGGGCTTTGAAGACCAACCATGCCGCTGCCGAATTAGCGTTTGCATCAGGGTGCTCTGAGGCATCCAGTGATGGGCTGGCAACAGGATAGGACGCCAGTGTTTAGAGGGGCGACGTGCACGCTCGGTGCACACAAAATTCTCCCGTTGTTCGGTTCTGTTTTGCGAAGCGGCGCAACAGGAGATGCGGTTACGCGATGTTTGAGACATTGTCGCCCGGCTTTGGTCGCCCGAGCGACAGAGCACCTGACAGGGTGCCGAAGCACGATGAAAGAGGGTCTCTTACTGGGTATGCGATGTGCTTCAGAGGGCTGGGCATAGGGCAGGGTGGCCGAACCCGTCGCGGTCCGACGGCGGAGGCTCCGCGTTAGGCGATGTAGGTGCTGCTTCGATCATGGCTCCACCAGTTGCTCGATTGCGTGCATCGGTAGGACCAGCCGGAGGGAGTCCGGCAGCCGCACGAAGCCGTTTCCCTCATAGAAGGCAGCGGCGCGCTCGCTGATGGCATCCACCACCAGCATCGAGGAACCGATTGTGGCCGCGCTCGCATACGCGCGCCGCACGGCGTCGGCGAGAAGCATCGCACCCATGTGTTCGCCCTGCCGGGCTTCCGAGACCGCCAGCCGGCCGACCAACGTGGCGCTGACCAGCGGATAACGCGGGATGTGCTTGCGCGCGGCGGCCGGCACGTCGCCCTGTGCAACGCCGGTTGCGCAAAGCGTATAATAGCCCATCACGACATTCGGGTTGTCGGGCTCCACTAGAATGAAGACCCCATTCGCCTTGCGCCGCACATCTTGGCTTGCCTGTGTCCGGAGATAACGGTGGAGGCCGTCGACGCCGCAGGCAAAGCCGTCCCGGTTGTGATGCGACGCGAGCGCCTCGATCTTCAAATCTGGCCGAGACGCCGCCATGCTCAGGGAGCGACCCGGCGCTTGTGCTCGGCCAAGGCGCGGACCAGCCGCTCACTCGGCTCTGGCGGATTGACCAGCGCGTCGAAGAATGCCGCGCGGTCGCGATCAGACAGCACCAACGTCTCATGCTCGGCGATCGTCCGGCGCGCGGTATCAGTGAGCGCAGTAACGCAGAAGTCGCTGACTTTGCGTCGTGACAGATGCGCTGCCCGCTCAATAAGATCCTTAGTCTCTTCATCCAGCCGGAATCCGAGGCGTTCGACGCGGTTGGGCGTCTCTCGTTCGATCTGGGGCTGTTTGCGCGGCATTGGGATCACTCCTATCGTGGTCTACGTTTCGCAAACAATGTACGTCACATAGACGAACAAATCACCGATTTCTGCTCCCGATACGCCGCTCACCCGACATCACCATCTTGTACCAGGCGTAGAGGGGTGGGATGCGAGAGTGCATCGGCAAGATGCAAGTAAACATCGGCCACCATTACGGCGATGCCGCGCTCGGCCGGCGGAATGTGCCTGGTTTCGCTTCTCGGGCCAAGTTACTGGCGTAAGAATGATCGCAGACTCTCGCGGTTGAGGTATTCCCTTTCAATCGCGGATGTCTTCAAGGCCTCGTCGCTGATAAGGTCGATGCGCGGTAAACTCTCCAGGGATCACAGTCGATCCGCGTCCAGCTGAGCGAGGATTGCATCAAGCGAAGGCCCGTCCCTGTATAGAGGGCGCGGGTTCGCTCTAGGTTGGGAGCTTTCCCGGGGCTGTAGACGGGAGCGGTCCGCGATACGGCTTTAGGATCAGGCCGGTCCTTACCATCTGCTAATCTTTCGCTTATCATCGGTGGTCGTTTCGTTTTCTTCCCGAGCCGCAATGCTGCAAAACTTCGGACCATTCGAACTCGATGAGGAGGCACGCTCGCTGAGGCTGCGGGGAGCGGCACAGAAGATCCAGCCGCGCGTCTTTGACCTTTTGGCTTACTTGGTGAGGAATGCGGGTCGGGTGGTGCCGAAAGACGAGCTCATGGATGCTCTTTGGCCGGACCTGACCGTCACCGAAGCCTCCCTGCAGCGCGCCGTGAGCTTGGCCCGTCGCGCACTTGCCGCCGGGGGTTTGGCGACCTGCATCCGCAGCTTTGTCAGGCACGGCTATCGCTTTGGGGTCGATGATCCCGGTCTCGGCCAAATTGCGCCGATCGGGGCGACCGACGACCTGGAGATTTCTGCCGCACGAGACCTCGTCCTGCGGCGGGACTGGGCGGGCGCGGCCGAGCGGTTCGATCTCATCTCCCGGAAGCGGGACGTGGACCCTGGCGATCTTGATCTCTGGGCCTTGGCAGTCGAGTGTCATGGCCGTCCAGTCGCGGCAATCCCAATACTTTCTCGCGCGGTCGCGGCTCATATGCGAATAGGTCAGTCGGTGCGAGCCGCACGGGCGGCCATCACATTGGCAAAAATCCATCTCGAACGCGGGGCGGCGGACGCCGCAATCGGTTGGCTGGAACGCGGCGGCCACCTGCTGACCGACTCGAGCGACAGCGGCATGATGGCCTATATGTTGTGGATGAAGTCACGCCTCGCCACGTTCGGCGGTCGACCTAAGGAAGCACTTGAGCTCGCATCGAAGGCATTCGAGCTGGCCGAGCAGACCAACGATCAGGGACTTCGGGCGCTGACGTTGGTCTACAAGGGATTTTATAATCTCTCTCTTGGCCGGGTGAACGAGGGAAGCGAGCAGCAGAACCACGCCGCCGCCATCGCACTGTCCAGTCAGGTCGACCCGATCACCGGTAGCCTCGTCTACTGCAATATCCTTTGGAGCTGCCGCACTTTTGCCGACTGGCCGCGTGCAAGGCAGTGGAGTGAGGGTTTCGAGAGCTGGTGCGAAGCCAGTTTCGCCGAAAGCCCAGGCGCCTGCGGATTGCATCGCGCGGAAATAGTTGGAGCGCAGGCAACGCTCGCCGAGGCCCTGGCCAACATCGAGGCCGCGATTCCGAAGCTGGCGGACGAAGAGGCTTGGTCTCTGGGCGAGGGCTACCGGGTCCGAGGGGACATCCACGCAATGATTGGCGATCTCTGTCAGGCGAAGTCCGACTATGCGATGGCGTATTCGATTGGGTGGGATGCGGAACCGGGTAATGCTGTTCTGCTCTTCGAAGCGGGCGACGTGGACGCGGCGCTCGCCGCGCTTAACCGGGCGTTACAGGGGCTCTCCTGGTTTCACCTGCAGCGTCGGGGCCTACTCTTGGTCAACGCCGCCCGTGTAGCCGCCCTGGGCGGCCGGCCGGAAACGGCCGCCGGCTTCCTGTCGGAAATCGAGGCCTCGCCGGAGCGCTGGCCTCAGCCTGCGGTGCGCGCGATGATCGCCGAAACGCGCGCCGCTCTCCTCCCCGCCGATGATCCCCAGGCGACGCAGCTTCGCCTCCTCGCCCGCCAGCTATGGACAAGTGCCGGTGTTGATTATCACGCGGCGCGTGTCCGGATCGATCTGGCCCGTCGCTCCTTCGAGATGGGGGATGTTAGCGGCGGCACTTCGGAACTGGCAGCTGCCGAGCGCACCGCCGCGCGGATCGGATCGCCTCGACTTAGGAGCATGGCTGCAAGTCTGGCTCCAGCACCGACCCCGGCTCAGCGCAAGGAGCGCGGCGACAGCGATCACCCGGTAATCGCATCAATCGGCACTTGATGCCTTCGCCTGTCAGCTTTGCCTGATCGCTCAAAGATAAGCCAACGATAAGTCGACGGTAAGGACGGTTTGCGGCAACCGGAGCTATTTCTGGCCCAGTCATGCAACCCGCATGGCCATCGCAGCCGTGGCGTCGGAATTGGCGCCCGCAAACCGGAGAAATAAAAATGCAACTCTACGTCATTCGTCGGCCGAGCGCCTGGGCGTCGCTCGCCGAACTGGAAATCGCCGGCGCCAAATCCGCGCGGATTGGAAACGAAGAGATGTCGGACAAGGTCCGCTGGATCCGCAGCTACGTTGTGCATGAGCCCGACGGTCGCATCGGCACCTTCTGCATCTACCAGGCACAGGACGGTGCGGCCATCCGCGAACATGCCCGTCGCGTGGGGATGCCCGGGGAGGAATTCTATCCTGTTGTCACCACCGTGATCGTGCGGGCTGATCCGGCTGAAGAAGCCGCGGCGGCCTGACCCGTTAGCCCCGCGGGGCCATAGCTCCGCGGGTGCCCCTCAACCCTCAGATGGAGAAAAAATAATGCGTTTCCTACAGACGGCCATGCTGGTCGCCAGCCTGGCGGCTGGTGCGGTTTGTCAGCCTGTGAAGGCTCACGAACTGGGCCAATCACAGGTCGATCCTGCCGCCATTGCCCAGTCGCGTGCCGCGGCAGAAGCCTACTATGACCTCGCCGATGCCACTGCAGCGGGCTACCAGCCGCTCTTCGACTGCACCGACGCGGGCGCCGACGGCGCTATGGGCCAGCACTACATCAATAAGAGCTACGCCATGGACGGAAAGCTGCTTCTGGATCAGCCGGATGTCATTATGTACGAGCCACAGGCCGACGGATCGATGCATCTGGTAGCGCTCGAGTACATCGTGTTCAAGGCACAGTGGCAGGGGTCGGAGGCACCGAGTTTCCTGGGTCAGGAGCTGAAGCTCAAGTCCAAGGTCGGTGTTCACCCGGTGGACCCGTACTATGAGCTCCACGTCTGGCACTGGCGCTCAAACCCCAGCGGCATGATGGCGGACAACAACCGCAGTGTTAGCTGCGCTCACAGCCGCTGATACGCTGATAGCGGCCCGCAGGTGCGGGCCGATACATACTTGCCTGACCAGAGTAATCGTCGCGGGAAGCAAACGTTTGAAGGCCCGTCGTTTCGCCGATTGCAGATCTGACGCTGTTGACACCGGCTGGCGCAAAAAACCTCTCGATTTCCCACTGTCGTTCCCACTGCACGTCAAACGCTGCCGGCCGAGGGTTAGCCGTCCGGGCGATCCCGGTCGCAACATCAGAACCCAGGAGTGAATGACATGCAGGACGATACAATGGTCATGGAAAAGTCTGCCGCTAAGAAGGCGCCGCGGGAGCCAAGGAACGGCGTCGATACGCCCACCCTTCTGGCCACCATCAACGCCGTCGCGGGGCAGCCCGAGCTTGCCAAGTTCCGGTTCCGTGCCAAGAGCCGCTGGATTGCCGGCACGCACAGCAGCAGCACCATGGCCAACTTCTTCGGCGCCGGCACCGAGCAGTCTCACAAGATGGCCTACCAGGCTGACAGCGACCATCCAGCGGTCCTATGCGGCACAGACAACGGCCCGACGCCGGTCGAATATCTTCTCCACGCGCTTGCTTCATGCCTCACGGCCGGCATCGCGAACATCGCGGCAGTGCGCGGGGTGACGCTGCATGAGGTGGAATCGACCGTCGAAGGCGACATCGACCTTCGCGGCATCCTCGGCATCTCGAACGAGGTACGCAACGGCTACCAAGGAATCCGTATCTCCTTCAAGATCAAGGGCGATGCTCCCATTGAGAAGCTCGAGGAAATCGTGATGCAGTCGCGCGCGCGTTCCGCCGTGTTCGACGTGCTGACCAACGGCGTGGCGGTCTCGGTTGCCGTGAAAGGCTGAGTTCGGTCCGCAAGAGCAATATCGCCGGCCTCGTCCTGGAAAGGATGGCGCCGGCGATCTGTTGCCCCTGCTTACGAGGCGCGAATCCCATGCAGCGTACAGACGTAGCCATTATCGGCGCCGGACAGGCGGGTCTCGCCATGAGCCGGTGCCTGTCCGAGCGCGGGATCTACCACGTCATTCTGGAGCGCGGCCGCATCGCGGAGCGCTGGCGCAGCGAACGGTGGGATTCCCTCCGCCTGCTGACGCCCAACTGGATGACGCGCCTGCCCGGCGGCGGCTATCGCGGGGCCGATCCCGACGGCTTCATGACAATGAGCGAGACCGTCGGGTTCCTGGAGGATTACGCGTTCTCGATCACCGCGCCGGTAGAGGACGGTGTGGAGGTGCTTTCGGTCGAAAGGATCGACGGAGGCTTCCGGCTGCTGACCGATCGCGGTCAATGGAGCGTGCGTGCGGTCGTGGTCGCGACCGGATACAGCGACCGGCCCCGAATTCCATCAATCGCAAGGCACATCTCCTCCCGTACCACGCAGATCGTGCCGCGGGACTATCGCAATCCTCGGCAGCTGGCTCGGGGCGGCGTTCTCGTGGCCGGAGCCTCGGCTACCGGCATACAACTTGCGGAGGAGATCCATCGCTCCGGTCGCCCCGTAACCTTGTCGGTGGGCAGTCATACACGCCTGCCGAGGCTTTACCGCGGGCATGACATCCTGTGGTGGCTCGATCGGCTCGGAACGCTTGCCAAGCCCGTGGCCGAAGTTTCGGATCTCGCCGCGGCACGGCGGCAGCCGTCTCTGCAGCTCATAGGGACACCCGAGCGCAGGTCGCTCGATCTCGCCGGTCTTCAGGAGCAAGGCGTTCGTGTTGTCGGTCGAGCCATGGCCGCTTGCGATACGCGCATTCGGTTCGATGGCGATCTCGCCGACACGACCGCGGCGGCGGAACGCACGCTGAGGCGCGTGCTGGCCAATATAGACCGCGCCGCTGGCGAGGGCCGCTACTCAATCGATCCCGGTTCCATTCCGAGCCTGATCCTTAGCGCCGAACCGACCGAAATCGACCTCATCGACCAGGGTATCGAGACCATCATATGGGCCACCGGCTATCGCCGGGAATACCCATGGCTGAAGCTGGATGTGTTCGACGCCCGGGGCGAAATCCTGAACGATGGCGGCGTCTGCTCGCATCCGGGACTTTACGTGCTAGGCCTCAATTTCATGCGCCAGCGAAGCTCCAGCTTCCTCGACGGTGTCGGACGCGATGCCGAGGCTTTGGCGGCTCACATGGCAATGTTTCTCGATGCCTCCCGCCGAGCCGCGGCGTAAGCGCCGAATACAACGCTGGCGCGGCAAAAATCGACGTTGCCATAAACGCTGACGCTCACGCCCGACCACGACAAGGACTCCACTGGCGCCGTAGTCAGCGCCCGCAACCTGGAGAAAATCAAAATGAGTGCAATGGTAAACCCATCCCTGTCCCTCACCACAACGCGAGGTTTGCGCTGGGCCGGCGGAACAATGCTGGCCGCAGTCTGGCGTTTCATTCGCATCCAGCGGGACCGTCGACAGCTTCATGAGCTGCCGGATTACCTCCTGCGCGACGTCGGCATCACCCGCTTCGAGATCAACTGGATCACCTCGTTTGCCGGGCGTGATGCCAGCCGCCGCTCTCGTTTATGACACGGGAGGGAAGGAATGACTGCCTCATCGACGTTCCACGTCTCGCATAAGGCGTGCTACGCACCGCTTGTCATCGCCCTGCACTGCTCCGGTGGCAGCGCACGTCAATGGCGCAAGCTGGCGGAGCGGCTCGATGACAGCTACCGGTTCATCGCACCCGACCTGATTGGTGCGCCGGGCGGCGGCACCTGGATCGGTGCCGGCGCTTTCCATCTGGCCGACGAAGCCGTCGCGATCCTGGAGATGATCGACCACCATGACGGGCCGGTGCATCTTGTAGGCCATTCCTATGGTGGTGGGTTGGCCCTGCATATAGCAGCGACGCGTCCAGACCGGCTGGCCAGCCTCTCCCTTTATGAGCCGTCGGCCTTTCACCTGCTGCACGAGCTGGACTCTGAGGGTCACGAGGCGCTCGGCGACATCTCGGCGATCGCAGGCGCGATCCACGACGGCTTGATCGACGGTAGCTATCTCTCCGCGACAGCTCGTTTCATCGATTACTGGAGCGGAGCCGGCACCTTCAAAGCGATGAAGCCGGACCTTCAGGCCGCACTCGTGCGGTTTCTGCCGAAGGCCAGCCTCGACTTCCACGCATTGATCCATGAGTCGATGCCGGCAAGCGAATATGCCCGATTTGGCTTTCCGGTCCTGGTATTACGCGGCGAATTTGCACCGGTTCCGACGCGGCTCATCGCTCGCGAACTGGTTTCCCGCGTTCCGGCCGCGATCGGGACGATTGTTCCTGGCGCCGGACACATGGGGCCGCTGACCCACGCAGATCTGGTGGCGGATCGTTTGGTCCGGCAGATTTTGTACCATGACACCGCGGGATCGCGAGCTGCATGAACGCAACTTGCCTGTCCTACACGCAGCACAAACCCTTCGAAGCAGATCCGTGGATGCGGAGGGATCACACTGTAGCTTCTATGCGATCGCGCACGATACCTGCGGCCGGGTCCTCCGTGTCGGAGAAATCCTCCCGCATCTGCATTTCTGTATAAAGCCTGTCGGCTTCCGCGAGAGCGGCTTCCGCGCCAGCGATCTTGCCGCGCCGCTTCGCAAACCCGAGAGCTAGCAAGGAGCGGGCAAGCTCCGGCCGCAATTCAACCCGCCTGGCAAGATTGCAGGCCTGTTCGAGCAAGCTAATGGCCGATCTGGAAGGTTTCAGCTCGGCAAGGCCGCGCAGTACGATGATCTCGCTCCATGGATCGCCGCGCCCCCGTGCAAGCTCGAGCGCATGACCGAGATTGGCCGCGGCTTCCGGCTCATGCAGGCGCGCACGCACGCATGCGAGCACTGCGCGCGCATGACATTCGAACTGGGCAAGATCGAGCCGCTCAGACTCGGTCACCGCCATTTCCAAGGTGGCGCCCGCGTCGTGGCTGCGGCCGAGCAGGAATTCCGCATGCCCGAGCACCGTCAACAGCCATGGCCGGAGTAGGACAGATCCGCTGGTCGCGGCTTCGGAGGACCACAACTGCAGCGTCTCTATAAGCGCCGGCTCGGGCCCGCGCAGGACGCCCACCACACCGGCGAAATAGGCGGCCGCGCAGCTGTCGATCGGGCGCGCCACTTCGGCAGCGACCTTCTGCAGTTCGGCAAGCGAACGCTCCGCATCGTCAAACCGGCCAAGGCGCGCTTCCGCCTGCGCGCGGTGCCCCAGGTACCAAACCGCGCGAGCACCGAGCTGTCCGAAACGCTCAAGACGCCAAGCTTTGGTGAATCTCTCCTCATGCGGAACAAGCCGCTCCAGCACCTGCCGCGCCTCGCTGCGGATCAGAAGCGCCTGTGAAGCGGCCAGATCCGACTCGCTTATGCAGCGCTGCACGCCGTTTGCCGTGGCGCCGCGCTTGAGTGTATCGGCCGGTTCCAGCGCCTCCTCGTAGCGGCCATGGGAGCTGTTGAGATAGCTCAAGTGGAGCAACACGTCGGAGATGAGTTGCGGATCGCCCAGTTCCATGGCCAGTTCGCGCGCTTCCAGCAACTGCGGCAGCGCTTTCCGGTAGGCCCCGAGGGCGCCGTAGGCGGGCCGCATCCGCACCCGCAGGTTGATCGCCTGGGCGAGTGTTTTCGGATTTCGGGGCAACCCGGCGACCGCTTTGCGGGCGCTTTCGAGGAACTGAACCGCGGCCGAATAGGCCGAGCGTTCCTCGGCCCGACCCGCCGCTTGCAGCAGATAGTCAGCGGCCGGTTCCCATGCCTCGGCACGAAGCGCATGTTCGGCCAGTTCCTCGATGTGGTGGTTCAGAGATCCGGCATAGAGTCTGTCCATCGCAACCAATGCAGCCCGATGCAGCCTTTTTCGATCGTCCGCCAGGAGCGATTCGTAGGTCACCTTCAGCGTCAACGCGTGCTTGAACGTATACTCCACATGAGGATAGCTCTGGACCTCGAACAGGAATTCCAGACTCTGCAGTTTGGCCAGGCATACCTCCAGCTCCGTCTCCGGCAGCGGCGATAATGCCCTCAGCAGCGGATACGGGACATTCTTGCCGATAACCGAAGCCAGTTGGAGTGCCTGCCTTTCCGAGTCACCCAGCTGCTGAATGCGTGCGGCGATGAGCGATTGAACCGTCGACGGGATGGTGATGGACTCCACCGGCCTCTTGAGCTCGTAGCGGCCGGACTGGCCGGCAAGGGCACCGTCCGCAATCAGTCCGCGTACCATTTCTTCCAAAAATAGCGGCGTACCCTCGGCCCGCTCGGTAAGCGATTGCCGCAGTTCCCCCAGGCCGGGATCGGATCCCAGCAATTCTGTGAGGAACTGCTCCATTTCATCCCGCGCGAACCGCTCCAGCCTTATCTGCTGGAAATAGCCGCGGCGGTTCCATTCGTGCCGGTACTGTGGCCTGTAGGTGGCGAGCAGCATGATACGGTTGGCCCCCATGACCTCGACCAGCCTATTCATAACGGCCTCGCTCTCGGCATCGATCCAGTGCAAATCCTCGATAAGCACGGCGACGGGTGCGGCACGGCTCAACGCAACGAGAAAAGCGCTCATCGCTTCGGATACACGTGAGGTCCGCTCCCGCGCATCGAGATGCCGCCAGGAAGAATCGTTGACCGGCAGGTCCGCGAGGAAGGAGAGCGGCGCCGTGTGACGTGGATCCAGGTTCAACTCCGCCTGTTTGAAGGCAAACAGGCGCTCGGCTTCCGCCAAGCCGTCTTCGCCGCGAATGCCGCAGGCCGAGAGCAGCAGCTTCTTTACAGCCCCGAGAGCAACTGACGAATCAAATTCCAGACCGCCGCATTCAAGCACAGTAAAACCGGCCACCTCATCGAGGGAGAGAAATTCATGGGCAAGCCTCGACTTGCCCATGCCGGGGTCGGCGACGATCCCGACGACCTGGCCGTGGCCCTCCCTGACTCTGCGCCAGGTTGCAAGAAGGATTTTGAGCTCGAGCTCGCGCGCGACCAGTCCGGTGAGGCCGCGGTTGGCCCTCAGGTGCCAGCGCGACAGAGCGTGATTTTCGCCCAACAGCTCGTAAATGCGTTCGTCGCGGCCAAGTTGCGGATGCTCCGAATGGGCCAAGCGGTGCATCTGCACATAGCCCCCGGCGGCTGCGCGCGCCCGGCCTGTCGCGGCGATCGTCGCACGGTGCAAGGCACGCATCAGCCGGTTGGCCGCACGCGGCGCCGCTCCAGCCAGTTCAACCTTGCTGGCTTCGGTCGTCCATTGCTGCCGTACGATCACCTCGCCGGTGTCTATTGCGGCCCTCAACTGGATCCCGCCCTGGGAAAGCTCCTCTACCGCCAGCTTGGCCGCAAGCGCGGCGCGGCACGCAAGATAAGCGTGATCCTCGGTGGCGCGAGCGAGGCCGAATGCTGCGGTGATTGTCCCGTCAGCAGCCGACGTGACGACCCCGCCGTGACTTTCCACGACTTCTATCACCCGATCCTCGACGGGCTGGAATTCGCGGATTGCCACTTCCGGATCCGCCGTTTCGAGGAGATGCACGGGACTGATCACTTCCGCGGCCAGTACCGTTATGTACTGCCGAGAGCGGTTGATTCCCAAGGACGCCGGAGGGCCGGCCAATTGCTGCGTCTGTTCAGGGTCGGCAAGGAAACGACGCGTTTCGTCCACGAAAGTCGCAAATGCCGGTTCATGGCCAAGCAGCACGTGGTTGACGCTGTCGAGCGCAACGAAACGGGCGCCGGGGATTTTGCCAGCCATCGCCTGGCCATGATCGAACGGAATGACCGCGTCCCCCGTGGCATGCATCACCAGGGTCGGAACGCGGACCCGAGGTAACAGCTCGTCCACGTCGATGACGGCGCCTTCCTCGAAGATGCGATGGGCAATCTCGGGCGAGACGGTATTGCGTTGCAGCTCGTTGTACCAATTCCTCTGTTCCGGCGTTGCTTGCGGAATGAAGAGGGAAGTGAACATCTGCCGAAACACCGGGTCGTCTTGGCCCCAGCCTTCCTGTATCAGCGCTCCCATTGCCTCGCGTCGCGCTATTTCGCGCTGATTGCCCCGTTTGCGCCAGCCTTTCGCAAATCCGCCATACAGCACCATCCCGGCCACGCGCTCGGGATGCCGGACGGCATAGGCGATCGAAACGGCGCATCCCTGGGAAATGCCAAGCAGGGAAACGCGGCGCAGACCGGCCGCATCGATGATGCTCTCCAGGTCGGCGACCATGGCCTCGAAGGATAGGTCGGCGGGATGCCGGTCCGACAGGCCGTTGCCGCGCTGGTCGTAGCGTATCAGCTGGTAATGCGCGGAGAGACCCTCGATCCAATGCTTCCACACCGGACTGTCCCATTCAAGCTCGAGATGGGACATCCAGTGGGCGGCCCTTACCAAAGGGGGACCTTGACCACTCAGGGAATAGGCGAGGCGCGCGCCATCAGGCGTCGTGCACCGGCGGATCTCTTGCGCAAGGACCCGCTCCGGCACAGGGCGGAGCTGTATCTTTGCCGCCGGCCAAACCTGAGGCGTGACGCTCTCACCGGTGGTAGCGGCCTCGGTGTCGGTTGTCGAAGCGCGGCTCTGGACCATGGCGGATTGCCGCGCTGCCTCGCTCAGCCGGCGGATGTCCGCTCGAAGAGCCTCGTCTTCGGGCTCCAACCCGTGCAGGACATGCGCGTACGGTAGCGCCCGGGCCGGCTCATGCGCCAGCCGGTCGACGAGTACCCGAAGGATGCGCAGCTGCGTCACGTGCAGTTCGTCGGCGGTCGCATTGCGCCAGGCCTCGAATTCCGGACAGCGCGGCAGTGAGAGGTCATCCAGGAAACGTCCGCGGAACGCTCCGGCGAGTGCCTCCAGCTTTTCCCCTTCGAGAGCCTCTATGTCGCGGGTGCCAAGGCCGCGGAGCGGCGCGATGTCCATTACGATTTCGCTGGTGTTCAGGCGAACTGCGTTGCGGTCGGCTTGCAGGACCTCGCCGTCCCCGAGGTCGACGACCTGTCGGATCTTGGAGAGACTCCAGCGCAGGGCGCCGCGAGGATCGTCCGGTACCTCCCAAAACATTTCGCAAAGGCGCTCGCGCCGCTGCGGGCGCTCTACGAGCGCAAGATAGGCCAGCAGCGCCCGCGTCTTTTTCGAAGGCGGCAAAGAAACGACCTCGCCATGGCGAAGGACGGTCAGATCTCCGAGAACGCGAATTTCGAGCGACACTTTGTTGATCCTAGTGCGCTGCTAATTTAGCGGTGGATTGTATCAAGTCCGTGCCGCTGCCGAAAGCGTTCGTTTCCGGAGCGCGAGGTTTCCGCCTGCGCTGATTTGCTCTTCTCTTGGTGGGAAGGCCGACATGGAACAGGTACAGGTGAAAGCCGAGCCGGAACGGGATCACGCCCGTTCCGCTCGCTTGACGGTGGCGACGGCACTCCGAAAAGCCCCGGAGGCGGATATCACGCTGCCGCGCGCACCCATCGGGGCAGCAGGCTCTCGGGATTTGCGCATGCGCCGGGGGTGTAGTTTGCGCCGACGAACTCCAGCCGGGCGGCGAGCGTGCCGTCCCGCCATGCCGCAAGCGTATCCATGCAGCCACCGATATGCTCGCCGCCGACAAAGACCTGCGGAATTGTAGGCGAATCGACCCGGGCCCTCAGGGCTTTCCGGATTTCCCCGTCCAGGCCGTTTTTCTGGAGTTCCGGAGTATCGATTTCGATGGACCTGTAGGCGATTCCGGCACGGTCGAAAAGCTTTCTTACCGTCCAGCAGAATTCGCACCATGTCAGAGCGAACATGACCACCGGATGCTCCGGATCATGGATCGCCTTATCGACCATCGCATGCGCCGACTGATCGATTTGGATTTCGTTTACAGGTGCCGATGAAAGGGCGAAGGACGGCGGCCGGTCGAAGCGGTAGCCGGGTGTGGAATGAGAGAGCGCCTCTTCGGCGGGCGACATTTCCTCGCCAATGTGATCGAACAGGATTGTGCTGAGGTACCGCTCACCCGTATCAGGCAACATACAGAGCACGTTTCGGTCCGGGCCGACGCGTCGAGCAATTTCCAGTGCCCCGCTCAAGGTTGCCCCGCCGGAGATGCCCGCCAGTATTCCTTCTTCCGTCGCAAGCCGGCGCGCGGCTTCCAGAGCGCTGGCGCCTGAAACGGGTAAGATCTCGTCCACAAGATCGTCAGCCATCGCGTTGCCGACGATCTGCGGAATGAAATCAGGGCTCCAACCCTGCATCGGGTGTGGCCGGAAGCGAGTATGCGCCCGAGTCGGCAGTCCGTGTTCGTCGAAAGCTTGGGGAATGCCACTCGACAGCAGCGCCGAATTGTCGGGCTCGCACACTATGATCCGCGTTTCGGGCCGCTCGCGCTTGAGCACTCGCGCCACACCGGCAAGCGTTCCGCCGGTCCCGGTGCCGGTGACCCAGTAGTCGAGTGGACGGTCCTGGAACGCCGCAAGGATTTCGAGCGCTGTCGTGCGGGCGTGAATATCGGCGTTGACGGGCGTCTCGAATTGCCGGCAGAGGAACCAGCCATGCGCTCCGGCCAGCTCGACCGCCTTGGCGAGCATGCCGCTGCCGCGCTCTACCGCAGGGGTCAATACGACCTTGGCACCGAAAAAGCGCATCAGCTTGCGGCGTTCGAGGCTGGCGTTTTCCGGCATGACGATGACGAGAGGGTAGCCTTTCCTGGCGCAAACCATGGCAAGTCCTATGCCCGTGTTGCCGCTGGTTGCCTCGATCACCGTCTGGCCAGGCCGAAGTGCACCGGAACTCTCGGCTTCTTCGATGATGGCGGCGGCAAGACGGTCCTTGACCGAGCCGCCAGGATTGAACGCCTCGAGCTTGGCATAGAGCGAAGCGGCGCCGTTGTTGATACGGGAAAGGCGAACGACCGGCGTATCACCGATGGTGTCGAGAATGCTGTCGTGGATACTGCTCATCTCAGCTGATCCCTGCTTGGTGAGGACGGTGCTCCGCCCGTTTTTATCGATTTCTGAGGTTGGCAGGAGGCCGTGGTTTGCAACGTTCGAACCAACGTGGAATTGATGGACTTCGACGTTTGAATCAGCGGCTCATCGCTGGGTCCGGAAGGCGGCCGCATGGAACCTGCGCTCTCGCGCCGTATGATGCCGCCAGTACGCCCAGAACCACGAGATTGGCCGCACCTGCGACAAATGCCACCAGGAAAGCGGGCCCATAGCTGCCGAAAGTGTCATAGACAAAGCCGCCAAAATAACCGGCCACCCCCATGCCTACCCAGGCAATCAGCATGACGGTGCCGAGTGAATGGCCAAAGCGTTCGGCTGGTGCAAATTGGCGCACGCAAAGGATCAGACACGTCATGTTTCCGGCAAAGCCGAAGCCAAAAACCGCCGACAGCGCCAGCAGGCTCAGCTGCTGGTCCAGCGCGGGAAAAATCGCAACGCATGCAGTCTGAATAAACGACGCCAGGGCATAGGCAGAAATGTTGCCTGCCCGGTCGGCAAGAAGCCCGAATGCGATCCGCCCGATGGCGCCGAACAGCATGGCGATCAGCAGGCTGAGCGATCCGACATCCGAAGATCCGCACACGGCCGTGACGAAGCTCGTGAGATGCATCAGCGGGACGCCCATGCAGGCGCAGCAGAGGAAGGCTGCGGCAGATAGCAGCGTCACCGGGGAAAGATGGCCGCCTTGGAAGCCTGGCTTCGCTGAAAAATGCGCCGGTGCGGCAAGGATCCGATTTATCGGAGGCGCCTGAACCGCCGGCATGAAGATCGCCAGCGCAGCCGTCGTCGCCACAGCCATGATCGCGTATGCGAGGCGCCAGCCGACGCCGTCGATCAATGCATTTGCGGCGTAGGGCAGTATGCCCTGGCCCAGGGCTCCGCCTGCCGTGACGATCCCAACCGCCAGGCCGCGGCGGCGGTCGAACCAGAGCCCGGTCACGGCAAGGACCGGCGCATAGAGACAGGCAAAGCCTAGCCCGCCTAAAGCGAAGTTGGCCGCATAGATCTGCCAGAGCGAAGTGGCGAAGGAAAGCGCGGCGAGCGCGATCACCATGCCGGCCGAGCCGATCAATAGCAGGGTTCTGATATTCAAACGGTCCGCAAGCCGGCCCCAGAACAGCCCGCCCAAGGCCATACCGATGCTCGATAGCGTGTAGGCAAGGCTGATGTCGGCTCGCGACCAGCCAAATTCCGCCTCGAGCGGCCTGATGAAAACGGATGTGAGCGCCAGGCTGCCAAATCCGAAAGCCATGGCGATCGTGGCGCCGGCAGCAGCCAACAGGCCGCGCAGCCGTATTGCGCTGTCTCGAACCTTCCTGCCTGCCGCTGATGATATTTGATTATTCGACATGTTCCTGCCTCGAAGACCTCTTCGAAGCGGTCATCGGCCAGCGGTATGGAAGCAGGCGTGTGCGTCAGCGTGGAAAGCTCCAACGCAGGGCGTGGAAATGGCCTCGCCTGACCTGCAGCCTCGTTTCGGTGAGCGGCGGATCAATCAAATTGACTGGAGGGAACTCGCTTTTGGCGAACGACCCTTCTGGGACTTCCGAAGCTCGGAGAATGGCCAATTGCGATGCCCAGCGTGGTCGCCTGCAATGTCTTTTGTCGATGGCTCCGGCCATTACGGGGCTGTTTGACATTGTCACGATTGGGTCTGGTGCAGTCTTCTGTCCGGCCCGTTGATGCGTTCGCTCATGTTGACCGCCGGGCCAGGTGGGCAGCGATGCAAAGGGCCCGCATTTGAGGAGCAGACAAGCCGCTCAAGACAAAGGCGAGACAGCGGCAAACAATTGCGAATCCCGGGGTGCCTTGACCGCCGCATACAGGCTTTGTCGCCACGTATAACTCAGCACCCGGATGTCGTAGGAGAAGGAGTAAAATTCGGCAGCTCGCGCCCTACATTGGCGACGGCCTCACGCCACGACAGGTGTCGCTTGGGAGCACGCTGAAGATTTTCTTGCTAAAATCCCTGGCGGGCTGCGGGTTTTATTTCGAACTGTCGAGTGCGGCGGCTTCGACTGGGCTGCGAAAACTGGTCTCAGAAGGTGTGATTATCCCGGATGCCGCCGTGGTACTTGTCGGCACCTCCAGCGGCTTTTCCGAATTCCAGACCGTCTCGCATCTTGTTGTCGAATTGCCTAGCGTCGCTTTCTGCCTTGGAGTCCCCTCCTGTCGCTCTTGACGTGATCTGATCCTGAGCGGCATCGCGTCGTGGGTGTGCCCGCGCCTTCGACCGCATTGTTGTAGATAATTCGCGACACCTATAGTGACACCAATTGACAGCAGCTGAATTTAGTGGCACAGGGAGTGTCTCCAAATTTGGGACGAGCCGCATGTCTGATGTCCGTGCCTACAACAGCCCCCTGCGCGAAGAAAAAGCGCTAGAAACGCGCGAGGCGATCCTTGCCGCGCTGTTTGAATTGATGGGTACGGCGAGCGCTGCCGACGAGATCAGCACGGAAGCTATCGCGCAAAAGGCCGGAGTGCAGCGGCGGACCGTGTTTCGGCACTTCCCGACAAAGGATGAACTGCTGGCAGCTTTCTGGCCGTGGCTGAACGCCCGCATAGGCGTTTCAGCGACGCCTGCGAACTTGAAGGAGATCGTTTGTGGCCCGCGACAAGTCTTCTCACGGTTCGACACGCACGAGGCGGCGATCCGCGCCTCCCTGCATTCCCGGACCGGCCGCGAGATGCGGATGAGTACCGTGGGGCAGCGGCGCGCCAATTTCGCTCGCGCACTCGCTCCCGCCATCGCTTCGCTTACAGCCACTGAGGCTGGGAAGGTCGAGGCTCTGGCCCATTTGCTTTTTTCGGCCTCTGCCTGGGAGGTGCTGAAGGACTACGGCGGTCTTACCGGCACCCAAGCCGGCGAGACCGCATCCTGGGCACTTGAGGTGATCCTGTCCGCGGTCACCTCGGGTCACTCTCCTGCGGGCATGGCATCGCAAACGAAAGAGATAAGCAATGAAGATTGACGTCACCACCCCCAATGACGGCCAGACCCTCTGGGTCGTCGCTGATCGCATCCGCTTCCTGGGCGGTCTTGCGGGCTCGACCCTCGAACTGATCGAGGTGGAAGTCCCGCCGGGATCCGGCACCCCGCCGCACAGCCACGCGTCGCCCGAACTGTTCTATGTGATCGACGGTGAGCTCACCGTCCGCCACTTTGCCGCGGGCGGCCAGCCCGAGGTGACGATCGCGGGCCCGGGCACCTCGGTATGTCTCGGCCCGAGAGCGCCGCACAACTACTCGAACGACAGCGGCCACCCGGTGCGGATGCTCGTGCTCATCGAATCTTCCATGGTCGCCTTCTTCCGCGACATCGGCACGGCCGAGCCGCGGGCGCAGCCGGACTTCGCCCGGATCGGCGCGGCAATGCAGCACCACGGCATCGAGATGTTGACAATGGCGGCCTGAGTTGCAGCGCAGTTTGGGGATTCGTGCCCTTGCCAAGTTCGGCGCCGAGTGCCCCCGACCATCTACTCGATCGCGTTGTTGCCTTCGTGCAGCCGACATTCTACATGGATCATTGGGAGCTCACTCAGCACTGAACTGGTGGGTTCCCATTCTTGATGTCCCCATCTGACATGCTGCCAGCCACTTCAAATCGATAACCCACTCGCGCGATCCAGTTGTTCTATCCCCGCTCAGAAAATCCGGACTGTGCCGGTCCAGCCGATCAATTCTGTACGCTTCATACATGGATTTGAATAGAACCGTGGATAGGTTACTATCACCCTGGGTCTTGGGGAGGGTTGGATGAGTAAGGTGCAAAGGGTCACTCCGGTAGTAGAGCAAGCAATCGCCGCAGTCCTCAATAGGGAGGATCGTGGTGACACCATCTCGATCACAGCAACATTAAACGCAGCGCGGCAAGCGGCCCCTTTTCTGGTCGCATCCGACGAAGAGCTAACCGAGGCGATTGTCGAGGCAGCAACTGCCCTGGGCCTGTCAGTGGCTTTCGACAGTCGGGAACAGCCGTCGGCTCACAAGCGTGACTAAAACCGGAACATTGGTGTCATGCGTAGGGCCTTGCGGTTATAAGATAACGATCGCCCGCAAGATTTCTTGGTCGGTGCCCTGGCGCTTGCTGCGACTCGACGCGATGAAGCGTGCGTGTTCGTCCGCCATATAGCCGCGTCGAAGCTGCTGTCGCCGCCGAAAGCCGTGGCAAGTGCATTTGCGCAGCGCTCGGCGTCCCGGAAGCATCGCTGATGCCGTGCGCACTGAGCGCGTTGGGCAACTCTGCCCTAGCGAACGGCGTTTCGCTGCCTTGCTGCTAAAAACGGTCGGCGAAGGCAGACCATCCCCGACTCCGATCAAGAGGCCCTGCGCGCCAGCCGGTCCACCAAGGTTGCCGTGGTCGCCTCCGATGTCGTAGAGCCTATGGTCGGCGGCCAAAAAATTGGCGGAGAAGAATATATGCCAGAGCACCTGAAACTCGTCTCGACTGCCAAGTCGCATGACGGCGCGCAGCATGTTTACTCTCATCTCTCGACGAGCTGCTCGTGCGAAATGACGTTTGCCATTTTCGTGCCTCCGCAGGCACGGGAAAGGCGTTGCCCCGTGGTGTGGTACCTGTCCGGACTCAGCTGCACCCATGCGAATGTAATGGAAAAAGGCGAATACAGACGTATTGCCGCCGAACTTGGCTTGATCGTTGTCTGTCCCGACACCAGCCCGCGTGGTGCCGACATTCCGGATGAAAAGGATAATTGGCAGTTCGGCAGCGGCGCCGGTTTCTACCTCGACGCGACGCAAGGGCCGTATGCCAGGAACTATCGCATGTATTCCTATATCGTCGAGGAACTGCCAACCGTGATCGGGCGCGAATTTCCCGCCGATATGGCGCGCCAGTCGATCTTCGGCCATTCGATGGGCGGGCATGGCGCGCTGACGATCGCACTGAAAAATCCCGCGCGTTTCAGGAGTTGCTCGGCATTTGCACCGATCGTGCAGCCAAGCACAGCCGGCTGGTCGAAGCCGGCTTTCGAAAAATATCTCGGTCGGGATGAGGCCTCGTGGCGGCCCTACGATGCCACTTCGCTCATCGAGGATGGACACCGTTTCCCGGAATTCCTGATCGATCAGGGAACGTCAGACGGTTTCCTCCAGGAGGGTCTCAGGCCCTGGCTGCTCGAAGACGCCTGCTCCAAGGCAGGCATTCCGTTGAAATTGCGGATGCAAGACGAATACGATCACTCCTATTTTTTCATTTCGACATTCATGCATGATCATATGACGTGGCATGCCGAACGCCTTTCACGAGGCTAAGGCCGTAGGAATGGGTCGGCAGTCAGGCGGGCTCGGTGACGACGCCGATACGCCGGTAGACAAATGGTTCGTCTTTCGAAGGAACCGTCGCAGCGCGTTGGGCTTCGTCGATCAGCATTGCCATGCGCGCATGGATCGGCGATTTCGCGCAAGCCGGGTCCGTCGCGGCGGCATCGCCGGCGATTGCCATAGCCTGGCAGCGGCAGCCGCCCCAGTCGATCTCGCGCCGCTCACAGTTGCGGCAGGGCTCCTGCATCCAGTCCGTGCCTCGAAAGGCGTTAAAGGCCGGCGAATCGGTCCAGATCGCGGCCAGGCTGCGGGGTCCAAAACGCTCGAAGCTGAGCGACGGGATGGTCTGGGCCGCATGGCATGGCAGTACCGTGCCGTCCGGCGTCACCATGAAGGCGTCGCGCGCCCAGCCGCCCATGCACGGCTTGGGATAGATGGCGAAATAATCCGGCGTGACGAAATCGATGTTCATGATGCCAGTGAGCCGTTCGCGCGCCGCCGCGACGATCTCCGCCTGCCGGTCGACGGCAGCACGCTCGGGCATCAGTTGATCGCGATTGGTCAGCGCCCAGCCGGCGTACTGCACGTTGGCGATCTCGAGACGCTCCGCACCCAGCGAAAGGGCCAGATCGATGAATTCCGGTACCTCCTCGATATTGTGGCGATGGATTGGCGCGTTGATGGTAAGCGGCAAGCCGGCCGCGCGGGCGCGGCGTGCCGTTTCCAGCTTCTTTTCGTGGCTGCCCCTGTGATTGCCGATGCGCTCGGTGGTCGCCGGTCGTGCGCCTTGAAAGCTCAGTTGCAGATGGTCGAGCCCGGCTTCGGCAAATGCCTCGATGCGGCCGTCCGCAATGCCGACGCCGGCGGTGATCAGGTTGGTGTAGACGCCGCGCACCGAAAGCCCGGCGATCAATTGCTCGAGATCGCGACGCAGCGTCGGTTCACCGCCGGACAGATGCACCTGGAGAACGCCGAGATCGGCCGCCTGCGAAAACAGGTCGAGCCAGCTCTGCGTGTCCAGTTCGCGATTGGCCTTCAGCAATTCAAGCGGATTGGAGCAATAAGGGCATTGCAGCGGGCAGCGATGCGTCAGTTCCGCCAGCATGCCGATCGGGGGGAGAGGGGGCTCGCTCATAGCTTCACCAGCAGCTTGTCCGACCATTCCTGCAGGAAGGCGATGACATCGGCCGCCACAGCCTCCTGTTCGGCATCATAATCTGCGGCAAGGCCGGCAATGATGTGGCCGACCGTGGACCGCCCATCGCAGCGGCGCAATATGTCGAGGCTGATGTCGTTTGGCCAGAACACCTTTTCGGGCGAAAGCACGGCGAACGCCTGGCGCACGGGGTCATACTGTATGCGCACGTGCTTCGGCAGCGATGGAACCGACTGCGCCGACACAATGGCTCTTTCGCGCAGTGCCATCATTGGGCTGTGTCCGGACGGAAGGCGCCGGGCGGGACATTGCCCGGCTCGCCATAGGCGTGTTGAAGCGCGTCGAGCATGGCCCAGAGTATATCGCATTTGAACACCAGTGCATCGATCGCCTGCTGCTGGCGTTCCGCCGTGTCGGCATGTTCTAGCACATAGGCGAGGGCGAAATCGGCGTCGCGCGAGGCCTGGTCGGGCCGTCGGCTGAAATAGGCCAGCGTGTCCTCGGTGATATAATCGTACCTGGCCAGCATCGCGGATACCCGCTCGCCGATGATGAGCGGCGAGAACATCTCGGTCAGCGAGGACGCGACCGCCTCCAGCAGGGTCCGGTTCATGCAAAAGGAGAGGTAAGCGCCAACTGCAAAACGCGTCGCCGGCAGGGCCAGCCTCTCGCTCTTCACCGCGTCGGCGTCGAGACCGAGCGAGGTCGCCAGGTGCAGCCAGCGCGCGATACCGCCGCTCCAGCCGTCCTCGCCGTCATGATCCTCGATGCGTTTGCGCCAGGCGGCGCGAAACGCCGGATCCTCGGCATGCGCGAGGATCATGGCGTCCTTGCGCGGAATGACAGCCTGATAGCAATAGCGGTTCAGCGCCCAGGCCTGCATCTCGGTCCTCGACAGCGCACCGCTGGTCATCCTGTGATGGAAAGGATGGCGGTTGTGATAGCGCTCGGCACCGACCTGCCGCAGCACGCCTTCGAGCTCTCTGGAGGACAGGCCGTTGCTGGCTGCGCCGTGGAAATCACTCAAAGTTCCATCTCCATCCCGTCGCGACCCACTTCCCAGCCAGCCGCTTTGACTGCTGCATGCTCGGCAGAATTCTCGTCCAGAACAGGATTGGTGTTGTTGATATGGACGAAGACACGGCGGCCGATCCTCACATCGGCCAAGCCTGCGATCGACCCCGCGTCTCCCGACATTGCCAGATGCCCCATGCGCGCACCAGTCTTTTGGCCGACGCCGGCAGCAATCATCTCGTCGTCGGTGAAGACCGTGCCGTCGAACAGAAGGCATGCGGCATCGGCTAGACGCGTGCGCAGAGTCGTATCGATGCGTGCACAGCCGGGGATGTAGAAGACGGAGCCGCGACTGCCGGCACCGGCGATACGGACGCCGATCGTGTCGCCGGTCTCGGAGCTGAAATTGCGATCCGGCTGGTCTCTTTCCTCAAGATAGAGCGCTACCTTCCCCGGCACGGGAAAACTCTCGACAGCCACGCCGGTATCATTGCCGTCGGCATCGCCGATCGCCAGTTCCTGCGCCGGCGGCAAGATGCGTCGCGGCACGAGCGCAGGATCGAGGACATTGAAAATAGAATTCGCCTCCAGCGTCGCCAGAACCTGGGTCGTTGCATAGATCGCGAAAGGCTGCCGCTCACGCAGGCTGAGCAGGCCGGCGACATGGTCGACATCGGCATTGGTCAGCACCACCGCGCGAATAGGTGTCGAGCGCAGCGGCGCATCGTGCGCGGGTTGCAATTCTGGCGTTGCCGCGATCTGCTGGCGAATGTCGGGCGACGCGTTGAACAGAACCCAGCCGAGTCCATCCGCCGACGCGGCGATACTCGATTGGGTTCGTGAGTGCACGCCAGCTACCCCGATGCGAGCCGCACGGCTCAGACGATAATTGCAGTTCCATTGCGGAAAGCCACCGCCGGCCGCCGATCCGATGATTCTCAAGCGCATGAAAACGCCCGCCCCGCGGCTTCTCTGACCCGCAGGCAATCTGCAGCCGCAAAAAACGTCCCGCCCGCTTCGCCTGCCTCAAATTCTTTCACGAAAATCCCTTGCGGCAGGGGATGCGTGCCCCTGTTGCCAGGGACACGCACCTCTGCGGCCTACTTCTTGGGAGTAATTTCAGCAGGCAGATACCGCGAAATTTCAAAGCCCGCAGCAACCTGACACATGGTCGGTTTTGTCCAGCTCTTCTTCATAACATTTCTCCTCTTCTACCAGCCCGAAGGGGCCGATGCTGTCGTAGTCAACCATTGCAGGGCACCGAAGCAATGGGTCGTCCATCACGTTTCAAAATGGACAAATGAATCAGTAGGTCTTGAAAGTCGAAAAAAAGATCGAAAGTAGCTGTGGTCTTCCTTCAATTGTTCATTGCGTAGGGCTTCTTCTCCTCTAGCGGAAGACTTGCACCTTCCCAGCCATCCGCGCCGAGCGGGTACCAGATCACCGAACTGTAGCCCCACTCGACTGCCCGTTTCACGGCATTCCACGACATCCAACAATTCGTCATGCAATAGAACAGAATCGCGCGCGATTTGTCGGTGCCGGCCGCGGCTGCCAAGCCGTGGCGAAGGTAGTTGGCGGTCTCCTCCGAAATAGCGCCGTATCCTATATTGGCCAGCCATATGCTGCCTGGAATGTCCTTTCTGACCTTGTCTCTCCATATCGTTCCTGCCGGCAGATTGGTCGGCTTCGGCGTGTTCATCACGTCGAAGAAGACTGCCTTTTTCCCTCGCCACAGGCTTGCGCCTCCTCCGTGCTCGCCACTGTCGCAGCCTGCAGCGTGTCCGGCACGAGTGCCCGGTGTTCGTCCAGCCGGTAGCCGGCGGGCTCGTCAACCCCGCCGGCCCATGCCGGCTCCGCAACGCCCAGGAGACCCACCATGAGCAGCAAAACCGCTTCCTTTTCTTTCATCGCCTGCCACATTCCGGCCTCCGCTGGGTCCATCCCAACTATTGCGTGATCGGATTGTCGTGCTCGTCGATCAGCGGCACGTTGTAAGCTAGCAAGATCTTGGTGATCTCCGCCTGGTTTTCCCTGATCACCCGGTTGAGCGTCCGCTTCCATTCCTGGTCGGACGGACGTACGCCCATGGTGATGCGGTAAGACATGCGCGAGCCGGTTTTTTCCTTCAGCAGCGGAACGATCGTGACGTCGGCTCCGAGTTCCCGGGCATAGTAGCCCGCCATCGGACCCCACAGGACCGCCGCGTCGATCTTGCCGGCGAGCATGTCCTTGATCATGACCTCCCCCATGGAAGGAGTGACGCGCGTATCCACCGCCAGCGGGTAGATCTTGGCGGTCCGCAGAAGCTTGTTGGCGGCCATGTTGGCGGTTGGCGGCGTGCTTTCGACGACGCCGATTTTCTTGCCGGAAAGTTTCGGATCTTCGATCGTCTCGACGCCTTCCATGCCGTTGCCTTTCGGGTGGACGAGCACATAGGCGGAGCGATAGTAGGCATTGGTGTTCTGCACCAGCTCATCACCTTGGGCGTAGCCCATGATGATGTCGCATCGGTTGGCCCCCAGCGTGTTGCGCACAAAGCCGGTGACAGTGGGAAACCACGTGTAAGCGACTGATTTCCGCCCCGTCTTCTTGGCAACAAGTTCAGCCAGCTTGTTTTCGAAACCTTGGCCGTCCTTGTCGGTAAAGGGCATGTTCGAGGGATCGGCACAGACGCGCAGAATGTCGGGATCGACCAGTTCGCCCGCAGCGCCAAGCCCGGCATTTTGCGCCAGAACGTTCGACGACAGCAAGGCGAGCGCGCCGAGGATCGGCAGAAGGACGCGCAGCTTCGATGCAGTGTAGCCGCTCATATCATCCACCCATGCAGGATGCTTCGGCATCCTTGGCTGCCTGGGCCTTGTTTTCGTGCTTGGGCGGCCTGCCGCGGGGTGCCGCGCCATCGGCGCGCGCGCGCAGATAGACGTAGAGATCGTCCAGGTAGCAATAGACGTTCTTGTTGTCGCCAAAGGCAGGCATGACGTTTTCCTTGCCTCCGCCGACATTCTTGCGGCCCTCGGCGACGATCGACAGGAACGTGGCGTAATCCATATTCTTCAGGCTATTAGCCAGGGCAGGCGCATAGCTCGAACCCGTGGCGTCCTGTCCGTGACAGACATGGCAATCCGAGTGATACCGGCGGTACCCACTGAAGGTGTACCAATCGACGGTTCCGTTTTCGATCTTGTAGGTAGGATTTCCGTCCGCATCCAAATATTTGCCTCCTTCTTGCTTCACCGCCTTGGCTTTTTCCATGCTGTCTTCGGCCCGTGCCAGACTTGAGCTGGCCAGAGGCAGCAGGACCAGGGCGAGAGCGGAAACTGCAATGCGAACAATCATTCAGACACTTCCTTCGTTTGCCAGAAACCCTGGCCGCCGTCGTGCAGCGGCATTGTTCGGAGTTGCGCGAGCGGCGCAATCGAGAGCCCGGTTTCCGGCTTCGGGTGACCCGGGCTCTCGTTTTCCATGCTGGTCGTAACGTTCTTCAGTCCGGGAGGCCGAAGACGGTGAGCTGCCCGCCCAGCGTCGTATAGTCGGCAAGCGCCGCGTAACCGCCGACGGCACCCAGACCAGCGGTTCCAACCACTGCGGTCTGGTCGCCCTGCGCACGGCCCTGATCAACGGCGCCATGCCAGGCAGCGGCGTTATCGGGCGAAAGCAGCCCACCTGCCAGACCGATACCGGCCCATCCACCGACGCCGGACAGAACGGCGATGTACTGCTTGCCGTCATGCTCGTAGGTCGTGATGTTGCCGATGATGCCGGACGGGGTCTTGAACTTGTACAGTTCCTTGCCGTCCTTATCGACCGCCTTGATGTAGCCTTCGAGGGTACCGTAGAAGACGACGTCTCCATCGGTCGCCAATGCCCCCGACCATACCGAGAACTGCTCGGGCTTCGACCAGACGATCTCACCCTTGGCTGCATCCCAGGCAATGAAGTTGCCCATGTTGCCGTCACCGCCAGGGGCCGCATACATCGACACGGTTGCGCCAACATAAGGCTGACCGGCGGTGTAGCTGACTTTGTAAGGTTCGTAGTCCATGCAGACATGGTTGGTCGGCACGTAGAACAACCCGGTCTTCGGCGAGTAGGCGGCCGGCTGCTGGTCCTTGGTTCCAAGCGCGGCCGGGCAGATACCGGTCGAGTTGGTGTCTTCGCCGTTCTGCTGGGTCGAATACTTGGCGACGACCTGCGGGCGGCCATACTGGTCGCTCTTGGGATCCATGTTGACTTCCGTCGCCCAGTTCACTGCCGGATCGTATTTCTTGGCGACGAGAAGCTCGCCGGTGGCGCGATCCATGGTGTAGGCAAAGCCGTTGCGATCGAAATGCACCAGCACGTCGTGCTTGGCGCCATTGACCTCCATGCCATCGACCAGAATCATCTCGTTGATGCCGTCATAGTCCCACTCGTCATGCGGGGTCATCTGGTAGAGCCATTTGGCAACACCGGTATCCGCGTCGCGAGCCATGATTGTCATGGACCAGCGATTGTCGCCGGGCCGCTGGACCGGGTTCCACGTCGAGGGATTGCCGGTGCCGTAGTAGACGAGGTTCAGCTTGGGATCATATGAATACCATCCCCATGTCGTGCCGCCGCCTGTCTTCCACTGTTCGCCCTCCCAGGTGTTGGTGCCGGAATCCTTTCCGACAGGCTTGCCCAGATGGGTCGTCTTCTCGGGATCGAGAAGGGTGTCTGCATCAGGACCTTCCGAATAGGCTTTCCAGGCGAGCTTGCCGTCTTTCAGATTGTAGGCGGCCAACCAGCCGCGAACACCGAATTCAGCACCGGAGACGCCCACGAGCACCTTGTCCTTAATGACTACGGGTGCTGACGTGCCGGATTCGCCCTTTCCGCCGTCGGTCTGGTCGCCGTTTTTGACGGACCACACGACCTTGCCGGTCTTGGCATCGAGCGCGACGACGGTGGTGTCGGCCTGGTTGAGAATGATCTTGCCGTCACCATAGGCAACACCGCGATTTACCGTGTCGCAGCACATGATCGGAATGACGTTCGTGTCCTGCTTGGGCTCGTATTTCCACAGAATCTTGCCGTCGTTCTTGAGGTCGAGAGCAAAGACGTTGTTTGGGAAAGGCGTGTGGACATACATCACGTCGCCGATGATCAGCGGCCCGCCTTCGTGACCGCGCAGCACGCCGGTGGAAAAGCTCCATTTGACCTGCAGGTTCTTCACATTGTCGGCAGTGATCTGGTTGAGTTTGGAATAGCGGGTGTTGGCGTAGTCACCCGTCTGCATCGCCCAGTTCTTCGCATCCGATGCGAGCTTTGCAAGGTCTTCATTGGCCGAAGCCGTATAGGCGGCGCCGAGCGATAAAAAGGCCGCGGTCGTCAGAATGTAGGTAGTTTTCGCAAGTACACGCATCCAAAATCCTCCCGGGTTCACAGTGAAGAATCGACCGTCAAGCCACACAAGGGCTTGCCCAAGCAATTCATGTTGGGAAGTTATTTTCCGGCAGCTGTCACGACCTACCCAGAAGCAGAGGGCACCGTTACCGCCCGCCCCCCTTGGTCTTCGAAAGACTGCCGCCGCTCCCTGATGACGGTGGCGCTCTTGAAGCCGGAAACAGGAAAAAGCTATGTCATCGCAAAAGGCCAGGCAAGCAAAAACCTACAATGATCGTTGCACTGCAATATCGATTATGGTGCGATGCAACACATAGAGAAAATTAAAATAAGCGTCATACGATAAACTATTAAGAGGATGGCCAACAACCCAGACATATATAGAAGGCATATTGTTATGTATTCTTGAGGCGATACACATTTGATTTTATTTAGGCATTTTCTAGGAAGCACCTAACGGTAGGTATGCGTGCATCTCTCGGGCTGCCGATAGTAGGCGAAGCATGAAATGAACGCGCGAAGGGAGATGCGCGGCGGGTCATGAAGCTGGTTCTTGTCGGCCGATAGGGCATTCCTCCTTTGGTCCTATACCCAGGCCATGGGAGCTTGACTGGCTTTGCGGCACGTCGCCAATTGGAGCGATGATCCCGTCTGGATGCATGGTGTCCAGGCCAACTGGAGGTTCCTCATGATAAGGTCTGTTGGATCTCTCACCTTGCCGATGGCCTTTGCGGCGGCGCTGGCCTTTGCGAACTCGGTCAACGCCGCGGGAGACTATCCGACGGCAACGATTGCCGACTACGTGCTCGGCTGCATGCAAACAAATGGCCAGACACGTCAGGCGCTTGAAAGCTGTTCCTGCTCGATCGATGTTATCGCCTCGATCGTTCCTTACGATCACTATGAGAGGGCGGAGACCTTCAAAAGCATGTCGTTGACGACAGGGGAGGCGGCAGGGTTGTTTCGCGAAAGCGCGCCAGCCAAGGCGGCGCGCACTGAACTGAAACGCGCGCAGGCTGAAGCTGACGTACGTTGCTTTTAGTCAGGCGGAATGGGCACGCGTGGCCGTGCGCCTCACTGTCCCGCCGTTTCCATCGAAGAAGCGACTGTCTACTGGGCGTGGGCGGCTCCGGAGAGCCAACGAGCGTGCCGACAGCCAGGGTGATCGCGGCGAAGATGGCTGCGCGCGGCAAGCGAGTTGCCGGCTTCGGTAAACGTGGTTTTGCATTTCGAAGCCCTCCACCAATGTCAGAGAGGTGGTGCCCAGGCCATCGTTGGGGATAGGCCTTTGACGATGCACTGGCAAATCACGTGCAACGCAATTGTCGGTAGCAGATCATAAGTCCGGGTTGGATAGCGCACGATCTGTCCGGTAAATGCCGAGCCTTTCGAGGTTTGGAATGCGCCAGTTGGAAGCCCGTCAGGGTGTGCGAATGATGAAGTTTTTGGAGATTGTGGGCCGGAATGAGGCGTCGGAATTCTCTCAGTCGGAGGGCCAGCGCCGCCGCGCCGACCGCACGGACGAGGATGCGGTGCTTCATGGCGCGAGCTAGAACAGATCAAATGCACGCAAGTTGCGGATATCACCGCTTTGGCACGAACTCGAGCAACGGCGCGTACAGCGGTCCCACCAGCGGCGGATAGCGGCGGTAGGTGTTGTAGACCGCTCCGTCCTCTATCGCGAAGACGCTCCACCCTGCGCTCACCGACACGGCCGACTGGAGGTCCGGCGCACCCACTTCGTCCCGGTAATCCTGCAGCCATTGCGGGGCCTCGCGGAGCAGCTGTCCCATGTCGAACTCGTCGCGAGTGATTCCGGACATCTCCTCCCGGCGGAATGCGAAGCCGTAATCGAACAGGAAGTCGTCGCCGTAGCCCGACACGCAGGGCATCGTCCACCCGCGCTGTGCCTTGGTTGCCATCAGCTTCTCCAACGGCGCCAGCGACATCGCGATGAGCGTCACGTCGCGGTCTTTCACGTGCGTGATCATGCCGCTCAGCCCATCGCCGACCGAGGCGCACCCCGGGCACGCCGCCTTCCAGTCCTCTCCGTACATCAGGTGGTACATAAGGAGCTGCGACCGGCCATCGAACAGCTGCGGCAAGGACTTCGGCCCTTCGTCGGTGGCGAAGGTGTAGTGCTTCTCGACCGGCACCCAAGGCAACTCCCGCCGTTGCTCGGTGACGCGCTTTTCGTGCGCCGCCAGCTCCTGCTCGGCCGCCAGAAGCTCCTTACGGGCAGCCTGCCACTCCTGCTCAGTCGCGATCTTCATCCGACCTCCCTATGTTCGACCTCGTCCTTGTTGAAATCGCGCGGGAGCAGAAAATTCATCGGCCCCGCGAAGTCGACCGCCCGCGCGACCTGTTTGCCTTCTAGTCGCAGAACGGACACGGCGAGCGAACCCTAGGCTGTCTCGCCCGGCGGGCACAGGTAGATTGCAACGGAAGGCGCGTCGAAGCGACCGTACCGCGGCGGCCGAGGGCCGGTCAATTTGCGAAAGGTGCCCAAACAGCAAACCGGTTGGAGTGAGGCTACGCGTTCGGCCAATAGGCGTCAATGATGTGAACCCGCGTGTCGCTGCGCACTTCGCCTTCGCGCAGTCTGGAAACGAAACAGGACCTTTGTACGATTGACTTCCTTCATCGGCAGTCTAGCTTTTCGAGGCGTGCAGGTGCTGCCAGTCCGGGGAGGAAGGACGAATAGTTCGCTCTCCCGCGTAAAGCGTATGCCGGCGATCAAGGCATTGATACGCGTAAATTGTCCAGGGCACCTTGACGATCAATGAGGAAACGCCATGCGTGCAATCGCATTTTTCGCCGTCGTGTCCGTCGCGACGTTCATTACCAATCAGTCCCAGGCACAGGATGCCGCCGCGGGTGAGAAGGTATTCGCCAAATGCAAGGTCTGCCACGTCGCGGACAAGGATCAGAACAAGGTCGGTCCGTCGTTGAACGGCGTCATCGGCCGGACCGCCGGCACGCATCCGGGGTTCAGCTATTCGAAAGCCATGGTCGAGGCGGGTAAATCCGGCGTCAAATGGGATGAGGCCACGCTGACGACCTATCTTCACGATCCCAAGGCGATGGTCAAAGGAACGAAGATGGCGTTTCCCGGCCTCAAAAAGGACGAGGACATTGCCAACGTCATCGCCTATCTGAAGCAATTCTCCAAGTAGCGCAGCTTCGCTCCCGCTGCCGTTCACTGCGGCCGGCGTCCGCCTTGTGATTAGCACTGCTAATCACGCAGCGTCTTGCAGTCTCTGCATCGCGGATGGCAGATCGAACAGGCCGTCGCAAACGAGGTCGGCGCCAAGCTCTTCAACGGGAATTTGGCTGTATCCACCACGCAGCAGAATGACTGGCATGCCGGCGGCGCGGGCGGCGGTCACGTCGGCGCCGCTGTCTCCGACCATCAGCGTGTCACGAGCTTCGACCTGAAGCTGGTCGAGCGCTAGCAACAGCGCGTCCGGCGCCGGTTTCAAGTATGTCACCGCATCTCCGCCGACGATCGCGCCGAGATATTCCGTCAACCCAAAATGCAGCAGGATTTCGCGAGCTGCCAACTGCGGCTTGTTGGTGACCACGCCCATGGCTATTCCGCTCAAATGCAAGTGCGTGAGAACCTCCTTGACGTCTGGCATCAGCCTCGTGCGGCCGGTCAGATGCCTGCGATAGATCGGCGCCATGACGCGGTTGGCCTCGTCGAGCGCGCTGCCGAGGAGCGGCGTGCCGGAAGCCGCGAAGGCTCGTTCGACCAGTTTCCTGATGCCGCCGCCGATCATGGCCTTGACCTGATCCAGGCGCAGCGGCGGCAGATCGCGGCCGGCCAGCAATTCGTTGACGGCGGCCGTTATATCAGGCGCCGAATCGACCAGTGTGCCGTCGAGATCGAACAGGATCGCTTTCGGCGACCCAAACGGCCTGCCTGCGCCGACGTTCATGCAGCATCCTTCCACTTGATGGAGCAACCGATCGAAGCGATCTGGTCAAGCGGTCCGTCGCCGGTTCGGGCAACCTGCTTCATCGCCTCGAACAGGTCGCGCCTCAGCCCGGACGGTTCGGAGTCGCGTCGCGACGCGTCAAGCCGGCCGCGATATTGCAGCGTCAACTCGCTGTTCAACCCGAAAAAATCCGGGGTGCAAACGGCTCCATAGACACGCGCCACCCTCTGGCGCTCGTCGTGGAGATAGGGGAAAGTGAAGCCGTTTGTCCTGGCGAAGAGCTTCATATTGTCGAAGGAATCATCTGGATAAGCCCCGGCATCGTTTGAGTTGATCGCGACAAAGCCGATGCCTTCGGCCTTGAGATCGTTGGCGTCGCGCACCATGCGTGAAATCACCGCCTTCACATAGGGGCAGTGATTGCAGATGAAGGCCACCACCAACCCGTTCGGGCCGGCTTGGCTTAAGATCGAATGCGATGTCCCGTCGACGCCTGGCAAAACGGCATCGATGGCTCGCCAGCCGAAATCGCAGACAGGTGGAATTGCCGCCATATTTGCCCTCCGATGAGACGGTTTATGCAGCTTTCCGGACCGCCCCGTCGGCCGCCTGCCTGATGGCGGCGATATTGGCACGATAGGCAGCCTCGGTTCCACCCTTGAAGATGGCCGATCCGGCGACCAGCACATTGGCGCCGGCCGCGGTGACCAGTGGGGCGGTCTCGGGCGTGACACCGCCGTCGATCTCGATGTCAATCGGGCGCTTGCCGATCAACGCCTTGACCCGCCTGACCTTGTCGACGACCGCCGAAATGAACGCCTGGCCGCCGAAGCCCGGATTGACCGTCATCAGAAGCACCAGGTCGAGCCGGTCGAGCACATATTCGATGACGCTTTCCGGTGTCGACGGGTTCAGCGACACGCCCGCCTTCTTGCCGAGATTCCTGATTGCCTGCAGCGAACGGTCGAGATGCGGCCCGGCCTCGGCATGCACCGTGATGATGTCGCAGCCGGCATCGGCGAAGGCGCCGAGATAGGCGTCGGCCGGCGCGATCATCAGGTGGCAGTCGAAGACCTTGTCCGTTCGATTACGGATCGCCTTGACCACTGGCGGACCGAAGGTGATGTTGGGCACGAAGTGGCCATCCATCACATCAAGATGGATCCAATCGGCACCAGCCCGCACGACCGCTTCGACCTCGTCGCCGAGCCGTGAGAAGTCCGCGGAAAGCACCGAGGGCGCGATGATTGTCTTGGTATCCATGGTCGTCGGCTCCCATTCTGTCGTCCGTTTCCGGTCACTGCACACCAACCGGCGTCATCTTGTCAGCGCGCCTTCGTCTCCGGGTCGCCTTCGAGCTTACCTTCGGCGAACACGCGGCTGCCGCGAATGTCGGATTCCTCGATGGTGATAAGATCGATTTTCGTCAACGCCCGGTCGCGCGATGCGAAAAGCCGACTGGCCTGGCGAAGCCGCGCCCGGTCGAGGCCATTGCGGACCGAGCGGGCGTTGGAGAAATGCGGCAGCCGCATACGGATCGGGAGATACTCTTCGAGCGCCTTGGCCGCCGCTTCGCTGAGACGGTAATTCTGTTCCGCCAGCATGATCTCGGCGATCGATTTGAGTTCGCTGACGCCGTAGTCGGGAAAATCGAGGTGATGGGCGATGCGCGAGCGCATGCCGGGATTGCTGTCGAAGAAGCGGTCCATCTTGTCCTTGTAGCCGGCAAGAATCACAACCAGATCGTCACGGTTGTTTTCCATGCACTGCAGCAGGATTTCGATCGATTCCTGGCCGTAGTCGCGTTCGTTCTCGGGCTTGTAGAGATAGTAGGCCTCGTCGATGAAAAGCACCCCGCCCATGGCGCGCTTGATCACTTCCCGGGTTTTAGGCGCGGTGTGGCCCACATACTGGCCGACGAGATCGTCGCGTGTCACCGCGACCATGTGCCCTTCGCGGACATAGCCGAGACGATGCAGTATCTCTGCCATTCTGAGCGCCACGGTGGTCTTTCCCGTACCGGGATTTCCCGTAAAGTTCATGTGCAGCGTCGGCGCGCCCGAGGTCAGGCCGAACTTGCGGCGAAGCCGGTCGACCAGGAGCAGCGCGGCGATCTCGCGGATGCGATTCTTGACCGGCTTCAGTCCAACCAGTTCGCGGTCGAGCTTGTCCATCACCTCGTCGATGTTGGACGCCTCGAACTCGGCCTGCAGATCAACCGATTCGCCCTGCGCGGCAGTGCGCTTTGCTATCGCGTCCAGCATGGTTTCGCCTAGCTCCGCTCGCCTTCGGGCCTGTCGGTCGCATAAGGCACGATCGAATAGCCCTGACTGCGGCCATCGCGCTCCTGGCGCAGCAGCCGGAACCCGGGTTCATTGGGTGGCCGGTTGACGATGAATGACATGCGCGGCGCTTCCCAGCCCTTGCTCGAATCGAAGGCGGTGACCCGGACATACATGTTGGGCATGGCTTTCCGGCAATTGTTGACTTCAAGCAGGATGCCCGCCGGGTCCCTCAGGTCGAACATCGGGTTGCCGTACATTTCCCAATAGGTGTTTCGCGGATGCGGATCGTCGGTGTATTCGACGCTGACCGCCCAGTGGTTTTTCAGCGCGTATTTGATCTGCGCCGAAATCTGCTCGTCGGTCAGCTCGGGCAGGAACGAAAACTGTCCCTGCGTGACCTTGTTTCCGGGATTGGTCATCATAGCGACGGTTCCTTTCGTCTAGAAGCTCGGCGTTGCGGTTGGCACAAAGTCGGCCGTGTCGGTCGATTCGTAGTTGAAGGTGACGTCTTTCCACGTCTCCAGGGCCGCCTTGAGCGGCGTGCACCATCTGGCCGCCTGTTCGAGGATTTTGGTCCCTTCGCGCAGATAGTCGCGGCCCTCGTTGCGGGCGAGGATCATCGCCTCCAACGCGACCCGATTGGCCGTCGCGCCGGCCTGGATGCCGTCCGGATGGCCGATCGTGCCGCCGCCGAACTGCAGGACGACGTCCTCGCCGAGATAATGGATCAACTGGTGCATCTGGCCGGCATGGATGCCGCCGGAGGCGACGGGCATCACCTTGTTGAGCGAAGCCCAGTCCTGATCGAAGAACAGCCCGGTTTCGAGGTTCTGCGGCGTGCGCTCCTCGCGCAGCGTGTCATAAAACCCCTTGATCATCAGCGGGTCGCCTTCCAGCTTGCCGACCACCGTGCCGGCATGGATGTGATCGACGCCGGCCATCCGCATCCATTTGCAGATGACCCGAAAATTCATGCCGTGGTTCTTCTGGCGCGAATAGGTCGAATTGCCGGCCCGGTGCAGGTGCAGGATCATGTCATTGCGGCGTGCCCACTTGGCCATCGACTGGATCGCCGTGTAGCCAATGACGAGGTCGATCATGACGATGCAGGAGCCAAGCTGTTTTGCAAATTCGGCGCGCTCGTACATGTCCTCCATCGTGCCGGCGGTGACGTTGAGATAATGGCCCTTGACTTCGCCGGTGGCGGCCGACGCCTTGTTCACAGCCTCCATGCAATAGAGAAAGCGGTCGCGCCAGTGCATGAAGGGCTGCGAGTTGATGTTCTCGTCGTCCTTGACGAAGTCGAGGCCACCCTTCAGCGCCTCGTAGACGACGCGGCCGTAGTTGCGGCCTGACAGGCCAAGCTTCGGCTTGGTCGTGGCGCCGAGCAGCGGCCGGCCGAACTTGTCGAGCCGCTCGCGTTCCACCACGATCCCGGTCGCCGGACCCTGGAAGGTTTTGAGGTAAGCCACCGGGATGCGCATGTCCTCGAGCCGCAAGGCCTTGACGGCCTTGAAGCCGAACACGTTGCCGATGATCGATGCAGTCAGGTTGGCGATGGAGCCGGGCTCGAACAGGTCGAGGTCGTAGGCGATATAGGCGAAGTACTGTTGCTCGACCCTGGTGCCTGGACCTGTGTTCGGCACCGGCTCGGATTTGAATGCCTTAGCGCGGTAGAGCTCGCAGGCGGTCAGCCTGTCGGTCCACACCACGGTCCATGTCGCGGTAGAGGATTCACCGGCGATGGCGGCGGCCGCCTCCTCGTGGTCGACGCCGGGCTGCGGCGTGATCCGAAACATCGCGATCAGGTCGGTCTCCTTGGGCCGGTAGTCCGGCTCCCAGTAGCCCATCTTCTTGTAGGGGATGACGCCCGACCTGTAGCGTTCGTTGCCTTCCTTGAGCGTGCCTGCTGAGGGCATGTCGATCTTGTTCATGGCAGGTCTCCTGTTTGCCGCTCAGGCGGCTTTCGCGGTTGCGATTTGGGGGTCGAGCTTTCCCGCGGCGTAACGTTTCGCCATCTCATCCATGGCGATCACCCTGATCTTCGACGCGTGGCCTGCGGTGCCGAAGCGTTCGAAGCGATCGCGGCAAAGGTCGCGCAGCGCGTCCATGGCGGGTTTCAGGAATTTACGCGGATCGAATTCGCGCGGGTCCTGCGTCGCGACGCGGCGGAACTGCCCGGCCATGGCCATTCGGCAATCGGTGTCGATGTTGACCTTGCGCACGCCGTAGCGGATGCCGCGCTCGATCTCCTCGACCGGGACGCCAAAGGTCTGGGGCATCTCGCCGCCATAGTTGTTGATGATGTCCTGCAGTTCCTGCGGCACCGAGGAAGACCCATGCATGACCAGATGTGTGTCGGGGAGCTTTTCGTGGATTGCCTCGATCACCTGCATGGCCAGGATGCCGCCGTCGGGCTTGCGGCTGAATTTATAGGCGCCGTGCGAGGTACCGCAGGCGATCGCCAGCGCGTCGACCCGGGTAGCGGTCACGAAGTCGACCGCTTGATCGGGATCGGTCAAAAGCTGATCATGGGAAAGCGCACCTTCGGCGCCGTGCCCGTCCTCTGCCTCGCCCTGGCCGGTTTCCAGCGAGCCGAGCACGCCGAGCTCGCCTTCGACCGAAGCGCCGACCCAATGCGCCAGGCGTGCGACACGTTCGGTGATGGCGACGTTGTAATCGTAGCTCGCCGGCGTCTTGGCATCCGCCATCAGCGACCCGTCCATCATCACCGAGGTGAAGCCGTGGCGGATCGCCGACAGGCAGGTGGCTTCGTTGTTGCCGTGATCCTGATGGATGCATAGCGGAATGGCCGGATGGATTTCGGTCAACGCCTCCATCATCTTGGCCAGCATGATGTCGTTGGCATAGGAACGGGCGCCGCGCGAAGCCTGGATGATGACCGGCGCATCGCAGGCCCTGGCGGCCTCCATGATGGCGAGGCCCTGTTCCATGTTGTTGATGTTGAATGCCGGCACCCCGTAGCCGTGCTCGGCGGCATGGTCGAGAAGCTGGCGAAGGGTGATGCGGGCCATGGTCGTCCTCCTAGATGATGAGCTTCAGCGCCGCTGCCGCGACGGCTTCGGGCGTGATGTCGAAATGCCGATAGAGATCCGGGGCAGGGGCGCTGGCGCCGAAACCGGCCATGCCGATGAAAGTGCCGCTGTCGCCGATCCAGCGGTCCCAGCCGAGCCGTGCTGCGGCTTCGATGGCAATGCGTGGCGCCGAGCCGAGGACAGCCTTACGGGTGCCGGCGTCCTGTTCCTCGAAAAGCTCCCAGCACGGCATCGAGACGACCGCGGCGGCGATGCCGTGCTCGGTCTCCAGCCGTTCGGCGGCGGCAACCGCGATTTCGACCTCCGAGCCGGTGGCGATCAGCGTCACCGCGCGGTGCCCGGCTGGCTCGCGCAGGATGTAGGCGCCCCGGCTCGACCGGTTCTCGTCGCCGTGCGCTTGGCGCAGCATCGGCAGGTTCTGGCGCGAGAGCACCAGCACGCTCGGCCGGTCCTCGCTTCTCAGCGCCAGTTCCCAGCACTCCGCCGTTTCGATGATGTCGGCGGGACGGAAGACGTTGAGGTTTGGCGTCGCCCGCAGCATCGCCAGGTGCTCGACCGGCTGGTGGGTCGGGCCGTCCTCGCCGAGACCAATGGAATCATGCGTCATCACATAGATGACGCGCTGGCCCATGAGCGCCGAGAGCCGCATCGCGCCGCGCGCATAGTCGGCGAAGCACAGGAACGTGCCGCCATAAGGCACGAAGCCGCCATGCAGCGCGATCCCGTTCATGGCTGCGGCCATGCCGTGCTCGCGGATTCCATAATGGATGTAGCGGCCGGCATAGTCATCAGGCGCTATGCGATCCATGCCCTTGGTGATCGTCAGGTTCGAATGCGTCAGATCAGCGGAGCCGCCGACGGTCACCTCGGTTGCGCCATTGATCGCAGCGAGTGCCATTTCCGAGGCTTTTCGCGTTGCAACCTTGGTCGCCTTCCCGACATGCTCCTTGCGGAAAGCGCCGAGTGCTTCGAAGACCGCGTCGGGCAGGGCGCCGGCGACCGCGCTCTCGAAGGCCTGCCGACGCGGCGAGGCGGCAAGCCGCTGCTCCCAGGCGCGGCGTGCCGCTTGCCCGCGGTCGGCAATCTCGCGCCAGGCGAACAGGATGTCGTCCGGCACCTCGAACGGCGCGTAGGCCCAGCCGATGTTCTCGCGCGTCGCGGCGATCTCCGCATCGCCCAGCGGCGCGCCGTGCGTCTTTTCCGAACCGCCCAGATTAGGCGCTCCCTTGCCGATCACCGTGCGGCAGGCGATCAGGGACGGCTGGTCCGATTGCTGCGCCGCTTCGATTGCCGCCGCAACGGTTTCGGTGTCGTGGCCGTTCACCGACTGGACATGCCATCCAGCGGCTTTGAACCGTGCCGGCTGGTCCATCGAAGTCGACAGCGACGTCGGTCCGTCGATCGAGATCGCATTGTCGTCCCAAAAGACGATCAGCCGGGAGAGCTTCAGGTGACCGGCAAGATCGATCGCCTCGTGGCTGATACCTTCCTGCAGGCAGCCGTCGCCGGCGATCGCGTAGGTGAAATGGTCTACGAGATCGGCGCCGTGGCGGGCAGCAAGCATGCGCTCCGCCAGTGCCATCCCGACCGCGGTCGAAATGCCTTGCCCAAGCGGACCGGTCGTCGTCTCGATGCCAAGCGCATGGCCATATTCCGGATGTCCGGCGGTGCGGCTGCCTAGCTGGCGAAACCGCTGCAACTCCTCGATCGGCATGTCCTCGTAGCCGAGCAGGTAATGCAGCGCATATTGCAGCATCGAGCCGTGCCCGGCCGAAAGCACGAAGCGGTCGCGATCGGGCCAGTCCGGCATCGACGGATCGATATTGATGAAGCGGCTGAACAGCACCGTCGCGACATCGGCCATGCCCATCGGCATGCCCGGGTGACCGGAATTGGCCTTTTGGACGCTGTCCATCGCCAGTGCGCGAATGGCGTTGGCCATGTCGCGCTCCGAGACGGCGGTGACGGGCTTCAGGGCTGCGGCTTGGCTGTTCATGGCGTCCTCCTCACGACACACGGTTCTTGCGTTCGATCAATTGCAGGATGAGCGGCGTCAGGATCAGCTGCATGGCAAGATCGAGCTTGTTGCCGGGCACCACTATGGAATTCGGCCGCGACATGAACGAGTCGTGGATCATCGAAAGCAGGTAGGGGAAATCGATGCCGCGGGGATTGGCGAAGCGGATAACCAGCATCGATTCGTCGGGCGTCGGAATCCAGCGCGCGATGAATGGATTGGACGTGTCGACGATCGGCACACGCTGGAAGTTGATGGCGGTCTGCGAAAACTGCGGGACGATGTAGCGGACATAGTCCGGCATGCGGCGCAGGATCACGTCCATCACCGCCTCGGTGGAATAGCCGCGCGTTGCGCGGTCGCGATGGATCTTCTGGATCCATTCGAGATTTATGACCGGCACCACGCCGATCTTGAGGTCCGCGTGCCTGGCCAGGTTGATCTTGTCGGTGACGACGCAGCCATGCAGGCCCTCGTAGAAGAGCAGGTCGCTCGGCGGAAATTCGCGCCATTCGGTGAAATGTCCCGGCGGCGTGCCGTACTGCTTCTCCTCGTCCTCGTCATGGATGTAGGTGCGGGTCTTTCCGGTTCCGCGGCGGCCATATTCCTCGAATACCTCTTCGAGGATAGCCAGTTCATTGGCCTCGGCATGGAAGTGGGTGAAATTCGGATTGCCCGCCTTTTCCTCCTCGGTCACCTTCGCCTTCATCGTGGCGCGGTCGTAGCGATGGAAAGCATCGCCTTCGATGAAGGCGGCCCCGATGTTTTCGCGCCGGAAGATCAGCTCGAAGATGCGCTTGACAGAGGTAGTGCCTGCGCCCGAGGACCCGGTGATGGTAATGATGGGGTGCTTTGCCGACATGGTCTTCAGGCCCTGAAAAGGCCGCGGCGGCTGAACAGCGGCGCGCGCTCGCCGATGGCGCTCGGCTCGGTGTGGTAGCGGGTGATGCGCGCGACTTCCCGCGACGATCCGAAAACCATGGGCACGCGCTGGTGCAGGCTCTCGGGTTCGATTTCGAGGATGCGGGTGATCGTATCGGTGGCGGCGCCGGCCGCCTGTTCGACGAGAAAGGCGATCGGGTTTGCCTCATAGACGAGGCGAAGTCGCCCCTGCCTGTAGCCCTTGCGCTTGTCGCCTGGATACAGGAATACGCCGCCGCGCATCAATATGCGGTAGCAGTCGGCCACCAGGGAGGCGATCCAGCGCATGTTGAAGTCCTTCTCGCGGGGGCCTTCGGTGCCTTCGAGACAGTCGTCGATGTAGAGTCGCACCGCCTCATCCCAGTGCCGGTAGTTGGCGGCGTTGATGGCGAACTCCTGGGTACGCTGGGGGATGACCCGGCTCTCGTAGGCCTGGACGAAGGTGCCGAGTCTGGCCGAGAGAACGAACACATGCGTGCCGCTGCCGAGAGACAAAACGAGCGCCAGCTGCGGCCCATAGATGAAGAAACCGGCGCCCAGCTGGTTCACCCCGGCCTGCAAAAACGAGGCGGCCGGATTCGCCTCCGGCGCGCCAGTTGCAGCGAGCAGCGAGAAGATCGTTCCAATCGACACGTTGGTGTCGATGTTGGAAGAGCCGTCGAGCGGGTCGATGGCGATGGCAAGAGGCGCTTGCGGGTCGAGAAGCACTGGCTGGTCCAGTTCCTCGGAAGCGTAGAGCGCGACCGGAGCATGGCGCATGGCGTCGAGAAAGATGTCGTCGGCGAAGACATCGAGATCCTTCTGGACATCGCCGTCAGCATTGGCGCCGCGGGTTCCGGCAAAGGCGGTGCCGAGTACCCCTTGATTGATGGTGTTGCGGATGGTGGTGGCCGCCTGCGTCAGCCGACGGACGGTCATTACAACCGCGGCGCGCAGTTCGTCCGGCTCGCCGAGATAGGAGTTCAGAAAAGCGTCGAGCGTTGCCGCTGGCATCGTAACCTCCCGGTCCAGCCGTCTCTCCTCGGATCGGCCGGATTGGGGAATGAAAACAAACGATGCTGGATAAGTAAAATTCAATAACTTTACTTTGGCACTAAAAAAATTTTAGTATGGAAAATGAGAAATCTCACGCTCAAGCAGTTCAAGACCGTTCAGGCAATCGTCCGCCACGGGAAAATCGTCAGTGCGGCCAAGATGTTAGGCCTATCTCCTCCAGCGGTGACGATCCAATTGCGGCAGGCCGAGGAAGAGTTCCAGCTGGCCTTGTTCGACCGGACGGCGGACGGAATGCGTCCCACTGCCGCAGGTCTCGCCTTCGTTGAGACGGCACAGGCCATCGAGGAGCGACTTCGTCTGCTCGAAGACAAGATGGATGCGATCAAGGGCGTGCGCGCCGGCAGCTTGCGGCTCGGCGTCGTTTCCACGGCCAAATATTTCGCACCGCGGCTGATGGCTGCCTTCATGAAGGAACATCCCAACATCGACATGCGGCTTGCCATTGGTAATCGCGCCGAGACGATCGACAATCTGAAGAATCACGACATCGACATCGCGCTCATGGGACGCCCGGCGAAAGAAGTCCCGGTGCGTGCTTCAGTCTTCGGCGATCACCCGCTGGTCATCATCGCGCCACCCGACCACCCGCTGGCCTCGGCGCGCGAGATATCCAAGGAGCAGATTGCCCAGGAACATTTCCTCATTCGCGAATCCGGCTCCGGCACGCGCATCTCGCTGGAAATATTTTTGAGCGACGTGCCTGGTCGCATTGACGATCTCGGCGTCGAGATGGGCTCGAACGAGACGATCAAACAGGCGGTGATGGCCGGGCTAGGCATCGCCTTCATCTCTGCCCATACCATCGCCGCGGAAATCGAGGCTGGCCGGCTGGTCATCCTCGACGTCGTCGGCATGCCGATCCGTCGGCAATGGTTTTCGGTGATGCGCAGCGATCACGCGATCTCGCCGGCGATGGCGACCTTCCACGATTTTCTGATGCGCAAGGGCGCGATGTACCTGCCGCTGTTCGGCAAGCTCTATCCGCACGAGGAACCGAGCACGAAAAATCGTGCGAGTTAGGGGATGCGGCCGGCGAAGCTGCCGATCCCCCCTCGCGGGGGCTGTCCCTCCGACCTGTCAAACGATCAGGACCAAACCTGCGCAGGCCGGTTTGGAGAACTTGACGCACAAAACTCTGAAGCGATTGCCCTGGAAAACGCCCTTCGGTCGTTGGCGTTAGATTAGCGTCATGTTATATTGCGGCGCGAAAGAGCGGGGGCCACGTTCCTTTCACACCCGTAAGCGATCTGTATGTGCGACCCCTGCACACTGCTCGGTATCACGGAAACTCCCGAGCATGGGGTTCGGGAACCGAGGGGGACAAGGGGTAATGCTTTACACGCTCGTTATGATGGTCTGCCTGACGGATGTGCCGCAGACCTGTGAACAACGCGAACAGGTGGTGGACGGCCTGGCGATGAATCCCGGGACCGCCTTCATGCAGGCGCAACCGCTGGTAGCCCAGTGGATCGAGACGCATCCCGGTTATTTCGTCCAGCGCTGGCGCGTGCTGCCCGGCCGTGGATCGTGATATCCGCCGCAAAGATCGAAATGAGGCGCTACTTCTTCGCGGCGAGCGTTTCCGCGACGGCCTTGGACAATTGATAAAGCCGCTGCTCGATTATCGTCGGCACTTCACAGACGTAAGTCAGTGATTGGACGCGTTCATTGAAAATTCGCGTTGCGAATTTCAGCTGTTCGGTTCGCCGATCGATCTCTTCGGGATCTGAATCCGGCTTTTCCCGCGACGCATCGACATCGGATGCTTCCTTGCGCAAGGCGGCGGCCATTTCGAGCTGCTTGTGGGCGTAGCGGGAAATGCCGGAGATCACCTGCGAGCGCTCGGCGTCCATGTGATCGAACATGCCTTGCACCAGCATCGCCATTTTGGGTGCAAGTTGCTCGGCCGGCAAGGAGGCGGCGAAATCCTTGATCTTCTTTTGAGCTTCCGCAATCGGCATCCGGCGAGCTCCCACCTCTTCGACCAGGGCGGAGATGGTGGGATCCTTCGACCAGTCCTTCGCCGCTGAAGGAAGGTCCGGCCCGCTCCAGATCTGGCCGAGCGAGAGTTGCGGCACCTTGCGCTGTATGCAGGGCCAGTCCGGATCGGGGTTCGCCGCCATGGCGTTGACGCCCGGCGCGAGCATGGCAAACAGAACCAGGCCGCGAACATGGCTCATTCGCACCATCAGGCATTTCCTCCCGCGTCCTGTTTGCGGGTCATCAGGCCGCGCGAAGGGTCGTAGGCGATGATGGCGGCGGCAAGGAACAGCAGCGTGCAGCCGGCAACGACGCCCAGCGACAGCCAGTCAACTTGGCCGTAGAAGGCGAAGCGGATCAGTTCGACGGCGTAAGTAAACGGATTGGCGAGGCAGATTTTGTAGAGCAGGGGGCTAGCCTCCTGGATACGCCACAAGGGATAGAGTGCCGGAGAAGCGAAATAGCCGGGAAAGATGACGAAGTTCATGATGCCGGCGAAGTTTTCGAGCTGCTTGATCATCGAGGACAAAAGCATGCCGAGCGCGCACAGCATCATGCCTGACAGGAACAACGCCGGCAGTACGGTGAGATAGCCAAGTGGCGGCGCCTTGACCCCCCAGAACCAGGCAACGATCAGAAACGCGTAGACCTGCGCGATCGACACGGCGACACCGGCGAGCATCTTCGAGACCAGTAAAAACCAACGCGGGAAAGGGCTGACCAGCAGGGTGCGCATGTTGCCCATCTCGCGGTCATGGACCATCGACAGCGAAGACTGCATGCCCGAAAATAGCAGAATCATGCCGCACAGGCCCGGCGTGATGTAGACCTCGTAGAGCACGTAGGTCTTGTAGGGCGGGATGATCGATACGCCGAGCACCTGCCGGAATCCGGCTGCAAAAATGAACAGCCAGACGAGCGGCCGAACCAGCGAGGATATGAAGCGCTCGCGCTGATGCAGGAAGCGCAGGCACTCCCGCACGACGATCCCTTTGAGGCAAATGAGGTAGTGGCGGAGCCCAAATTGTTCGAACTTCACCGGCGTGAGGGCGGCGACTTTTGCGGGCATTGCGGGAGCGCTCATGGCGACATCTCCGCGATGCCGCTTGTTTCGATGCGGTTGAGCCTGGAAAAGGCGTCGCGGATCGAACTGGCACCGCTGGTCCCAACGACATCGGCCACCTTGCCCTTGGCCACCAGATCGCCCTGCCGCAGCACGACGACATGGTCGCCGTCTTCGACTTCATCGATCAGATGCGTCGCCCACAGCACGCCGAGGCCCTCGATCTCGACGAGCTTGCGGATGGTGGCCAAAATGCCCGCACGCGACTGGATGTCGAGACCGACCGTCGCCTCGTCGAGCAACAGCAGGGAAGGGCGGTGGAGCAGCGCCCGCGCGATCTCGATGCGCCGCATTTGGCCGCCGGAAAGACTGCGTGCCTTGTCATGCTGACGGCCCTGCATGTTGACTGTATCGAGCAACGCGGCAATGCGCTGCCGGGCTTGATGTCCGCCAATGCCATGCAGCGAGGCGTGGTAGGAGAGGTTCTGGTGGACGCTGAGGTCGAGGTCGAGCGTGCGTGCCTGGAACACGATGCCGACACGCCTGAGCGCCTCGCCCGAAGCGCGGCTGACGTCATGGCCGAAGATGCGGATCGATCCGCGGCGGGTGCCGTAAAGATGGCTGATCAGCGAGAACAAAGTTGTCTTGCCGGCGCCGTTGAGGCCGAGCAGGACGGTGAAAGTTCCCGGCGCGATTGAGAATGAGACGTCGTGGAGTGCCCGCTTCGCACCATAGGAATGGCTGATACCGGCAACATCGAGCGCGGCCACCTCCTCTTCAGCTCCGCTGGTCCTCACATGCCGCATGCTGCTGGCTCCTTCGGGGCGCGCTGGTTATTTAGTGCACTTGCAACATCCCCGCGGCAAATATTCATTATGTCGGCCTCCCTGATACTCGCTGCGGTCTAGTGGGGCGATATGGCCACGCCCCAAGGCTGCTGGCCCACCGTAACCGACTGAACCGGCTCGTCCGTCGCCGTGTCGATGAAGGTGATGTCGTTGGAATTGCCATTGGTGGTGATCAGCGTCTTCTGATCGGGGGTGAAGTCGAGATGCCAGACGCGCTGGCCGACCAGGATATATTTCTCCACCTCATAGGTTTCGGTATTGATGACGGCAACGTGGTTCGCCGGGCCGAGCGCGACATAGGCCTTCTTGCCGTCGGCGCTGATCGCGATGCCGACCGGCTGGATGGTTTCGGGCCGCAGTCCCGCAATCGCGAACTGAATCTTCTTAACCACCTCGCGTTTGGAACTGTCGATCACGCTGACGGTGCCGCCGATTTCGGCACTGACCCAGATCTGTGATCCGTCGGGCTTGAATTGCGCAAAGCGCGGACGCGTGTCGACCAGGACATTGTCGATCACCTCATGGCTGTCGGTGTCGATGAAATGCGCCATGCTGGTGGTTTCGGAGGTGTTGACCATGGTTTTGCCATCGGGACTGACGGCCATGCCTTCAGGCTCCACCCCAACAGGAATCTCGATCACGACCTGCTTGCTCTCGATATTAATCGCGGTGACGAGATTGTCGTCCTCGTTGGCGACGTAGAGCGTCTTGCCGTCGGGCGAAAGCACGAACAGTTCGGGATCTGGGCCCGATGGCAGCGTGCCCACGATCTGCAGCGTCGCCGTATCGATGATTTCGATCGTATCGTCATCGCTGGCGCACAAATAGATGAACTTGCCGTCATGCGAGATGGTGATACCGCGCGGCCTCTGGCCGACTTCGATGGTCTTCACCACTTGCATCGTCGCCGCGTCGACGACCGTTATCGTATTGTCTTTCTCGTTGGAGACATAAACGGTGTAAGGCCACGCCGGATTGGCCATGAAGCCGGTTGCGAGAATGGCGAGTGCGCAAGCTCGTCTCTGCACGAAAATTCCTCCCGATTGGGTCTACTTAAGGACGCATTTCGTTTCCGGCTGATCGACGCCGAGCGTATCGAGCTCGGAGATCTGGTGGAGATAACCCTCCTGTGGCGATGTCGAGACCACCGATTTAGTGTCGCCGAGCAGGATTGGCTGGCGAAGCTGATGGTTCCACTTGCGGAAGGTCAGCTTCTGTCCCTTGAAGGCGGCGACCGAGAAATCGTCCGAGCGGATGTAGCCGCTGATCTTCTTCGGATCGTCGCCATTGGTCCGCGTGCTGGCTTCGCCCACCGCCCGCACCGCCGTCCAGGCGGACATATCCTTGGACAGCATTCGCCGGCCGGTCGTCCTCAGGAAACGGCTTTGCATTTGAATGCCGCCCCATTGCTCGCTCGCGGGATGCCAGGACGATGCGACAAGACCGGCCGTGCCGGCGACCAGCCGCGGTATCCAGGTGCGGTAGGGCACATAGGTTCCGAACACCTCGCTCTCATCGGCGACAAGCACCACGTCATGCTCCGGCAGATCCTGTGTGAACACGGAAATCTGCTGCTGTATCTGGGTGGCGCCGGTATCGGTGCGGCGCGCCGTGCCAGTGTCCTTGAACTCCTTCTCGGCGATGATCTGACCGCCGAAGCGGGCGGCGGCGCGGCGCAACGCGGCCGCATAGAGATGATCCCGCTCATGCGAACCGTAGAGCAGCACCCAATTCGGCCATTTCTTTACCACCAGATACTGCGCCAGCGCGTCGGCCAGCATGCTTCGCGTCGGCGCCACATGGAAAATGTTTATGCGGCAGTCTTCCTCGCGCAGGCTGTCGTCTGTGGCGCCGACATTGAAGACCAGAACGCCCTTGTCGCGGGCGGTGTCGGCGATCGAGAGCAATTGCCTGGCCGAGAGGTCCGCGACAACATAGCGGTCACCTTTGGCGATCAGATCGTTGAACGCCTGAACCGCGTCGGCGTCGGCCTTGACCTCGGCTATGTCGAGGCTGAATTTCTGGCTGACGAACTTTCCTGTCGTATTGTTGTCGCCGATCGCCACATTGGCGCCGGCAACACCTTCGTCGCGTGGCGGCAGGTCCAGCAGGGAAAGCGCCAGTTGCGGCGCGTAGGCCCGCAGATAACCTATTCTGATTTCGGCTATCTTTCTTTCCGGCCTGTCGGTTGCGACCGGTTGCTTGCCCGTCGCTTCCTGGGCCATCACGTCCGCAACATTGGCGGTCTGGAAAAAAAAGCACAAAAAGGCCGCGAGAGTGCCTGGCACCGCGCTCGTCATCGATAAAACTGCCCATTCTTGCACTAAAGTCCGATTGTTCCCGGACCAGCGCGAATTCAAGGTGCCCACAATGAGCTTAGCGGACCCAACAAGATTTATCAAAGCCCTGCAAGTGGACTTGCGTGTCTGCTTTAGTCCTATGGCTTTTCGCGGAGATACGGCGGTGAATGAGGGTGTTGCGGTCTTCGACTGCGAGATCATCCGCAGCAATGCCGGAATGTGAAACTCTATGGGTTGTCTTGGGAGGATTGCCTGATGAAAACGCGCGCCGCTGTCGCCGTTGCCGCCGGAAAGCCGCTGGAGATCATGGAGGTCGACCTCGAAGGTCCCCGCGATGGCGAGGTGCTGGTCGAGATCAA
>NZ_JBVVQF010000015.1:0-165668 GCF_055811815.1 Mesorhizobium sp. WSM4836
TCAATCTCCTTTACCAAGGAGATTGAATCAGTGCTTCAGAGCTGCTTCAAGCCGGAGTTTTTCAACACAATCGGCGCTTTGCTGCTGTTGAGCGACGCCAGCTTTCGCCCAAATCGCCCCACCCTAATCACCCGGCCAAGCTCCCCTGCTCCACCTCCTCCGCATTAGGATCGCCCGGCGCCGTCGCCCAGGCCAGTTCCACCAGCGTCACCGTCCGCCTTCCAACCCCGTCGAGCTGGCACACGATCAGCCCCTGTTCCTCGATATAGGTCAGCAGGCGCCGGGCGCGGCGCAGCGAGTGCGAGCCGTAGGCGCGGGCGATCGCGGCGTCGCTCGGGCAGGGCCAGCCCTCCTTGGCGGCGCGGGCGATCATCATGAACACGCCTTGCATATCCTCGGGCAGCAGCGAGGCGCGCGCCGAGACGTCCTGCCAGGCGTCGTCGCCGGCCATGTCGGAGCCCAAGCCGGCGCGGGAGCGGGTCAGCATGCGGCGGAACTCGGGCAGGTCCGGCACGACCGAGGCGAGGCCCTCGATGCGGCAGCGGACCACGAACTCCTGATAGAGCGCGCCGATGACGCGGAAGCCGGCATCGGGCTGCGCCAGCACGGCGCGCAGCACCCGGTCGACGCGCTCGCGCCGCTCCGCCAAATCCTCGGCGCTGATCGGCGGCTCCACCGGTTCGGGGCGGATTTCCAGCGCCGCCGATTTTGCCGCCATCAGCTGATCGAGCAGGTCCGGCGACGAGCGGCGCTGCGGCCGGACGGTTTCCGGCGGTGGGGCCGCCAGGATGATGGCGCGGGCATCCTCCAGTGCTGCTTCCGGCAGCGGCATCAGGCGCGGGGTCGCGTTGCGCGGACTCGTATCGGTCGGGCCGATGCGCAAGCCGAGCGGACGGCGCGACAGCGCCGGGCCGAGCGCCATGAACTGTCCGCGCTCAAGGTCGCGAAAGGCCTCGGCCTGCCGCCGCTCCATGCCGAGAAGGTCGGCGGCGCGCGCCATGTCGATATCGAGAAAGGTCCGGCCCATGAGGAAATTGGAAGCCTCGGCGGCGACGTTCTTGGCGAGCTTGGCCAGTCGCTGGGTGGCGATGATGCCGGCAAGCCCGCGTTTGCGGCCACGGCACATCAGATTGGTCATGGCGCCGAGCGAGAGCTTGCGCGCCTCGTCCGGAACCTCGCCGGCAACCGCCGGCGCGAACAGCTGCGCCTCGTCCACCACCACCAGCATCGGATACCAATGGTCGCGGGCGACCTCGAAAAGCCCGCCGAGGAAGGCGGCGGCGCGCCGCATCTGGTTCTCGGCGTCGAGCCCCTCGAGATTGAGCACCGTGGAGACGCGGTGGATGCGCGCCCGCTCGCCGGCGCTCTGCAGGCCGCGCTCGGTATGCTCCTCGGCATCGATCACCAGATGGCCGAACCGGTCGCCCAGCGTCACGAAGTCGCCTTCGGGATCGATGATGGTCTGCTGCACCCAGGGCGCACTCTGCTCCAAAAGCCGGCGCAGCAGATGGGATTTGCCGGAACCCGAATTGCCCTGCACCAAAAGCCGCGTCGCCAGCAGCTCCTCAAGATCGAGCGCCGCCGGGGCGCCCGCGCTCGTCTGGCCCATCTCGATCGCAACGGTCATGTCTTCGACTCTCCTTGGGGAGAGGGCTTATCAACCGCATCACAGCCCGTCGAGCACGCCATGGCCGGCGCTCCGTGTTGCGCACAGGCTGGATGTCGCGGACGATAGAGGATACGAAACGTACCGTTTCGATTCGATGAGGCTTGTCTCTTCAGGTCGAAAACCGGTATCCGCCTTTCACCGGCTGGCCTGCTTGGGCCCTTCGCGACACGGTGCGCGCGGCGGCCGCAAGAATGCCCTCCACCAGGTCCTTGTCGCGCAGCGGTTTGCCGAGCAGCGGCACGTCGGCGGGCCGGTCGGCTATGGCGTCGGCATCGGCATATCCGGTTATCATCACCGCCGGCCAATCGGCCCGCAGATTGCGGGCGAACCGAATGACCTCCAGGCCCGAGACGAGCGGCATGGCAAAATCTGTGACTATGACGTCGAAATCGTGTGGCGCCCGCTCGATCATCGCCAGCGCTTCCGCACCGCCCCCGGCGCAGATCACCGCAAAGCCGTGCTGGCGAAGCGATTGCGCCGTCAGTTCCCGCAGTACGCTGCTGTCGTCGATCAGCAAGACCGATGGATAGTCCTCGCCGGCATTCACGACGGTGTGGCCGGCATCGGAGTTCTCGGCGATTTCCACCGGACGCTCGATCGAACGCGGCAGCCAGAGCTGGACGGATGTTCCACTGCCGACGGTGCTTTCAATGCGGAGCGTGCCGCCCGATTGCTTGACGAAGCCATGCACCGTGCTCAGGCCGAGGCCAGTGCCTTTGCCGACCGGTTTTGTGGTGAAGAACGGTTCGACGACCTTGGCGAGAATGTCGGCCGGTATGCCCGACCCCGTGTCCTCGACGGTGACCACGACATAGTCGCCCGCCGAAATATCCTCGGCTGCACTGCCCAGCGTTCGATTTTGCGCCTCCACGATTATCGTGCCGCCGGACGGCATGGCATCGCGCGCGTTGAAGACCAGGTTCATCAGCGCCAGCTCCAGCTGGCTGGCATCGACATGCGCCGGCCACACAGTGTCGTCGACCAGCCAATCGAAACGGATCAGGCCGCCCAGGACCGGGGCCACCAATCCGTTCATTGTATCGCCGAGCGCGGCGAGGCGCACGGCCTGCGGCCTCAGCGTCTGGCGGCGCGAGAAGGCAAGCATGCGGTTGACGAGTTCGGCGCCCTGCTTAGCCGACCGGCGTGTCAGTTCCAGAACCTGCCTGGCCTGTGCGTCGAATTCGGCGTGGCGCTCGAGCAATCCCAACCCGCTGAGAATTGCGGCAAGCAGATTGTTGAAATCATGCGCCAGGCCGCCGGTAAGCTTGCCGATCGCGTCGAGACGCTGCGATTGCAGCAGCTGGTTCTCAAGCTCGCGCCGCTCGGAAACGTCCAGCAATGTGCCGAGGATCTCGGGCTTCTTGTCGTCGGAGCCGTTCGACAGGACGCCTTGGTCGAGAAAAATCCGGTAGTTGCCGTCGGCGCATTGCCAGCGGAATTCGCAGGTGTAGGAGCCGGCGGCCTTGGCTGCGAGCAGGGCTTGCCTCACTCTCGGCAGATCGTCGGGATGAACGCGGCTCAGGCCGAAGTCCGGATCGGAGGTCAGCCGTTCGGCAGGAAAGCCGGTCAGGCGCTCGACCCCTTCGGTTACAAAGCTGGGGCCGAACGGCGGCTCCGCCGCCCTCGCGTGAAAGCAGACCGGAAGAGAGCTCAAAATGGCATGCTGCCGCTCCTGGGCGCTGCGCAGCGCCCGCTCTGCCTCGAGCTTTTCCTGCTGCGCCTGCAGTGCCTGGGCCAGCAGCCGTTGCTCGGCAGCCGCCTTTTGCTGGATTTCAAGCGTCTTCTCATGCAGTTCGACGAACACGGCAACCTTGGAACGCAGCATGGCCGGGTCGAAAGGCTTGAACACGTAATCCACCGCGCCGGCGTCATAGCCGCGCAGCATGTGGGCGTCTTCCTTGTTGATGGCGGTGAGAAAAATTATCGGCGTTCGCCTGGATTGCTCGCGCTGGCGGATCAATCCCGCCGTCTCGTAACCGTCCAGCCGCGGCATCAGCACATCCAGCAGAATGACGGCGAAATCCTCCTTCAGCAGTGCGCGCAACGCCTCTTCGCCCGACTGCACGCAGACGACGTCACCGATAGGGGCCAGAACCTCGCCGATCGCCAGCAGATTGCGCTCGTCGTCATCCACCGCCAGGATGCGCGCCTTTGCCGGCCCCACTGCCGGGCTCATAACCTCCAGCTTCCTTGCTCCGTTTCTCGACAGTTTCTGCATCGAGCGGCCGTCAGTTCACTGCCATGAGGGTCTTTTCCGGATCATGAACACGGGATCGCGAACGGCCGATCCAGACACGCAGCAATGCCAGCAGCAGATCGAGGTCGACAGGCTTGGCGATGTAGTCGGAGGCGCCGGCATCGAGGCACTTCTGGCGGTCGCCCTTCATTGCCTTGGCCGTGACCGAGATCAACGGGATATGGGCGATCGCCGGCATGCTGCGGATCTGCCGCATCGTCTCGTAGCCATCCATTTCCGGCATCATGATGTCGATCAGTGCGGCGTCGATGTCCGGGCTCTGCTCCAGAAGCGCGATACCTTCCCTCCCGCGTTCGGCATGCAGCACCTGAATGTCATAGGTCTCGAGAACACTGGTAAGCGAATAGATGTTGCGGATGTCGTCGTCGACGATGAGGACCTTTGCGCCGGCGAGGTCGAATTTGTCCGGCTGTTCGGCCGCCGCACCATCGTTTTCGTGGCCTCGCCCGGGGAGCGTTGCGGATATCAGGAGAGCCAGCTGCGCGAAATTCTCCGCCCGCGGAACATCCGCCAATGCCGGATGCAAAGCGAGTGACTGTTGCAGCGCGTCCGGATGAGGCGCAAAGAACAGCAGCCGCGACACCGACTGTCCGAACAGGACGGCAATCTCATCCAGCATCTGGGCGTTATCCCTGGCCGAGCGGCCAAAGCCGAGCACAATTGCATCATAGCTGGCGATGCCGATATCGTCCGCATTCGCCGCGACGCGGCCGATCGCGGTGACCGAGGTGACGCCGTCGCGGATCGCGTCGATCAGCGAAAGGCGGCGCTCGGGGTCGGGATCGGCAACCAGGACGCGGCTCTGGACGCGGAGCTTTCTGGAATGAATGTCCTGGAAGACCTTCATCAGTTCGTCCGACGACACGGGCTTGGTTGAAATGCTGGAGGCGCCCTTGCGGGCAAGCACCTCGATGTCTTCGGCGCCCGAAATGACATGGACGGGAATGTCCTTGGTTTTCGGGTCATGGCGAAGCAGATCGAACAACACCCAGCCGTCGATATCCGACAGTCCGAGATCGAGCGTGATCGCGTCCGGAACCAGCTTGCGTGCCAAAGCCAGCGTGCCGGAGCCCGCGGTCGACAGGACGCCTTTCAACCCGGCCGAACGTGCGAGGCCGAGCAGCAGACCGCCGAACGTCGGGTCGTCCTCGACGATCAGCACGACCCGATCTTCCGGCGAGATCGTGTCGCGGTCATCGAGCAATTCGGAGGATGGCGGGCTCGGCTGTGCCGTCGTTGCGGCCACTTCCATCGCCGGCAGCAAAGCCGCTTGCGGGGCCAAGGCCATCCGGGGTCCGTCGAACGGGATGACCAGCGTAAACGTCGAACCCTTGCCCGGCGTGCTCTCGACCCGCAATTCGCCGCCGAGCAGCCGGGCAATCTCCCGGCTGATCGAGAGCCCAAGCCCGGTCCCTCCGTATTTGCGGCTGGTGGTGCCGTCGGCCTGCTGGAAGGCTTCGAAGATCAGCTTCTGCTTGTCCTGCGGAATACCGATGCCGGTGTCGCTGACCACGATCGCAAGCGCCTCCATCGGTTGCGCCGAACCGTTGTGACGGCCCGTCTTTTCGGCCCGGAAATTCAAGCGGACCTCGCCTTGCGAGGTGAATTTGAACGCGTTCGACAAAAGGTTGAGCACGATCTGCTGCAAGCGCTTCTCGTCCGTGCGAACGGTCTCCGGAAGCTCGGGGGCGACATTGATAGTGAAGCCAAGTCCCTTGTCGGTCGCCAGCTGCCGGAAGGTTCGTTCCATATGCTGGCGAAGATGCACCACGGGCATATCGTTGATATCGATCGAGACGGTGCCCGATTCGATCTTCGACAGATCGAGGATGTCGTTGATGAGGCTCAAAAGGTCGGTGCCGGCCGAATTGATGGTGCGCGCGAACTCGACCTGCTTGTCGTTGAGATTGCCTTGCTGGTTGGTTGCGAGCAGGTTTGAAAGGATGAGCAGCGAGTTCAGCGGCGTGCGCAGTTCGTGGCTCATATTGGCGAGGAATTCCGACTTGTATTTCGAGGTAAGCGCCAGCTGCTCGGCCTTCTCCTCCAGCGCGCGCCGCGCCATCTCGATTTCGAGGTTCTTGTTCTCCACCTGCTTCTTTTCGTTCTCGAGCAGCTGCGCTTTTTCCTGCAGCTCCTCATTCGTAGTGTGCAGCTCTTCCTGCTTCTTGGTCAGCTCGGTCTGACGCGCCTGCAACTCCGAGGTCAGCAGCTGCGACTGCTTGAGCAGCCCTTCGGTGCGCATGGTGGCGGCGATGGTGTTGAGAACGATGCCGACGGATTCCATTAGCTGATTGAGGAACGATTGATGCGTGTCGCGGAATTCGCTGAACGAGGCGAGTTCGATGACGGCCTTGACCTCGTCCTCGAACAGAGCCGGAAGAATGATCACGTTCGCCGGCGCGGCATTGCCGAGGCCGGAGGTGACGCGCAGGAAATTCGGCGGCACATTGTCCAGCATGATGGCGCGCTTGTCGGCGGCACTCTGCCCGACAAGGCCTTCGCGCAGGTCGAGGCGTTGTTTGATCTCCGCCTTGCTTTCGGCGCCATAGGAGGCGGCCAGCTCCAGATAGAATTCATCCTCGTCGCGGTTGGTCACGTAGAACACGCCATATTGCGCATTCACCAGCGGAGCGAGTTCGGACATGATGAGACGCGAGACCGTGGCCAGGTCGCGCTCGCCCTGCAGCATGCGCGAGAAGCGGGCGAGATTGGTCTTCAGCCAGTCCTGCTCGGCATTCTTCAGCGTCTGGTCTTTCAGATTGCGGATCATCTCGTTGATGTTGTCTTTCAGCGCCGCCACCTCGCCGGAGGCCTGGACACTGATCGAGCGGGTCAGATCGCCCTTGGTCACCGCCGTCGACACCTCGGCGATGGCACGCACCTGGGTGGTCAGGTTGGCAGCGAGCTGATTGACGTTGTCGGTCAGGTCGCGCCAAAGGCCGGCGGCGCCGGGCACGCGGGCCTGGCCGCCGAGCTTGCCTTCGATGCCCACCTCGCGGGCGACGTTGGTCACCTGGTCGGCGAAGGTCGCAAGCGTCTCGATCATGCCGTTGATGGTGTCGGCGAGCGAGGCGATCTCGCCCTTGGCATCGACCGTCAGCTTGCGCTTGAGATTGCCTTGCGCGACCGCGGTCACGACATCGGCGATGCCGCGCACCTGGTTGGTCAGGTTCGTCGCCATCAGGTTGACGTTGTCGGTAAGGTCCTTCCAGGTGCCGGCGACGCCCTCGACCCGCGCCTGGCCGCCGAGCTTGCCCTCGGTGCCGACCTCGCGGGCGACGCGCGTTACTTCGCCGGCAAATGAGTTCAGCTGGTCGACCATGGTGTTGATCGTCGATTTCAGCTCCAGGATCTCGCCCTTGACGTCGACGGTGATCTTCTTCGACAAATCGCCGCGTGCCACTGCGGTGGTCACCTCGGCGATGTTGCGGACCTGGCCGGTCAGGTTCTCGGCCATCGAATTCACATTGTCGGTCAGATCCTTCCAGGTGCCGGCAACGCCGCGCACCTGTGCCTGGCCGCCGAGCTTGCCTTCGGTACCGACCTCGCGCGCCACGCGCGTCACTTCCGAGGCGAAAGAATTCAGCTGGTCGACCATCGTATTGATGGTGTCCTTGAGTTCGAGGATTTCGCCGCGCACATCGACGGTGATCTTCTTCGACAGATCGCCCAGCGCCACCGCCGTCGTCACCTCGGCGATGTTGCGCACCTGGCCGGTCAGGTTGGCGGCCATGGCGTTGACGTTGTCGGTCAGGTCCTTCCAGGTGCCGGCAACGCCGCGCACCTGCGCCTGGCCGCCGAGCTTGCCGTCGGAACCGACTTCGCGCGCCACGCGCGTCACCTCGGAGGCGAAGGAATTCAGCTGATCGACCATCGTGTTGATGACGTCCTTGATCTGCAGGATCTCGCCCAATGCATCGACGGTGATTTTTTGGGTCAGGTCGCCGGTCGCAATCGCCGTCGCCACCTTGGAGACGTCGCGCAATTGCACGGTCAGATTGCCGGCCATGGCGTTGACGTTGTCGGTCAGATCTTTCCAGGTGCCGCCGACGCCCTCGACATGCGCCTGGCCGCCGAGCTTGCCTTCCGAACCCACTTCGCGCGCCACACGCGTCACTTCCGAGGCGAAGGAATTGAGCTGGTCGACCATCGTGTTGACGGTATCCTTGAGCTCCAGAATTTCGCCCTTGACGTCGACGGTGATCTTTTTCGACAGGTCGCCGCGGGCGACGGCGGTCGTCACCTCGGCGATGTTGCGGACCTGGCCGGTCAGGTTGGCGGCCATCAGGTTGACGTTGTCGGTCAGGTCCTTCCAGGTGCCGCCGACGCCCTTCACCTCGGCCTGGCCGCCGAGCTTGCCTTCGGTGCCGACCTCGCGGGCGACGCGGGTCACTTCGGACGCGAAGGAGTTCAATTGGTCGACCATCGTGTTGATGGTGTCCTTGAGCTCGAGGATTTCGCCCTGCACCGCGACGGTGATCTTCTTCGACAGGTCGCCCGAAGCGACCGCGGTCGTCACCTCGGCGATGTTGCGGACCTGGCCGGTCAGGTTCTCGGCCATCGAATTGACGTTATCGGTCAGGTCCTTCCAGGTGCCGGCAACGCCGCGCACCTGTGCCTGGCCGCCGAGCTTGCCCTCGGTGCCGACTTCGCGGGCGACGCGCGTCACCTCGCCGGCAAAGGAGTTCAGCTGGTCGACCATGGTGTTGATGGTCGATTTCAGCTCGAGGATCTCGCCCTTGACGTCGACCGTGATTTTCTTCGACAGGTCGCCAAGCGCCACAGCTGTAGTCACCTCGGCGATGTTGCGCACCTGGCCGGTCAGGTTTTCGGCCATCAAATTCACGTTGTCGGTCAGGTCCTTCCAGGTGCCGCCGACACCTTCGACGCGCGCCTGGCCGCCGAGCTTGCCTTCCGTACCGACTTCGCGCGCGACGCGTGTCACTTCCGAGGCGAAGGAATTGAGCTGGTCGACCATCGTGTTGATGGTGTTCTTGAGCTCGAGGATTTCGCCCTTCACATCGACGGTAATCTTCTTCGACAGGTCGCCGGAAGCGACGGCGGTCGTCACCTCGGCGATGTTGCGCACCTGCCCGGTCAGGTTCGTCGCCATGGCGTTGACGTTGTCGGTGAGGTCCTTCCAGGTCCCGGCCACACCTTTCACGCGGGCCTGCCCGCCGAGCTTGCCTTCGGTGCCGACCTCGCGCGCCACGCGCGTCACCTCCGAGGCGAAGGAGGCCAGTTGTCCGACCATGGTGTTGACGATCTTGCCGATGCGCAGGAATTCGCCGCGCAACGGCCGGCCGTCGATTTCGACCATCATCGTCTGCGACAGGTCGCCCTTGGCCACCGCGCCGATGACGCGCGCCACTTCGGCCGTCGGCTGAACCATGTCCTCGATCAGATCGTTGACGGAACGGACGCTCGATTCCCAACTGCCAGTGGCGTTGCGGACACGGCCGCGTTCGCCGATCCGGCCATCCTTGCCGACGACCTTGCTGAGGCGTTCGAACTCGCGCGTGACCTGATCGTTGAGTTCTACGATTTCGTTGAAGGTATCGGCGATCTCGGAATCGAGGCCGGCGTAGACATTGTCGATGCGAACGGAGAAATCACCGCTCCGAAAAGCCTTCAGCGCGTTCAGTATTTCGCGGTGGTCCAATTGCCTTGTGGATGCAAGCACGCTCACAGCGCCCCTCCCAGCTCACGGATTCCTGATTGTCTTGGTGAAACTGTCCCCTGCGGGCCGACACAACTCTCCGCAAGCGCAACAACGCGACATGCTCGATTTGGTTCCAGACGAAATTGCCGCTATCCGGCAGGAATTTCGTCGCCATTCATGAACGACGAGCAACAAAGATCCATAGTGATTGTATCGATCACTATTTCTGTCCAACGGAACATCTCGAAAAAACTGTCGTTGGTATAGATCGCGATACAGCGATGCAACTCGATGGAGACACTAAGATGATGAAAATTCTCTCTGCAGCCCTACTTGCCATCGGCCTGGCCACATCTGCCATGGCACAATCGAGCGGCACCGGCACCAGCGGGACTGGCAATGATGCCAATACCGGTGTCAATACCGGTGTCAATACAGGCACTTCCGGCGGCAACACCGGGACTGGTAGCGCAACTACGCCGAATACGATCGATCCGAACGCAACGAACGCCACACAGCAGCCAAACGGCATGCAGGACCGCTGCAAGGATACAGCGGGCAACGATACCGACAACAATACCCCCAGCGGGGCTATGACGTCGAATATGCAGAACTGCAACAAGTAACGGAGTTTTGCTCAGCCGTCATTTCAGCCCGCTGCCTGGTCCAGACCCGGTGCTTGCGGTTCAAACCACAGCCAAAAAAATGCACTGACCAGGCGCGGGCTCACTACTTTGGATGGAGCGGCGAGCCCAAGCCGGACGGCTGATCGTACTTGTTTGTTTTGTCTCAACTGGGTTCGCGAGGGCGATGGCCAGCTCGGGACGGCCGTCCTGCTGATTTTCGCGGAGAGAACTGGTGGAGCCAATCGGAATCGAACCGACGACCTCTTGAATGCCATTCAAGCGCTCTCCCAACTGAGCTATGGCCCCACTCCGGCAGTTCGCCGGCGCCGTTTCCGGCGAAGAGATCCGGCGCGGGTTCTAGACCGCGCCGTTAGTGCAGGCGGCTTCTAACCCCGCCTTCAGTCAATATCAAGCCTTCAAGAACCGCTTTTTCCAGGCCGGCGCTGCGAAAAGCCGCGAATGCGGTTCGCTCAGACTTCGTCGTCGTCGTCGCCGACGCCAATCATGTCGGCAACATCGTCGTCTTCTTCCTCCTCGTCGGCGAGGAACGTATCATCCTCGTCATCGCTAAGGTCGACGTCGTCCTCGTCGTCGCCGAGATCGGGAAGTTCGTCGGCCTTCGCGTCCTCGTCCGCCTCTTCGAGCGAGACGACCTCGACACCCTCTTCCTCCTCGGCGTCCACTTCCTTCTCGGCAACTTCCTCTTCCTCCTCGGGGGCGGCGACCTTGCCTTCCTCGAAATAGGAGCTCGGATAACTCTTGCCCGTGTAAGGCGAGACGATCGGGTCTTTGTTCAAATCATAGAATTTTCGACCTGTCTCCGGGTCGATGCGTTTGGTGCCAAGTTCGGGTTTTGCCACAGCAAGCCTCGTCGATGAAAGTTTGGTCCCCTTAACCAGAGTTTACGGCGCTGTCAAAGCGAAAAGCCGGCGTCCCAAAAAGCCTGAATTCGAAGGCCTTCATACCAAGGGGATGACCATTTCGGTGCGCCATGATAGGAGACCCCGCAAACCAGCAAAAAATGGCCGGCCGCCGGCGTTTCCAGGAAAGAACCATGCCGCACACTGCCGCCCCCAAGCAGGCCACCGCCCGCAAATCATCTAGCCTTTCAGGCGCGGCGCGGGTGCCCGGCGACAAGTCGATCTCGCACCGCTCGTTCATGTTCGGTGGGCTGGCCTCCGGCGAAACCCGCATCACCGGACTGCTGGAGGGTGAGGACGTAATGCGTACGGGCGCTGCCATGAAGGCGATGGGCGCACATATCGAGAAGCATGGCGCTGAGTGGGTGATCCGCGGCACCGGCAATGGCGCGCTGCTGCAGCCGGAAGGCCCGCTCGATTTCGGCAATGCCGGCACCGGCTCACGCCTGACCATGGGCCTGGTCGGCACCTATGACATGGAAACCACCTTCATCGGCGACGCCTCGCTGTCCGGCCGGCCGATGGGCCGCGTGCTCGAACCGCTGCGCCAGATGGGCGTGCAGGTGCTGAGGGCGACGCCCGGCGACCGCATGCCGATCACGCTGCACGGGCCCAAGCACGCCGCACCGATCACCTACCGGGTGCCGATGGCCTCGGCGCAGGTCAAATCGGCGGTGCTGCTCGCCGGGTTGAACACGCCGGGCATCACCACCGTCATCGAGCCGGTGATGACGCGCGACCACACCGAAAAGATGCTCAAAGGGTTCGGCGCCAATCTGTCGGTCGAGACCGACGAGCGCGGCGTGCGCCACATTTTCATCGAAGGCCAGGGCAAGCTCACCGGCCAGACTATCGCGGTGCCTGGCGACCCCTCCTCCGCCGGCTTTCCGCTGGTGGCGGCGCTGATTGTGCCGGGCTCGGACATTACCATCGAAAACGTGCTGATGAATCCTACCCGCACCGGACTCTTGTTGACGCTGCAGGAAATGGGCGCCCGGATCGACATACTCGACCCGCGCAACGAAGGCGGCGAGGATGTTGCGGACCTGCGCGTGCGTTATTCCGAGCTGAAGGGCGTCGCCGTGCCGCCGGAACGGGCGCCGACCATGATCGACGAGTATCCGGTGCTTGCCGTGGCGGCGAGTTTTGCCGACGGCGAAACGCTGATGCTTGGGCTTGAAGAGCTTCGCGTGAAGGAATCCGACCGGCTGTCCGCGGTGGCCGAAGGGCTGAAGCTCAACGGCGTCGATTGCAGCGAAGGCGAAGCCTCGCTTGTGGTGCGCGGAAAGCCGGGCGGCAAGGGCCTCGGCCAGCATCCCAACGGACAGGGCACCATCGTCCAGACCCATCTCGATCACCGCATCGCCATGAGCTTTCTGGTGATGGGGCTGGCGACGGAAAAACCGGTAACCATCGACGACCAGGCGATGATCGCAACGAGCTTTCCGGAATTCATGGGGCTGATGAAGGGGCTCGGTGCGGAGATCGATTGATGCTGCGAGACTTGCTGGCTGTAGCGGGATATCTAGGAGCTGCGCTGGTCCCGTATCTGATCGAACGCCTCGTTTTCAAAGAGCGATTTGGCATTTTCGCTCTTCTTTTCTGGCCTCTGGCCATTCAATTCATGACCATTCTATCTGTCATTTTATGCTTATGCAGCCAGGTTTCTTGGAAAGAGCGACTGGGTCTTCCTTGCCGGGCTTTTCAACGCGTTTGGAGCAATGGCTTTCATGACAATCGGCGTAATACCTTTCATTGCGTTGCCTTTATCGGTTTTGATCGCCTTGGCGGTACTGGCGTTCCGTCTGTTTAGTCACGCGAGATGAGCCCAATTTTCACCATCGCCATCGACGGTCCCGCAGGTGCGGGCAAAGGCACTCTCGCCCGCCGGCTCGCCGACCACTACCACCTGAACCTGCTCGATACCGGCCTCACCTACCGAGCGGTGGCGCATGCGTTGCTGCAGCTTGGCTTGCCGCTCGACAATGTCTCGGCCGCCGAGACCGCGGCGCGGCAAGTTGACCTCGCCAAGCTCGACCGCGCCGTGCTTTCGGCACACGCGGTCGGCGAGGCTGCTTCGAAAGTCGCTGTGTTCCCAAGCGTGCGGCGCATCCTGGTGGAAAAGCAGCGCGCCTTCGCAAAAACCCCACCGGGTGCGGTGCTCGACGGCCGCGACATCGGCACTGTCGTCTGTCCCGACGCCGACGTAAAACTCTATGTCACGGCCAGCGCCGAGGTGCGGGCAAAGCGGCGGCTGGATGAAATCGAGAGCATCGGCGGCACTGCCAATTTTGATGAAATCCTTGCGGATATCGTGCGCCGCGACGAGCGCGACATGGGCCGCATGGACTCGCCTTTGAAGCCGGCCGCCGATGCGCACTTGCTCGACACGTCGAAAATGGCTATAGAGGCCGCGTTTCTGGCAGCTCAGGCGATCATCGACGACGTCCTGGCCAAGAGAAACGAAGCCTGAGCCGGGTTTTCCTGCCGCCGCCGATTGCCGGCGACGAAAGAATTCCCATATTGGGCGTGAACCAGCCTGCCAGCATTCTTCGTGCGCCGGAATTGCCGCTCAAGGGCGGCCAAGGGCTTTTTGCCCGGAACGCCGGCAGGCCAACGCAACGCTAACCCACGGCGCCCGCCTCGCGACAGATTGCGGGGCATTCCAGGAGAAACTATGTCAGTTGCAAATCCCACTCGCGATGATTTCGCGAGCCTGCTCGAAGAATCATTTTCCGCCGGCCATTCCGGCGAAGGCCAGGTCGTCAAGGGCACGATCACCGCGATCGAAAAGGACATGGCCATCATCGACGTCGGCCTCAAGGTCGAAGGCCGCGTGCCGCTAAAGGAATTCGGCGTCAAGGGCAAGGACACGACGCTCAAGGTCGGCGACACGGTCGAAGTCTATGTCGAGCGTATCGAGAACGCGCTTGGCGAAGCCATGCTGTCGCGCGAAAAGGCCCGCCGCGAAGAGAGCTGGGTTCGTCTCGAAGAGAAGTTCACCAAGGGCGAACGCGTCGAAGGCGTCATCTTCAACCAGGTCAAGGGCGGCTTCACGGTCGACCTCGACGGCGCCGTGGCTTTCCTGCCGCGCAGCCAGGTCGATATTCGCCCGATCCGCGACGTCTCGCCGCTGATGCACAACCCGCAGCCCTTCGAGATCCTCAAGATGGATCGCCGCCGCGGCAACATCGTGGTCTCGCGCCGCACCGTGCTCGAGGAAAGCCGCGCCGAACAGCGTTCGGAAATCGTGCAGAACCTCGAAGAAGGCCAGGTGGTCGAAGGCGTCGTCAAGAACATCACCGACTATGGTGCGTTCGTCGACCTCGGCGGCATCGACGGCCTGCTGCACGTCACCGACATGGCATGGCGCCGCGTCAACCATCCGACCGAAATCCTCAATATCGGCCAGACGGTCAAGGTGCAGATTATCCGCATCAACCAGGAAACCCACCGCATCTCGCTCGGCATGAAACAGCTCGAGAGCGATCCGTGGTCCGAGATCGGAACGAAATTCCCGATCGGCAAGAAGATCAAGGGTACCGTCACCAACATCACCGACTACGGCGCGTTCGTCGAGCTGGAGCCGGGTATCGAAGGCCTCATCCACGTTTCGGAAATGTCGTGGACCAAGAAGAACGTGCATCCCGGCAAGATCCTGTCGACAACGCAGGAAGTCGACGTCGTGGTGCTCGAAGTCGATCCGGCCAAGCGCCGTATCTCGCTCGGTCTCAAGCAGACGCTGGAGAACCCATGGGAGGCCTTCGCGCGCAGCCATCCGGTCGGCAGCCAGGTCGAGGGTGAGGTCAAGAACAAGACCGAGTTCGGTCTGTTCATCGGCCTCGAAGGCGACGTCGACGGCATGGTCCACCTTTCCGACCTCGACTGGACCCGTCCGGGCGAGCAGGTGATCGAGGAGTACAATCGCGGCGACATGGTCAAGGCGCAGGTGCTCGACGTCGACATCGACAAGGAGCGCATCTCGCTCGGCATCAAGCAGCTGGCCAAGGACGCCGTCGGCGAAGCCGCGACGTCAGGCGAACTGCGCAAGAACGCCGTGGTCACCTGCGAGGTTATCGGCGTGAAGGATGGCGGTCTGGAAGTGCGGCTGGTCGACAGCGGCATCGAGACCTTCATCAAGCGCTCCGACCTCAGCCGTGACCGCGACGAGCAGCGCCCCGAGCGCTTCACCGTTGGCCAGAAAGTCGACGCCCGCGTCATCGCTTTCGACAAGAAGACCCGCAAGCTGCAAGTCTCGATCAAGGCGCTGGAAATCGCCGAAGAGAAGGAAGCGGTCGCCCAGTACGGCTCAACCGACTCCGGCGCTTCGCTGGGCGACATCCTGGGTGCCGCGCTGAAGAAGCAGGGCAGCTAAGCCAACACCGCGCCTCGCGCGGGCTATAAGCGAAACAAAAAGCCCCGCCGGAGCGACCCGGCGGGGCTTTGCTTGTGACGGGCCTCAGGCTCAGGCCCTGCCATAGAGCGGCACCAGAGTGCCGCTCATCGCCAGATTGGCCGGCGAAGCGAGGTAAGCAATGGCCTCCGCGGCTGCTTCCAGGCTGACCCATTTGCTGAAATCGGCGTCCGGCATGTCAGCCCGGGTGGCCGGCGTGTCTAGCGTGGAGGGCGCCACGGCGTTGACCAGGATACCCTTGCCCTTCAGCTCTTCGGCCATCGCCACGGTCATCGCTGCGACCGCCGCCTTGGCGGCTGCGTAGGCCACCTTGCCGGAGCCGCGCCGTGGATCGAGCCCGGCTCGAGCCGAGACATTGACGATGCGGCCCGGCACGGAAGATTCCAGCATCGAGCGTATCGCCGCGCGGCAGCACAGGAAGGTGGTGCGGGCGTTGGTGTCCATCATCTCAGCAAAGGAGGCGGGCTCGATCTTCTCGACCGCCGCGGCGGTGAAGCCGCCGGCAAGATGCACCGATGCCCATAAGTCCGGAACGCTGGCATAGAAGGCGTCGACCTTGGCAGGGTCGGCAAGGTCGACATTGTGCGCCAGCTTGACGCGGTCATGCGCCGGAAAGGGAAAATGCGCAGGCGCGGCAGCATGGGCATTGGGCACATGGCAGATCGCGCCCTGCTCCAGCAGTTTCCCTACGACCGCGCCGCCAAGCGCACCGGTGCCGCCGGTCACCACGATATGTCTGCCGTCCAGTGTTTCCGTCATATTCGACCGCTCCGTTATTGCGCGCCGCCGATGCGGAAGGTCGCGCCTTTCGCGCGATCACTCAACCGAAATCTCGATGACGTAAGGTCGTCCAGCCGCCCGCGCGCGCCCAAGCGCGTCCGCCAAGCCGTCCGAGCCGGAAATCCGCTCGGCGGCAATGCCATAGGCTTCGGCCAGCTTGCAGAAATCCGGCGGTGCCGGGGAGACGCCGACCGGCTCGACGCCGATGTCGAGCATCGAGGTTTCGATCTCGCGGTAGCCGCGATTGTTCCAGACGGCGAAGATCACCGGCGCCGCTGCGTCGAGCGCGGCGCCCAGTTCCGGCAGGGTGAACTGGAAGCCGCCGTCGCCGGTGAGGCAAACGACCGGCGCCTCTGGCCTGGCAAGGGCGGCACCGATCGCCGCCGGCGGGCCATAGCCGAGCGCGCCGAAGCCAGTGGCCGCGTTGAACCAGCCGCCCGGCCGGTCGTGATCGTAATAGAGGTTGGCGGCGTAGACCGGCTGGGTCGAATCGCCGACGATGATCGCGCCAGGCAGCGCATCACGGATCGTCTCGACGGCGCGCAGTTGCGCGTGCATAGCCGGGCCAATCTCGGCAAAGGCCGCTTGCCGCGTCGCGGCGGCGCGAGCGGCGCCATCGCCCGATTGCGCCTTGCCCGTGCCGAGTTCGGCATGCATCGCCTCGAGCGCCGCGCCACAATCGGCCTGGATCGAAATCCGCGCAGGCCGGCGGGCAAGCTGGTCGGCGCCGATGTCGATGCGGATCAGATTGGCGGGCAGAACAAAACCGCCGTCGCCATAGCCGTCATAGTCGGTCGGACCGAATTCGGTGCCGGCGGCAATGACCAGATCGGCGTCGGCCATCAGCGCACGCACCGCCTTCAGGCTGGGGCTGGCCGGCACGCCAAGCGGATGGCGATAGAGCAGGCCGCGCGCATTGGCGGTCTGGACGACCGGCGCTCCCAACCTCTCGGCCAGGCGCTGCAACGGTGCTTCGGCAGCTTTGGCGCCGCCGCCCGCCAGTATAAGCGGCCGGCGGGCAGACGCGCACAGCCTTGCGGCCTCTGCAATCGCCGCTACATCCGGTTCGGGCGGCGCTGAATTCCGCAGCAGCGGCACGATGCCGCTGGCAGGCAGGGTCATGACATCGGTCGGGACCTCGATATGCACCGGACCCGGACGCGAGGATGAAAACAGCGCAAAGGCGCGGGCGAGCACGCTGGGCAGTTCGCCAGCCTCGGTGACACGGTGCGAAAACAGCGCCACCTTCTCCATCATGCCGCGCTGGTCCGGCAGTTCATGCAGGTGGCCAAGGCCTTTGCCCAGCGTCGGTGTGGCGTTGACGCCCGAGATTACTAGCATCGGCACCGAATCGGCGCGCGCCTGGCCCATGGCGGTGATGGTGTTGGTCAGCCCCGGCCCAGTGATGACGAAAGCGACGCCCGGCTTGCCGCTGGCGCGCGCATAGCCGTCAGCCATGAAGCCGGCGCCCTGCTCGTGGCGCGGCGTGACATGACGGATCTTCGACCGCGCCAGCCCGCGGTAGAGCTCGACCGTGTGCACGCCGGGAATGCCGAAGACGATGTCGACGCCGTGCGCTTCGAGCAAGGTGATGAGCGCTTCGCCGATCGTCGTCATTGTCTTAATACCGGGCGCGTGAGGCACGTCGGGCCGCCTTCGCAGGCAATGCACAGCGCATCGGCCTCGAATGTCGAGACCGTACAGCAGGCGGCCTGCATGGCAGCCGCCGTCTTCGGAAAACCGGCAACGGCGATAACCTGGCGCGGCGCGGTCGGCAGCACGTTGAGGCTGAGCCCATTCGAGGCGACGAACTCCTCGGCGTCGCCTTCGACCAGCCGAATGCCGCGTTGGCGCAGCATCTGGTAGAAAACGACCGGCAGGAGGGGCGCATAGACCAGCGCCAGATCGTCGGCGAGCGGGCTGATCACCGACATCAGGTGCAGGCAGGCCTCCTCGCCGTGCCAGAGCGGCAGGTCGAAGCCGTAGACCTGGATGCCCTTGGGTGAAAGCAGATTAGAGAGCTGCTGGATGCCGTGCTGATTGGTGCGCACGCCGCGGCCGACGGCCAGCGTGTTTGCATCCACCCACACGCAGTCGCCGCCCTCGACTTGGCCGGGCGCCTCGATACGGCCGAGGACGGGGATGTCCATGCGCCCATAGGCTGCCTCGTGCAGGCCCGGCTCGGGCCGGCGCAGCGTCTTGCCCATGGCGAGGATGACCGCGCCATGGTCGGTCATCAGCGAGGGATCGTGGGTGAAGACGGAATCGGCAAGCCCGTCATCGGCGTCGCTCAGCCATTCGATCTCGGCGCCTGAGGCGGAAATCAGCCTGGCCAGCGCTTCATGCTGGGCCGCCGCCTTTTGCGGATCGAAGCCCGGGCCATAGTGCCACTCCAGCGCTTCGGCACGATGCATGGCGCTGGCGGCGGAGCGCATCAGCACGCGCTGCAGCGGCCCGGCCATCGACTGCGACCCGTATGCTTTGCCCACTAAGTTCTCCTGAAACGCGCCCCTCCTGCCAATAGCCACTCGGCAGGCCGTGATCAATGGTCCAAAAACTGCGGTTGACGGAGGCAAGCGGAACGGTCCATCTTGAGAATCGGAACGCTGTCCAGTGACGGGTAATGGGTAAAAAATTCCAGCAAGGACTGCCTCGGCTGCTCCGCGGGGCGCCGCGACGATGACAGCGCCGGCCACCGCCCTGAAGCATACGGCGCAAAACGGCGCTGCCGAGGCCATCCACGTCGAGAACCTGCACAAGAACTTCGGCAAACTGCATGTATTGAAGGGCGTTTCGCTTTCGGCGCGCGATGGCGAGGTGATCGCCATCATCGGCGGCAGCGGCTCGGGCAAATCGACGCTGCTGCGCTGCATCAACTGCCTGGAGAACCCGACCAGCGGCATCATCCGGGTCAATGGCGAAGAGATAAAGCTGAAGGCCGACAGCTACGGCCACACCGTGCCCGCCGACCGCAAGCAGATCGAACGCATCCGCTCCAAGCTCGGCATGGTCTTCCAGAACTTCAATCTGTGGAGTCACATGACGTTGATCGAGAACGTCATCGAAGTTCCCGTGCATGTGCTCGGCGTCAAGCGCGATGTGGCGATCGGCGAGGCGGAAAAATTGCTCGCCCGTGTCGGCCTGGCCGAAAAACGCGACGTCTATCCCGCCTATCTGTCGGGCGGCCAACAGCAGCGCGCCGCGATCGCCAGGGCGCTGGCCATCAATCCGCGCGTCATGCTGTTCGATGAGCCGACCTCGGCGCTCGACCCGGAGCTGGTCGGCGAGGTGCTGAAGGTGATCGGCGACCTGGCGCGCGAAGGCCGCACCATGGTGCTGGTCACCCATGAGATGAAGTTTGCCCGCGAGGTCGCGACGCATGTCGTCTACCTCCATAACGGGCTGGTCGAGGAAGAAGGGCCGCCGGAACAGATCTTCGGCGCACCAAAATCCGAAAGGCTGAAGCAGTTTCTGCGCAATGTTGGATGACTTGCGAGAAAGCAGACGGGAACGTCAAAACCAAAAAACGGGAGAACTGAAAAAATGAAACCTTTTCTCAAAACGGCGCTCGCGGCCACGCTGATCGCATTGTCGGGTGCATTTTCGGCAAGCGCCGAACAGATCAAGGTGGGTTTTTCGCCTGAAGCCTATCCGCCGTTTTACTCGCAGGATGCTTCCGGCAAGTGGGGTGGCTGGGAAGTCGACATCGTCAACGCCATCTGCGGCGAAGCCAAGCTGGATTGCGTATTGACGCCAGTCCCATGGGACGGCCTCATCCCGGCGCTTAAAACCAAGAAGATCGACGCAATCATGAATTCGATGTCCATTACCGATGAACGCAAGAAGGAAATCGACTTCTCCGACAAATACTATAACACGCCGACCGCGGTGATCGGCGCCAAGGATCAGAAATTCGATGCGACGCCTGAGGGGCTGAAAGCCAAGATACTCGGCGTTCAGGCGTCCACGGTGCACGCCGCCTACGCCAAGAAGCACTTCACCGACGCTGCCGAAATCAAGGAATACCAGACGCAGGACGAGGCAAATCAGGATCTCGCCGCCGGCCGTATCGATGCCACGCAGGCCGATTCGATCGCGCTCGACGCGTTTTTGAAATCGGACCAGGGCAAGGCGTGCTGCGACCTCAAGGGTTATGTCGCGCCGGACCTTGAAGTGCTCGGGCCTGGCGTCGGCGCCGGCATGCGTCAAGGCGACACCGAACTCAAGGACAAGATCAATGCCGCCATCAAGGCCATTCGGGCCAATGGCAAATATGCCGAAATCACCAAGAAGTACTTCGACTTCGACATCTACGGCGAAGCGTCGCAGTCCAACTGACGGCAACGGCATTAAGCCGGGCATGCTAGCCGCCTCGTCGCGGTGGGCATGTCTGGCTTGATCCACATTGGTGCCTCAACCCGCAAGTCCAGGGGACATAAGCTGAGCGACGTTCTTGCCACCATGTTCGGACCCAGTTCGCTGGAATTGTTGTCTTTCGAACCGCCGAACGGCAGGGGTCTCAGCCTTCTGCATGGGCTGGCAAACTCAGTCGGAATAGCTTTCGGTTCCTTTGGGGTCGGTCTGGTGATCGGGGTCGGCGGCGCCTATGGCAAGCTCTATGGCGGGCCGGTGGTCCGCGACCTGCTGGAAGTCTACACCACAGTGGTCCGCGCCGTGCCCGAGCTGGTGCTGATCCTGCTGCTTTATTTCGCTGGCACCGACCTCATCAACCAGTTGCTTGCCGCGCTCGGCTATGCCGCGATTGACATCAACGGGGTTATCGCCGGCATAGGCGTGCTCGGGGTCGTGCAGGGCGCCTACTCGACTGAAGTCTTGCGCGGCGCGATCCGCGCCATTCCGCAAGGCCAGATCGAAGCCGCGCGGGCGTATGGAATGCCTCCCGGCCTGCTTCTCAGGCGCATAACGCTGCCGGGGATGCTGCCCTTCGCCATTCCGGGGCTGGCAAATCTGTGGCTGATCGCCACCAAGGATACCGCGCTTCTCGCGATCGTCGGCGTCAATGAACTGACCCAAACCACACGGACGGCCGCCGGCGCCACGAAGGCTTATTTCACCTTCTTCATGGCTGCGGGCGCGCTTTATCTCGTTCTGACCCTCGTGTCCAACGTCGTTATCGGGCGCGTTGAGCGCTGGGCGCGACGCGGCATGCCGTCGATCGCGGGATCGCACTAATGGCGGCCGAAACTCCGGTCATCGACGCCGCCGCACGGGCCTCGCTCTTGATACAGCCGTACCGCATAGCGCTGATCCTGATCGCGCTGGTTGTCGTGCTGGCGTCGATTTTCCTCATGCGTTGGGATTGGCTGCCCGCCTATCTGCCGCTGGCTTTGCAAGGCATATGGCGGACCATCTGGCTGCTTGTGGTAACGTCGGCACTGGGCATCGCGCTCGCCCTTCCCCTCGGCCTTGCTCAGGTGATCGGCCCGCCAATTTTGAGTGTGCCGGCCAAGGTGTTCTGCACGATTATTCGCGGCACGCCGCTGCTGCTCCAGCTCTGGCTGCTCTACTACGGACTGGGTTCGCTGTTTCCGCAATTTCCGTGGATACGCGAGTCGTTCCTCTGGCCCATTCTAAGGCAAGCATGGCCCTACGCCGTTCTTTCACTGACGATCTCGTATGCCGGCTATGAAGGCGAAGTGATGCGTGGCGCCTTCGCCGGGGTACCGCATGGCCAACTCGAGGCGGCCCGCGCTTTCGGCATGAGCCGCTGGAAAGTCTTCAGGCGCATATGGCTTCCGCAGGCGATCCACCGGGCGCTGCCGACGCTAGCGGGTGAAACCGTTCTCCAGCTGAAAGCAACACCGCTGGTGGCAACCATAACCATGGTCGACATCTACGCCGTAGCCTCGCGGGTGCGCCAGGATCTCTTCGTCACCTATGAACCGTTGCTGCTCCTGGCGTTGGTCTATATGTCCATCACCGGTATCCTGGTGTTCGGCTTCCGCCGGCTCGAGGCGCGGATCCCGAACAAGATTGGTTAGGTGAATGGTGAATAGTGAATGGCCAATAGCAAGTAGCGAGTAGGCAGTAGGCAGTAGGCAGTAGCCCTCAGTGGTACCGGCTAAGTCCAATTCACCATTCACTATTCATCATTCCCTCAGATATCCATGGCAATCACAATGCAACTCAGTCTCGACCAGGCGACAGGGCTGTGCCGGATGGCTGCACTTGGCGCCGGCGCCAATGAAGAGGCGGCGCAGTCGCTGGCTGCCTCGATCGTCGCGGCCGAGGCGGAAGGACTGTCGACCGTCGGGCTGTCGCACTTCATCGATTATCTTGAAGCACTGGAGGCCGGCCGTATCGACGGCAACGCCGATCCGGTGATCACCAGGCCAGCGCTCGCGGTCTATCTCTCCGATGCGCGCGGCGGCTTGGCGCACACCGGTTTCGACCGCACGATCGATGACCTCGCCAAGGCGGCGCGGCTGTTCGGCGTTGCCATCTTTTCGCAGAAGAATGCTTATACGTGCGGCGCGCTCGGCTATTTCACCGGACGGCTGGCCGCGCAGGGATTGGTGTCGTTCGCCGCCACCAACGGCCCGGCCGTGCTTGCCGGCTCGGGCTCGGTCAAGCCGGTCTACTGCACCAACCCGATGTCGTTTGCCGCACCCGCCGCGGACGGGGCGCCGCTGGTCATCGACCAGTCGTCGAGCGCCACCGCCTTCGTCAACATCCGCAAGGCGGCCGAGGACGGCAAGAATATCCCCGAAGGCTGGGCACTGGACGCCAGCGGCAATCCGACCACGGACCCGGCAGCCGCCATGAAGGGCGCCATGCTTGCCTTCGGCGGCCAGCGCGGCGCCAACATCGCGCTGATGGTCGAGGTGCTGGCCGCGGGCCTGTCGGGCGCCAACTGGTCGCTCGATGCGCCATGGTTCAGCGGCGGGCCGGACAGTCCGGGAACCGGCCTGTTCTTGCTCGCCATCGAGCCCAAGCTGCTCGATCCGGACTTCGAAAAGCGGATGAAGAACCAACTCGACCGGCTGCGGCGGCGCTATGGTGTGCATGTCCCGGGGCGTGCCCGGGCCGAGTCCGCGGAGAAGGCGGCGGCACGCGGCATAAGCGCGCCGAAAGCCGTGGTGCAGCGCATTTCCGAATTCGCCGCCCGCTATTCGTCCTGAAGAAATTCGTTTGTCCGATGAGGGGCTGATGAGGCCGGCCGATCCGGCAGCGACCTACTTCCCGCAGTGATGATCGTTGATGACGTTCAGCGCATTCGCGTCCGGTCCTACCCTGTTGTAGGAGCAGGGTTCGGCGGCCGTCGTGAACAGGTGGTTGTCATAGTAGCGCGGGCCACCGAAGAGGAACTCGATGATGTCGCCGTTGGCGGGAACATAGCGTTCGGGTTGAGCTTGGTGGTGACGCCGGTTTGCGGCGAATGCCGAGACGCCAATGCTGCAGCCTGTTGCTAAAGCCAAGGCGAAGATCGCAACGCGTTTTGTCGTCATCGGCAGTATCCTCCATTCGGAATCAAACCATACATCTAAAATCGCGGACCGAACAAAGGTTCCTGTTCCGAACAGAGTTGCCGTAAAGCCGGGCTTCTGCGGCGTTTTCTGCCGTTTCGAACGTATCCGGAAAATCATGCTTCAACAGTGCCGGGCGACTTATGGTCGCCCTTTGCCTTTGGCGCGAAACCGACTATGAAACGGCTTCAATCAAGCCATCTGGATAGCCCGCCGGAGCCAGCCATGACCGAAATCCTGCAGACCCCAAAGCTCGTCGTCGTGTTCGGCGGCTCCGGCTTTGTCGGTCGTCATGTCGTGCGGGCGCTGGCCAAGCGCGGCTACCGCATCCGGGTCGCCTGTCGCCGGCCCGATCTCGCCGGTCATTTGCAACCGCTCGGCAATGTCGGACAGATCCAGCCGGTGCAGGCCAATGTCCGTGTGCGCTGGTCGGTCGACCGCGCCGTGCAAGGCGCCGACCACGTCGTCAATCTGGTGGCAATCCCGTATGAGGCCGGCCGGCAGAAATTCACTGCCGTCCACGAGTTCGGCGCGCGCGCTGTCGCCGAAGCGGCGCGCGCCGTCGGCGCCGGCCTCACCCACATCTCGGCTCTGGGTGCGGATCTCCACGCGCAATCGGAGTATGCGCGTACCAAGGCGCTCGGCGAAAAGGCGGTTCTGGAGACGGTCCACGACGCCGTGATCTTGCGGCCATCGATCAATTTCGGGCCGGAGGACGGTTTCTTCAATCGCTTTGCCAACATGGCCCGCTTTTCCCCGGTGCTGCCGCTGATCGGCGGCGGGCAGACGAAATTCCAGCCGGTCTATGTCGGCGACGTCGCCGAAGCGGTGGCGCATTCGGTCGACGGCAAGGTCCAGGGCGGCCAAATCTACGAACTCGGCGGGCCGCAAGTGCTCACGTTCAAGGAATGCATGCAAGAATTGCTTGTCATTATCGAACGCAGGCGGTTTTTGCTGCCTCTGCCGTGGTGGCTGGCGAACCTGCAGGCGTCAATTCTCGGGCTGCTGCCCAATCCGTTGTTGACCAAGGACCAGGTCCTGCTGTTGCGCCAGCACAATGTCGTGTCGGATGCCGCCGTCAAGGACAACAGGACGCTCGCCGGCCTCGGAATCCAGCCGCGGTCGATCGGAACCATCCTGCCCAGCTATCTCTGGCGCTACCGCGCCGCCGGCCAGTTCCAACGCAAGTCCGCCGCATAATACGAACGGACGTCCGGTTGCTTACGACGCGCGCCGGGTGACTTGCATCGGCAGCCCGCCTTGCGGCTGCGTCGTCAGCTTCTGCACCGGCCAGGGATGGGTTTCTGCGGTGGTGTCGAAACGATAGCGCGACAGCATGATCGCCAACGCAATGATCGCCTCCTGCATGGCGAAGCTGGCGCCAATGCAGACGCGAGGCCCGGCGCCGAACGGCAAATACTGGAAACGGTCGATCTTTTCGCGGTTTCCCGGATGGAAGCGTTCCGGCATGAAAGCCTCCGGCCGGTCCCACAATTTCCGATGGCGGTGGACGACCCACGGCATCACCAGCACCGCGGCACGTCGCGGTATGTAGAGGCCGTTCCAGGTTTCGGGCTCGATCGGTTCGCGGTTGATCGACGGCGCCGGCGGATAGAGCCGGAGCGCCTCGTCGAAGGCGGCGCGGGTGAGCGGCATGGCGTCGAGCCATTTCGTCGGGTCGGGCTCACGCGCCAGCACGGCGTCGATCTCGTGTTCGATCTTTTCACGCTCCCACGGCGCTTCGGCAAGGCAGTAGAGCGTCCAACCGAGCGCCCTGGCCGTAGTCTCGTGGCCGGCGCCGATGAAGGTGATGATGTTATCCTCGACCTCGGCCCGGGTCAGCCCGCCCGGTCCCTCCGTCTTCAACAGCAGTGTGAGAAAATCCTGCGGTACCGTGTCCGGAGCGCGCCTCAACCGCGCCTCGCGCATCTGCACCGTGTCGGTGACGATCTTGCGGAAATAAGCCATGGTCTTGCGGCCGCGGATGCGGGTCAGGCGCGGCAGCCAGTCGGGCGCACGCAGAAGGTCGAGCGGATCGACCCGGCCCATCGTCTCGAACAGGCGGTCGATCTCCTTGGCGAAGCTGCCCGGCTCGCCCGATATTTCGCCCGAAAACAGCGTCTCGGCCAGGATATCGAAGGTGAGCAGCGTCATGTCGTGAGCGATATCCGACGTGCTACCTTGCTCGTAACGCGTGATGAATTCGAGCGTGCGTTTCAGCATCGGCTCGGCGAAGCCAAAGATGTGGCGTGGCGTGAACACCGGCGCCATCGCCTTGCGCGAACGCCGCCACACCTCGCCCTCGGCGGTCAGCAGGCCATCGCGCAGGATCGGCCGCAGGATTTTTTGGCGCACCGTCGCCATCTTGTAGTTCTTGGCATTATCGACAAGCACATGGCGGATGAGGCCAGGATCGTTGGCAATGACCAGCGGCCCACCGATGCCACTCACCGAGATCCAGGGCTCGTTGTAGGTCGGCTCGCCCCACAGTTCGAGCGGATTGCGATAGACGATGCGGATCATCTCCAGCGTCGAGGGCGGCGCTGTGCGCGGCTTTGGCGCTGGCGGGACGAACGGGACGGGCTGACTGTCCATGGCTTGCTCCGCTGACACCTCAATGTAATGGCGGGCAAGGCAGGCGTCCATGTGACCGGACGAAGTCGACGCATCCGCTCTCTGGAATGTGACCTGGGCACGGAAAGTGCCTGCTTGCTGTGTCCGGCTGCGTGTCTTAGGTGCCAGCACCACAGATGCCACTAACCGGCGAGAGCCTGCCTTGAAGCACCAGTTGAACGTCATCATCGGCAGCACGCGGCCGGGCCGCGCCGGTCCCGTTTTCGCAAAATGGCTGGAAAGCTTTGCGCGCGAGCACGGCAAATTCGAGCCGGTGCTCACCGACATCGCCGCCTTCAATCTGCCGGTGCTGGACGAGCCCCATCATCCGAGACTCGGCAAATACGAAAACAGCCACACGAAAGCCTGGTCGAAAGCAATCGACGCCGCCGACGCATTCGTCTTCGTAGCGCCGGAATACAACTATTTCGGCGCCCCCGCGATCGTCAACGCGGTCGACTACCTGCTCAGGGAATGGCGATACAAGCCGGCCGCCATTCTCAGCTACGGCGGCGTCTCCGGCGGCTTACGAGCGGCGCAGGCGGTCAAACCGTTGCTGACCGCCGTCGGCGTCATGCCGATTCCGGAAGGCGTGGCGCTGCCGATGTACCAGAAGCTGCTGGACGAGACCGGCGCCTTCCAGCCCAGCGAGCAGGTGCTCGGCGGGGCCAGGACTATGCTGGACGAGCTATTCCGCTGGAGCGAGACACTGAGGCCGATGCGGGCTGGATAGAGGCACGGAACAGCCGGCTTAAGCGGGACCGGAAAGCTGTTTCTCCGAAGCGCTCAACGTAGCGAGCATGCTCGACCAGCTGGGATGGCGAAGGCCGCGCCAGCAGTCCAGGATCGAATTTGCGTGCGACCGGCTGGTAGGAGCACGATAGCGGGTTCTTCCCCGCGGAAACGCCTGCAAACCTTGGAAAAACCGCCTTTTGCGCCTATATCTACGACATTAGAAATGCGCGATTCGAAGCCGATTTTTCGCGCTCTGCACACGGCATCAATCAGACAGGTTTTCATGAGCGAACAGACCGACATCGCCAACGGCGTTGAAGCCGAATACGGCGCCGATTCCATCAAGGTTTTGAAGGGCTTGGATGCCGTTCGCAAGCGGCCGGGCATGTATATCGGCGATACCGACGACGGCTCGGGCCTGCACCACATGGTCTACGAAGTCGTCGACAACGCCATCGACGAAGCACTGGCCGGCCATGCCGACCTGGTGACGGTGACGCTCAATCCGGACGGATCGGTGACGGTCATCGACAATGGCCGCGGCATTCCGACCGATATCCACACCGGCGAAGGCATTTCGGCGGCCGAAGTGATCATGACGCAGCTGCATGCCGGCGGCAAGTTCGACCAGAACTCCTACAAGGTGTCCGGCGGCCTGCACGGCGTCGGCGTGTCGGTCGTCAACGCACTCTCGGCCTGGCTGAAACTGAAGATCCGCCGCAACGGCCATATCTACGAGATGAGCTTCACGCATGGCAATGCCGACGCGCCGCTGCGGATCACCGGCAGTTATGAACAAGACAAGGTCCCCGGCATCTATGAAGGGCGCAGCGGCAGCGAAATCACGTTTTTGCCGTCGTCCGAGACTTTCACCATGGTCGAATTCGACTACGGTACGCTGGAGCATCGGCTGCGCGAACTCGCCTTCCTGAATTCCGGCGTGCGCATCGTTTTGACCGATGCCCGCCATGCCGATATCGTGCGCCACGAACTGCACTACGATGGCGGGCTGGAAGAGTTCGTCCGATATCTCGACCGGATGAAGAAGCCGTTGCTCGACAAGCCGATCTCGATCCGCGCCGAGCGCGACGGCATCACGGTCGAAGTCGCCATGTGGTGGAACGACAGCTACCATGAAAACGTTCTGGCCTTCACCAACAACATCCCGCAGCGCGACGGCGGCACGCATCTGGCAGGCTTTCGCGGTGCGCTGACACGCCAGATAACCGGCTATGGTGATTCGTCCGGCCTGACCAAGAAGGAAAAAGTGGCGCTGATCGGCGACGATTGCCGTGAAGGGCTGACCGCGGTGCTGTCGGTCAAGGTTCCTGACCCGAAATTCTCCTCGCAGACCAAGGACAAGCTGGTGTCGTCCGAGGTCCGCCCGGTGGTCGAAGGGCTCGTCAACGAAGCGCTCGGCACCTGGCTCGAGGAGCACCCGACCGAGGGCAAGGCGGTCATCGAGAAGGTCATCCAGGCCGCTGCCGCGCGCGAAGCCGCGCGCAAGGCACGCGACATCACTCGAAAGAGTTCGCTCGGCGTCACCTCGCTGCCCGGCAAGCTGGCCGATTGCCAGGAGCGCGATCCGGCGAAATCCGAGATCTTCATCGTCGAGGGCGACAGCGCCGGCGGCTCGGCCAAGGGCGGCCGTTCGCGCCAGAACCAGGCCATTCTTCCGCTGCGCGGCAAGATCCTCAACGTCGAGCGCGCCCGCTTCGACCGCATGCTCGGTTCAGATATGATCGGCACGCTGATCACCGCGCTCGGCACCTCGATCGGCAAGGACGAGTTCAACGCCGACAAACTGCGCTACCACAAGATCATCCTGATGACCGACGCCGATGTCGACGGCGCCCACATCCGCACCTTGCTGCTAACCTTCTTCTTCCGCCAGATGCCCGAACTGATCGAACGCGGTCATCTCTACATCGCGCAGCCGCCGCTCTATAAGGTGACGCGCGGGAAGAGCTCGCAATATATCAAGGACGAAGCCGCCTTCGAGGAATTCCTGATCGGCTCGGGGCTGGAAGAAGCATCGCTTGCGCTCAGCACGGGCGAGGTGCGGGCCGGGCAGGACCTGCGCAGCGCCATCGATGACGCCCTAGCTGTCCGCCAGCTCATCAACGGATTGCATACCCGCTATAACAGAGGCGTGGTCGAGCAGGCAGCGATTGCCGGCGCGCTCAACCCGGAGATCTTCATCGACCTCGGCCGCGCCAACGAGACGGCCGAGCGTGTTGCCCGCCGTCTCGACATTATAGCCGAGGATACCGAGCGCGGCTGGATAGGCCGCATGTCGACCTCGAACGAGGGCATCGGCGGCTATGTCTTCGAGCGCACCGTGCGCAGCGTCAAGGAGTTCGCACATCTCGACCTGGCGCTGATCAATTCCGCCGACGCACGCCAGCTCGACCGCTATGCGCCGCGCCTGGCAGAAGTTTACGGCGAACCGCCGGTGCTGCGCCGCAAGGACGTCTCCGAAACCATTTCGGGGCCGCTCGCAATGCTCAATGCCGTGTTTGCCACCGGCCGCAAGGGCCTGACCATGCAGCGTTACAAGGGCCTTGGCGAAATGAACGCCGAGCAGCTCTGGGAAACCACGCTCGACCCGAACGTGCGCTCGCTCTTACAGGTCAAGGTCAATGACGCGACTGATGCAGACAGCCTGTTTTCACGGCTGATGGGCGACGAGGTCGAGCCAAGGCGCGAATTCATCCAGGAAAACGCGCTGTCGGTCGCCAATCTGGATATCTAAAGCCGCGACCCAGAATACCCAACCAGCAGGCATGAAGTGCATTGGTGCATCTTGACGCACCGATGCCGACTGCTGCACCGCAACAAAGATCACCGAGGATCGCCCGGAACGGAAAGTCTTTTAAGGCATTGTAGTTGATCACAATCGCCGCAGGAGGCATCCATGGGACGTGGCATTTTGCTCTGGCTTCTCGGAGTCCCGATTCCGATTATTATTCTGATCATGCTGTTTGCAAGGTAGGAGGCTCCCATGCCGTCCACCCTAACGACTGTTGACGTTTCCGCGCCGACGGAATCCGCTTCCCCCGCCGTCAGCTGGGGACCAATCGTCGCCGGTGCCTTTGCTGCGTCGACGCTTACCTTCATTCTGATGCTGCTCGGCTCGGGGCTCGGGCTGAGCATGGTGTCGCCATGGTCCGGCTCGGGTGCGTCAGTCACCGCTTTCGCTGTTTCTACCGCCGCTTGGCTAATCGTCGTGCAGTGGCTGTCGTCGGCCCTAGGCGGCTACCTCGCCGGGCGTCTGCGTACCAAATGGGTTGGCATCCACACCGATGAAGTCTTCTTCCGCGATACCGCTCACGGCTTCCTGGCCTGGGCCCTGGCGACGCTGCTCGTCGCCGGCGTGCTCGGCACGGCGCTTTCGGCCGCGATAGGTACCGGTGTCCAGGCTGCTTCGACTGTAGCATCCGGCGCGGCAATGGGGGCGTCTGCGGGTGCCGCTGCAAACGCGGGTGGCGCCTCGACTGACAACGCCACGTCGTATTTCGTCGATACGCTGTTCCGCCCAACCGATCCGGCAAGGCTCGCTGCCGCCAGTTCGGAGAGCGATGCCGCGGCGACAGCGCAAGCCTCGCGCATTCTGATCGCGAGTGCCGCAGCAGGCCAAATATCGGCCGAGGACAAGACCTACCTGTCGCGGCTGGTGGCCGCCCGTACAGGCCTGTCCGAAGCGGATGCCACCGCGCGCGTCGATGCGGTAATCGCCAAAGCGCAAGACGCCAAGGTCAAGGCCCAGCAGGCGGCCGACACCGCCAGAAAGGCCGGCGCCACCTTCTCGCTGATCGGCGCGCTGTCGCTGGTCGTCGGGGCTTTCATCGCCAGCGCGGCTGCGGCACTCGGCGGCAGGCAGCGCGACGACGAGGAAGCGGTTTTCCTGACCAATCGTTGATCGGGGCTCGGCGAGTTCGATCCGCTTCGGGAAGATTACCCCGAAGCGGACCTTGATTTGAGCTGCCGGTGCAGCATTGTCGTGCGCTGCTCGCCGCCGATAGTTCAATCCCCCAGCTTGCGGCCGAGATCGACCGCATCGCGCAGCACGGCAAGGTGCGAGCGCGGCTGTGCGCCGGCCGGCGCGTTGACCTCGACGGCGCTCGCCGTCAGCGACCAGTAGAGCGTGTGCGTGAAGACGCGGCCGCGCGAGCCGCGCAGCTCGACCTGGATGTTTTCCACACCGGGACCGAAGTTCTCCGTCATCGGCCCGGAAATCGGATCGCCGGTCAGCCAGCCATTGCCTTTGTCGAAAATGTTGGTCCAGCGCGTCGCGGCAAACACCGCGCCATGATGCACCGCCCGCTGCGGCTTGCCGGAATGGCTGCGCCCTTCCTGGTAGAGCATGGTCCCGCCCGCCGTCTTGTCGGGGATCGGCGGGCATGCCGAGAACAGCCGCTCGGCGATGGCGCGCCTGAATTCGGCGAGGTTGTAGGTCACCAGAAACTCGCTGTGGGTCAGCGGACTGCCGAGCGTGACGAAATCGCTGATCTTCCACGGCAGCGGATGATCGGCGTCGTGGACGCGAAGCTGCCGGTAGAGCTCCCATTGGTGGCGCCGGAATGCGGGGAGGTCGTCGAGGCTGTCGGGCCAGGCGAAGGCATCGGCGGCCAGCGTCGCCTTGTCGACGGCGTGGATCGCCTTCAGCCGCGCTCTGTCACGAATGGCTTCCAGCTTTCGAGGCCTGAAATCGGCCCATAATATCTGCAACAGATCATAGGCGATGATCGACCCAAGGCTGTGCGAGACCAGCACGACGCGGTCATAGGTGTCGTCCATCATGAGGCGCTTCAGCAGCTTGAGGCCACGCTCGCGGACCAGCGCGCGCTTCTCGACCGTTGCCGCTTCGGCACGCACATAGGCGGCGACATCGCCGAAATACGGCAAGCCAAACTGGTCCACCGACCAGATGACGAACGACGCCACGACGGTTACAAGCGCGCCAGTCGTCCAGGAGATGTAGCCTTGCCAAGCCGACGTTGCGAGCGCCAGCGCGGCGCCGAGGACGATGATGGTGGTCAAAAGCGTGACGACGTAGAGTTTGCGCACATCGCGCGGAATATCTGCCGGCCTGCGCCACAGCAGGGTCGTCACCCAGGCAGCAAGGCGGCTCCGGGTCGTACCCTGGGTGATATCGGCCCAGTAAAGCTCGTAGAAATCGGTGCGGCGGCCATCTACATCATAGGGCGTGGTGATCCGGCGAAGCTCGTGCGAATTGGTCCGGCTGTCGGGCGTGATCCAGCTCTGGTTGATCTTCGCACCCATCGGGTCGGCAGGATCGGCGACATGGGCATAGAACGGGGCACGGGCTGGATCGTGGCTCCATACGGCCTGGACAAACCCCCTCAACGTGTCCATGGGCCGCTGTTCGCCCATACCATGCACGACCACCACCGCCTGGCTGCGCTTGCGTGGCGCCTTCTCTGCTGCGGTCAGATCGGCGGCCGGCGATGCAGCAGAACCAGGGTCGGGCACCAGCACCTCCACAATGACGCCGTTTGCAAGACGACGGTCGGCATCGTAGCTTCAGAACCGGCAACAGCCAAGAAAAAGCCCGGCGCGGAGCCGGGCTGTACTCGATGATCGGCAGTGAGTTGGCAACGACGCCTTTTCAGTGATCCATCGCCTTGACGATCTCCTCGGTCATCTTCTTGGCGTCGCCGAGCAGCATCATGGTGCCGTCCTTGTAGAACAGCGTGTTGTCGATGCCGGCATAGCCGGAGCCGAGCGAGCGCTTGACGAACAGGCAGGTGCGCGCCTTGTCGACGTCGAGGATCGGCATGCCGTAGATCGGCGACGACTTGTCGTCACGGGCCGAAGGGTTGGTAACGTCGTTGGCGCCGATGACATAGGCGACGTCGGCCTGCGCGAACTCAGAGTTGATGTCCTCCAGCTCGAACACTTCGTCGTAAGGCACGTTGGCTTCGGCCAAGAGCACGTTCATGTGGCCGGGCATGCGGCCGGCAACAGGGTGGATGGCGTATTTCACCTCGACGCCGTTGGCCTTGAGCTTGTCGGCCATTTCGCGCAGCGCGTGCTGCGCCTGGGCGACGGCCATGCCGTAACCCGGCACGATAATGACCTTTTGCGCATTCATCATCAGATAGGCGGCATCCTCGGCCGAGCCCTGCTTGACCGTGCGCTCGATGCCGTCGTTGGCAGTGGCTGATGTCTCGCCGCCGAAGCCGCCGAGGATGACCGAGATGAAGCTTCGGTTCATGCCCTTGCACATGATGTAGGACAGGATGGCGCCCGACGAGCCGACCAGCGCACCGGTGATGATCAGCGCCAGATTGCCGAGCGTGAAGCCCAGTGCGGCGGCGGCCCAGCCCGAATAGGAATTCAGCATCGAGACGACCACCGGCATGTCGGCGCCGCCGATCGGGATGATAAGTAGGACGCCCAACACAAGGGACGCGGCAACGATCAGCCAGAACACCAGCTTGGACTCGGCGGTGACGAGCAGCACGATCAGCACGATCAGCGCAATGCCCAGGGCTGCGTTGATGAAGTGACGGCCACCGATCATGATCGGCTTGCCCGACATGCGGCCGTCGAGCTTCAAGAAGGCGATGACCGAGCCGGTGAAGGTGATGGCACCGATGGCAACGCCGAGGCTCATCTCGATCAGTGCCTGGGCATGAATATCGGCGATGGTGCCGATGCCGAAGCTTTCCGGCGCATAGATGGCGGCGGCCGCCACCATGACCGCGGCAAGACCGACCAGCGAGTGGAAGGCGGCGACCAGCTGCGGCATCGAGGTCATGGCAATGCGCCGCGCCGTGACCGCACCGGCCGAGCCGCCGATGGCGAGCCCGAGCGCGATCAGCCCGAAGCGCCCGGCCGAAGGGATGGCCAGCGCCAGCGTCGTGGCAATGGCAATGCCCATGCCGATCATGCCGTACATATTGCCCTGGCGGCTGGTGGTCGGGTGCGACAGGCCGCGCAATGCCAGGATGAACAGGATGCCGGAGACCAGATAGAGGAAGGAGGCGAAGTTGGCGTTCATAGCGGCCTACTTTTCCTTCTTCTTGTACATAGCCAGCATGCGCTGGGTGACGAGAAAGCCGCCGAAAATGTTGACCGATACCAGCATCAGCGCAACGAAGCCGAAGCCGGTGGCAAGCCCTGAGGCCGAGATGCCGACGGCCAGCAACGCGCCGACGACGATGACGGAGGAGATGGCGTTGGTGACCGCCATCAGCGGCGTGTGCAGCGCCGGTGTGACCGACCACACGACGTAGTAGCCGACGAAGATCGCCAGGACGAAGATGGCGAAGCGGAAGACGAAAGGGTCGATAGCGCCGCCGGACAGCGCGTGCGCGGCATCGCCGGCCGCCTCTGTGCCTGGCGCAGTGGCCAAGTCCTGTACTGCAAGCCTGACGGCCGCAGTCGCCTGGTCGAGCTGGTCGAGGGCTTTCTGCAGTGTCTGGTCCATCACGCGATCCCTCCGGTGGTCTTGGGCTTCCTCGAAGCGGCCGGTTTCTTCGCAGCCGGTTTCGCCGAAGCCTCGGCAACCATCGTCTTGGCCGGAATGGCCGGCGGTTCGACATGTTGGCTCTTTGGTGGCTCCTGCTCAGCCCTGGCGAAAGCCGGATGCACGACCTTGCCGCCATCGGTCAGCATGGTTGCCTTGACCAGCTCGTCGTCGCGGTTGATGGCAAGTGTCTTCGTCGCCTTGTCAACCAGGGTTTCGAGGAAGGCATAGAGGTTCCTGGCATAGAGAAGCGAAGCGGATGCCGCGACGCGGCCGGGAACGTTGAGATGGCCGACGATCTTGACCCCATTGGCCGTGGTCACCACCTGCCCCGCCACGGCGCCCTCGACATTACCGCCACGCTCGACCGCGAGGTCGACGATCACCGAGCCAGGTTTCATCGAGGCGACCATTGCCGCCGAAACCAGCTTCGGCGCCGGCCGGCCGGGGATCAGCGCCGTGGTGATGACGATATCCTGCTTGGCGATGTGCTCGGCGGTCAGCGCCGCCTGCTTGGCCTGGTATTCCTTTGACATTTCCTTGGCGTAGCCGCCGGCCGTTTCGGCTGCCTTGAACTCCTCGTCCTCGACGGCCAGGAACTTTGCGCCGAGCGAGGCGACCTGCTCCTTGGCGGCCGGGCGTACATCGGTGGCGGTGACAACAGCACCGAGGCGGCGCGCGGTCGCGATGGCCTGCAGACCGGCGACCCCGACGCCCATGACGAACGCCTTCGCTGCCGGTACGGTGCCAGCCGCCGTCATCATCATCGGCAAGGCCCGGTCATATTCGGCAGCCGCGTCGATCACCGCCTGGTAGCCGGCGAGGTTCGCCTGGCTTGATAGAACGTCCATCGATTGCGCCCGGGTGATGCGCGGCATGAACTCCATGGAGAAGGCAGTAACACCGGCCTTGGCAAGGGCGGCGACGGCAGCGTCGTTGCCGTAGGGATCCATGATCGCGATGACGGCGGCGCCGGACTTGTAGCCCTTCAGCTCGGCGTCCATGGGGCGGCGCACCTTCAGTACCACATCGGCCTTGGTAGCATCGCCGGCCTTGCCGATCGCGGCGCCCGCCTTGGCAAACTCCTCGTCGGGAATGCGCGACGCCGCGCCGGCGCCGGTTTCGATAATCACGTCGAAACCCAGTGCCGCCAGCCGCTTCACCGTATCGGGCGAGGCCGCGACACGCGGCTCGCTCGCGTCGAGCTCACGAGGGATGAAAACCGTCTGTCCCACCGCACGATCCTTTCGGCCGGAACCCTGTTAGCGCAAGACACCAACCGACCCCGGCGGCGCCCTTCGACAATGGTTGGAGGAGTTATCGGAGAATAAGGGCGCCGACGGCCAGGATCAGCACGAACAGGATAGTCGCCGAGAAGAAGCCGCCCGCAAAGAAGCCGAACGCCATGGCCAGAAGCACGGCGGCGCAAAACAGCGATCCATATTTGGCCAGCATCACAAAGCCGGCATAGGTGCGGTCGTGCTCGGCATAGTCCATCTTCGCGCCCAATTCGACAGGACCGGTCGGCGTGTGTTCAGCCATAGGAATACCCCTTCGAAGACATCTTTCAGGCACATAGCGAAAAGCCGCGTTAAGGGCAATGGCGCTATTGCCGCAGCGCAAGCCAACAGTCTCAAGCGAAACTTGAAGCCGCGGCACCAATGATGTGGCTCAACGTGCGCAGCGGTCTTATGACTGACCCTCCCTGTAAACGAGGCAGGTCAGGCGCGGCGAAACCAATGGCAGGTCCGCTATTGTCGATGACGTTAGCCGGCGAGATGCGGGAACAGACCGAGCAGGCCGACAACGATCAGATAAAGGGCGACGATATAGTTGAGCAGCCGCGGCATCACCAGGATCAGCACGCCTGCGATCAGCGAGATAAGCGGGGTAAGGGCGAGTGTCGAAATGGTCATATCGGTTCCTTTGATCGGATCGCTGTCGAAGCGGCGTGGCGGATGGCGGCCATGCCGGCCTGCCACGAGCGCCCTTGCCCAGAACGCCGAAGCGACCGGAAGGCTCCGTGGGCTGGTTCAGGCGGCTTCGCGAAAATACTTGGCGGTAGGCAGGATGGTCAGCGGGGCGAGTTCGCCGGCACCGGGCGTATCGAACAGCATGCGCTGCTCCATCGCCGTCGAACGGAAGAACGGAAAGCGAGCGTAGGTTTCGTTCTTAATCGCCAGGACATCAGCCTGATAAAGCAACGCGAAACAGTTGATCACGCCGGCATAGGGACGCGCATCGCCGATCGGTCGCGCGCGATAGATGCGCTTGTAGAAAGCCGCATGATCCTCGCGGATCATGGATATGCAATAAGGCGCGCCGAAATGGAAGCAAGCCATGCCCGCAAGGCGCAGCGTCACATAAGGGATCTGCGGGTAAAGCCGTGACCATTCGGCATCCACGGCAAAACGGCTCGGGTCGATAAAGACTTCGCCGGCCGCCAGACGCGGCATCAGGAGGTCCTTGTAGACGCTGAGCGCTGGTGATGTCGCGTTATCAGCAGACACGTTATGCAGGCGAATTGTGCTGACCAGCCGCCCCTCGATGTAGATTCCAAATATATGGCAATTGGGCAGTTCGTCAAACTCGTCATGGACCTGACGGGACGAATTCTCGGGCACGAGATCGTTCATTCGATAGGAATTGTAGCGCAGCCTGTAAATACTTTCGAAGTCCTCGCCGCTCTCACAGCGTCGGTACTCCGTCCGGTCAAGCAGCGTATAAACATGTTGCGCGAAGCTGGACATGGTCTCGGACGCATCGTTCCCACCAGCGCCCGCCGCATGGCCGAGCGAACTCAACTGGGCACACATGAACTCTATTCCCCGCGATTACCGCCACCAGCCGACACTACGGATGGGTCATAAGATGTAAAGATGAAAATAAGTATGAGGTCGTTTACCGCGCGTTAAGGTTAATAATTGATCAAATTATAATAAAATACGTAGCCTTTCGGCGCAAAGTCAGCGCCGCGGCGCCTTCCTTACGGTCTTAATGTCATTGGCAAAAGGCCAGACCGTGGTCGACATCGTCTCAATGCCGGACGCGCTGAGCGCCGACCCGAACAGAAAGCCCTGGACCAGGTCCGGCTTGACCTGCAATGCCAGGATCTTGAGCTGTTCGAAGGTCTCGACGCCTTCGACGGTAACCGAAAGTCCCAGCGGCCGTGACAGGTTGACGATGCCCTTGAGCAGTTCGAGGGACCGGCTGTTCTGAGTGACATCCATCAGGAACGAGCGATCGATCTTGATCTTGTCGAGCGGCAGTTTGTGTAGATAACTGAGGCTCGAATACCCGGTACCGAAATCGTCGAGCGCAATACGCACGCCGAGCCGCTTCAATTCCTCGATATATTGGCGTGTCAGCGACTTGTCGTCGAGCAGCGCCGTCTCGGTGACTTCGATCTCGAGGCGGCCGGCCGGCAGACCGGAACCGGCAAGCGCCTCGCGAACCTTCTGTATTACGTCGCGGTTACGAAAATCCTTGGCCGACAGATTGACCGAGACGCTGGTCTGGGATGGCCATTTGGCGCATTCCGTGCACGCCGCATGCAGGACGAAAGTGCTGATGTCGGAAATGATGCCCATTTCCTCCGCCAGAGGAATGAAGACGCCGGGAGAGATCGGCCCGAGGTCGGGATGATCCCAGCGGCATAGCGCCTCGCAACTGGCGATGCGCATGGTGTTCATCGCGACGATCGGCTGGTAGACGACCCGCAGCTCCTTGTTCTCCACCGCACTGCGCAGATCCGCCTTCATCAGCTGACGGCTGCGGAAGGCGGCGTCCATCGAGGCCTCGAAAAGCCGCCAGCCGTTCTTGCCAAGCTCCTTTGCCTTGTAGAGTGCGAGGTCGGCCTTGACGATCATGGCGTCGACGTCGGTATCCTTGACCCGCGACAGCGCCGCGCCACCGCTGGCCTGGATCCGTAATCCGTGGCCGGCGACATCGACCTCGCCCTGTAGATTGACAAAGATCTCATCAACTTGGGCGGTCAGATGGCTTTCATCCTCGATGCGCTCGAAGAAGATCATGAACTCGTCGCCGCCGAAGCGGCTGACGGTGATGCCTGGCCCGGCGACCGCCGCCAGCCGCTCGGCAACGGCGTAGATCAAACCGTCGCCGACCGGATGGCCGAGCGTATCATTGACGCTCTTGAAATCGTCGAGGTCGAGCACGACCAGCCCGCAGAGACGGTCCGGATCGCCCGAGGCCATCGCCTCCACCACCAGTTCATGGAAATAGGCGCGGTTGGGTAGGCCGGTGAGGCTGTCATAACGCGCCATGAAGCGGATTTTGTCTTCCGCCTCGACACGGGCGGTCACATCCTCAAAAGTGATGACGCCCAGTTCCTGGCTGCCCTCGCGAGCCGAAAATTCATAGTGCTGGCCGTTGGTGAGCGAGACCAGGACCTTGCGGTCGCGGCCCTCGCGCAGGGCACGCGTCAGTTGGGCCTCGATGTAGCGGCAATCCTTCGGCGCCAGCATGCCGCCGGCAACGCCGCGCATCAGCAGACCGTGGATCGAGCGTCCGAGCAAGGCATCGGGCGATTTGAGCGACATCAGGTGCGCGGCTTCGGCATTGGCTACCGCCACCCGGCCGTCAGGACCGAGCATGACAAGGCCGTGCGACATGGTGTTGAGCGCACGGTTGAAACGCTGCGCGATCCGGTTCGCCTTCTTTTCCTCCGACAGGGCGGTGAACAGGACCTCGCGTACGATGTCGGCGAACCGCTTGATCGCGAACAGAAAGGGGGCTGACATCAGACCGAGGATGACGTGGTAGATATCGCCGCGCAGGATAAAGCCAAGCGATATGGGCCATGTGGTGGTCATGATGAAAATCATGACCATGCGCGGCGACCCATAATTACGGCCGGCAATCGACGTGACCGATGCCAACGTGACGCAGACCGAGGCTATTTCGGCATAGTTGTCGTGGCTGTCATTTGCCAGATAGATACTGACGAAACAGAATGCGCCAAGCATGAAACCATGCATCGAACCGAAAAGTACATAATCGTTTTCACGGTTGTGCGCTTCCTCCCATGTCGTGGGGGAAGGAAGTCGCCCGTATTTCCGGATGTTGCGAAGGCGCAGAGTACCGACGACGATGAGCCCAGCGGCAACTAGAAGATACGCCAAGTCCATGGTCTTCCAATAGACCAGGATGACGAGGAGTGTCTGCGCGACAAGGCCGATCGACAGCGTGAACCCGTCGCGAAACAGAGTTTCCACGAACGGAATGTAAACGTCGACCGGAATCTCGTTTTTTCTTCTCAGATTCACGCCTGGATCCCAACCTTGGGGAACCCAGCAGTGTCACATTGGCCTTAAGAAAGGTTTAGAGCAGCGGTTCGAGCCCTGCCGGTGTCCATCGCTGACGCTACGGAAACAGGGAAACGACAGTTCAGGTAAACAAGCGTATCGCAGCGCGGAATCATTCGGCGGCTTGAAGCTGCCGTCGCTGCGGCGCCGTCGAAAGGCGGTCGAGCAGACGCTGGCGTTCGCCGGCGGCTTTTTCGGCACTGGCCCGCTTGACGTGGCCATATCCGCGGACAAGCGCCGGCACCGAGAGGAGCGCGGCGGCGGCGTCGATCTTGCCCGGTGCCAGCGCGCCGGCGACGAGATCCAGGTCGGCTTCATAGAGGGCAAGAAGCTGCCGCTCCATACGCCTCTCGGCGCTGTAGCCGAACATATCGAAAGCGGTACCGCGGAGCCCCTTCATCGCCGCCAACAGGCGGAACCCGTTCATCATCCACGGACCAAAGCTCGATTTCTTCGGCTTGCCGTCACTGCCGCGCCTGCCCATGATCGGCGGTGCGAGATGGAATTCGAGCTTGTTGTAGCTCTGGAACTGCTTTGCGAGCTCTGCGACAAAAGAGCCGTCCGTATAAAGCCGCGCCACCTCGTATTCGTCCTTGATCGCCATCAGCTTGAACAGGTTCTTTGCGGCGGCCTCGGTCACCACGGTCGAACCGGGCACGGCATTGGTTTCGGCCTTGCGCAGCGCCGCCAGCCTGTCGGCATAGCGCTTGCCATAGGCGGCGTTCTGATAGGCGGTCAAGAAGGCGACCCGGCGGGCAATGACGTCGTCAAGCGTCTCGGCCATGGCGGCAGGTTGCGTGGCCTTGCCCGGCTGAGCGAGAAGGCCGCGGACGAATTCCGGCTGGTGGGCAGCGCGGCGGCCCCAGCGAAATGCCGCGACATTCATCGCCACCGCCTCGCCGTTGAGTTCGATCGCCTTCTCGACCGCCTCCGCGGACAGCGGCAAGCCGCCGTGCTGGAAGGCGAAGCCGAGCATGAACATGTTGGCGCCGAGCGAGCTGCCGAACAGCGCGGTGGCGGTGCGGGTAGCGTCGAAGAAATGCGCCCTGTCGTCGCCCGCGGCAGTTCTTATCGCTTTCTTGAGCCGCTCGATGGGCAGCGAGAAATCGGCCGAACGTGCGAACTCGCCTGGCATGATCTCGGCGGTGTTGGCGAGGAAGATGGTATGGCCTTCGCGCACCGCCGCCAGCACCTTCTTGGCACCCGAAACGACGAGATCGCAGCCAAGCACGAGGTCGGCCCTGCCGGCCGATACGCGAATGGCGTGGATGTCGTCCGGCGTGCGGGCGATGCGGACATGGGTGAACACCGAGCCGCCCTTCTGGGCAAGGCCGGCCATGTCGATCATGCCGCAGCCCTTGCCTTCAAGGTGCGCGGCCATGCCGAGCACAGCGCCTATGGTGACGACGCCGGTGCCGCCGACACCGTCGATGATCGCCGCCCAGCCTTGCTCACCGAGCGTAAATTGCGCCGGCGCCGGCACACCCGCGAGCGGGTCGGCCGCGCCGGCTATGCCTTCGGCTTTCCTGATTTTGGCGCCGTGGACGGTGACGAAGGACGGGCAGAAACCGTTGATGCAAGAGAAGTCCTTGTTGCAGCTCGACTGGTCGATCTTGCGCTTGCGGCCGAATTCGGTCTCGACCGGCTGGATCGAGACACAATTCGACTGCACGCCGCAATCGCCGCAGCCTTCGCAGACCAGCTCGTTGATGAAGATACGCTTGTCGGGATCGGGGAAGGTGCCGCGCTTGCGGCGGCGACGCTTCTCGGCGGCGCAGGTCTGATCGTAGAGCAGCACCGATACGCCCTTGACCGAACGCAACTGGCGCTGGACGAGGTCGAGGTTGTCGCGGTGATGGATGGTGGCACCGGCGGGAAATTCCACCTTGCCGATATATTTGTCCGGCTCGTCGGTGACGATGGCGATGCGCTCGACGCCCTCGGCGCGCACCTGCCTGGCGATCATGTCCACCGTCAGGCCGCCCTCGTGTGGCTGCCCGCCGGTCATCGCGACGGCGTCATTGTAGAGGATCTTGTAGGTGATGTTGGCGTCGGTCGACAGCGCGAAGCGGATCGCCAGCACACCCGAGTGGTTGTAGGTTCCATCGCCCAGATTCTGGAAGATGTGCTCCCGGTTCGAGAACGGCGCCTGGCCGACCCACTGCGCGCCCTCGCCGCCCATGGCGGTGAAGCCGACGGTATTGCGGTCCATCCATAAGGCCATGAAATGACAGCCGATTCCGGCGGCAGCGAGCGAGCCGTCCGGTACTTTGGTCGAGGAATTGTGCGGGCAGCCGGAGCAGAAGAAGGGCGTGCGCGAGGCGATGTCAGACGTGTCGGCCAGCATCGCCTGGAACTGGCGCATTTTTTCCACCCGCGCGGCGATTTCTTCCGCCGGCCCGATCGTTCGCAAAATCCTCTCGCCAAGGGCGATAGCGATGTCGTTGGGGTCGAGCGCGCCTTTGGCCGGGAACAGCCAGTCGCCGCGCTCGTCCTTCTTGCCGACGATGACCGGCTGCGAGGCGGTGCCGTAAAGGTTCTCGCGCAATTGCACCTCGATCAGCGAGCGTTTCTCCTCGACGACGACGATGGTATTGAGGCCGCGAGCAAAGTCGGCGATGTGCTGCAGGTCGAGCGGCCACGGGCAGCCGACCTTGAACAGCCTGATACCGATACGATTGGCGGCCGCTTCGTCGATGCCGATATCTTCGAGCGCCTGGCGAACGTCGAGATAACTCTTGCCGATGGTGACGATGCCAAGCTTCGGGCCGCTGCCGCCCGAATAGACGATCCGGTTCAGCCCATTGGCGTGGATGAAGGCCGAGGCGGCGGCGCGCTTGTATTCATGCAATCGCTCCTCCTGGCCGAGCATGTCGATCTCGTTACGGATGTTGAGGCCGCCGGGCGGCATGTCGAAGTCCGGGATGACGATATCCAGCCGGTCGGGCGCGGCATCGACCGAAGCTGTCGATTCGATGTTGTCCTTGACACATTTGATCGCCGCCCAGGTGCCGGCAAAGCGCGACATGGCAAAGCCGTAGAGGCCGTAGTCGATTATCTCCTGGACGCCGGCCGGATTGAGGATCGGCACCATGGTGTCGACAAACAGGAACTCAGTGGCATGCGCGTTGGTCGAGGATTCGGCCATGTGGTCGTCACCCATCAGGGCCAGCACGCCGCCATGTTTCGACGACCCGGCGAGATTGGCGTGGCGGAACACGTCGCCCGAGCGGTCGACGCCCGGACCCTTGCCATACCAGACCGAAAAAACGCCGTCATGGGTGCCCTCGCCCAGCAATTCGGCCTGCTGCGAGCCCCAGCAGGCGGTGGCGGCGAGCTCTTCGTTGAGACCGGGCTGGAAGACGATGTCCGACTGAGCGAGCTGGTTCCTGGCCTTCCACAGCTGCATGTCGAGGCCGCCGAGCGGCGAGCCGCGATAGCCGGAGACGAATCCGGCGGTGTTCAGGCCAGCCCGGCGGTCGCGCTCGCGCTGCATCAGAAGCATGCGGATGACTGCCTGAGCACCCGACAGGAAGATGCGCTCCTTTGCCAGGTCGAACTTGTCGTCGAGCGTGACATTGTGCAGCGTCATCAGGTGTTTCCTGTGCGGAAGCCGCGCGAGGAGGTGCGTAGCCAACGTCGGAGTCGAGTGCCTACAGTCTTTCTTCCCTTGCCGGGGAGGTCAAACAAAATCGAAGGTGCCAGGCGGTCCGCAACAAATGATCCATGCGCAGCCGTGTGGCGCCACGAAACGCCTGTCGGGGAGGATGGCCGAACACGAAAATTCCGGCGGCGGTCAGTACCGCTGGTGACGCATCATGCAGCCTTTGGGCAACTGGGCTTCGGTTCGCCGGGCAGCTTGCCGTCGACATGGCCGGCCAAGTCCTTGTTGAGCTCGTAGACTGGCCCGACCACCAGAGGCCGGTCGGGCAGGACCGATTGGTCGAGCGAGGACGTCAGAGTGGTCTCGAAACTCTGCAGCAACTTGCCGCTGGAATCCTCGATGCGGATCGACACCGCATAGGGCTTGTCCTTGACAACGCAGGTTAGCGGCGGGCTGGTGAGCGTCACATGCGGCAGCTTCGGCCATATTTTCTGGGTGACGATGATCGGATCACCACCGGCCGGGTTCTGGAAGGAGACCACGGCGACCTGCCCCTCACCCACCGGCCGCAGCGGATTGAGGGTAATGACATAGGTGGCGATACCCAGCCGGTAGTTGAACTCGAACAGCTTCCCGGAAATGGCAAACAGCTGGTCTTTGCCGGAGTCACGGCAGGCGCCGAGCGCGGACGCCGCGAACAACGCCGCGACGACAATCATCGCGCGCGAGAATCTATTAAACATTGGTGACCTCCCTGGCCGCGGTCCGGCGGCGATAGTATCGGTTTGCCTTCTGGCGGTTGCCGCACACCGCCATGTCGCACCAGAGGCGGCTGGAATTGCGGCTTTTGTCGACAAACAGCCAGCTGCAGTTCGGACATATCCGCAGCCTGGCGATGGTGTCGCCGCGCAGCAGCGACAGCGCCGAGACCGCAAGCGCCGCCTCGAAGGCGATCGGCGTCGCCGGATCACCGAACGGTTTTCCAGGCATGCCGATTTCGGTGCGGCCATGGGCAAGGCCATCGGCGCAGGCTTCCAGGAATTTCGGCATATCGCCGGTCGCGATCGCACCTTTCGACACCGCATGGCGAAACAGCCTATCGGTCGTCCCGCGGATCGACAGCACAACCGGTGCGATTTTTTCTGGCGCCGAAGCTACGAGCCGCCTGCCGCCGAGTTCGGCGGCGCGAAAGCCACTCGCGGCTTCGGCAAAGCGGGCGATCTCGGCGGGATCGTCGAAACGGTCGAAAGTTTTCTTCGGATCGTTCCGCAAGACCACGGTGTTGGCCGTGTCGAGCGCCAGCATTCCACCGGTGAAGCGGTGCGGAGTCCAGGATACTGTCATATGGCGAATCTAACTGATAACTCGCGTTTGACAAGTTAGATTCCGGGTGCAACGCTCGTCACTGAGGCGATCGCGTATGAGAACATCGTTCGTCCCAAACCTCTGCCCCGATTGCGGGGCATGCATCGAGGGTTTTGCATGCTCTATTTCTTCCAGCAGGTTCTGAACGGGCTGCATTCGGGCGCGCTTTACGCATTGCTTGCCTTTGGCTATGTGCTGACCAACGGCATCCTGCACCGCACCAACCTTGCCTATGGCGCGCTGTTCGCCTTTTGCGGGCATACGATGATCCTTACTGCGGCGTTCGGCTATCAGGCGCTGTGGCTGACGCTGTTTGGATCGGTCGCGCTCGGCGTAGCTGCGGCATTTCTCTATGCGGCGCTGCTCAGCCATGTCCTGTCGCGCAGCATCTTCGAACCGTTGGCTGACCGTTCGCCCAACGCCATCGTGGTGACGACGCTCGGCATATTGCTGGTCTTGTCGGAAGCCAGCCGCATCGCGGCCGATACCCATGACCTATGGTTGCCGCCAATGCTGGCCCAGACCGTCGTCTTCGCGCAGAATGCCAGCTTCAAGGCGACGTTGACGCTGATCCAGTTGCTCGATTGCGCCGCCGTACTGGCGGCCATTGCGCTGGCTGCATGGGGCTTCGCATATTCGAGCTTCGGCCGCAGCTGGCGCGCCGTATCCGACGATCCCAAGGCCGCCGCGATGTGCGGCGTCGATGTTCGCGCGGTGTTTCGGCGTGCGGTGCTTTTCGGCGGCCTTTGCGCGGCACTGGCTGGCGTGCTCGCCGGCTTCTACTACGGCAACATAAGCTTCGGCACAGGGTTGGTCTACGGCTTGAAGATCCTGTTCGTGACCGCGGTGGGCGGCTATCTCTCGCCTTTGCGGGCGGCACTGGGCGCCGCCGCCTTCGGAATGGCCGAATCGCTATGGGCCGGCTATTTCCCGCTCGAATGGCGGGACGGCTGGATGTACCTGTTCCTCGTCGCTATGCTTGTGCTGATCGGCGCCGGCCGCGACCAACAGAAGATCGCCTGAGCCGCATCCGACATTGCCTGGGTGAAAGCGCCGCATGTCCTTCGACATGCAACGGACGCGGCAGCATTTTGCCGGCCGTCACCTCACAACTGTGTTTATGCGGCCTGTCTCAGTTGACCCGCCGAACCACGCACTGCATACCGTTGGTCCACAGCGACGCGACGGACAGGGAACCGGCGCGCTCTGACACAAGGGAGGAATGCATGGCAGGGCTTCTCGCTCTATCCAGAGCCATTGACCGTTTGAATGAATTCATCGGCAAATGGGTATCGTGGCTGATCCTGCTGGCAATTCTGGTAAGCGCCGCCAACGCCGTCATCCGCAAGCTGTTCGACATGTCCTCGAACGCCTGGCTGGAACTGCAATGGTATCTGTTCGGCGCCGCCTTCATGCTGGCCGCCGCCTACACACTGAAGCAGAACGACCATATTCGCATCGATATCGTCTACGGCATGTTCTCGCGCCGCGTGCAGCACTGGATCGACCTATTCGGTCACGTCTTCTTCCTGATGCCGTTCGTGACGCTGATGGTGGTCTATTTCGTTCCCTATGTGTCGCTGTCGTACCGCAGCGGCGAGATGTCGAATAATTCCGGCGGGCTGATCATCTGGCCGGCGAAGGCGATCCTGCTGGTCGGCTTTTTCCTGCTCGCGCTGCAGGGCATTTCCGAAATTATCAAGAAAATCGCCATCATGCGCGGTCAGATGGACGATCCCACTCCGTTCATATCAGCGCATGAGCAAGCCGAGCTAGAAGCAAAGGCGCTCGCCGAAGAGGTGCGCTCGTGATCGAGTTCATCGCCCAGAACATGGCGCCGATCATGTTCGCCTCGCTGGTCGTCTTCCTGCTGATCGGCTATCCCGTCGCCTTCTCGCTTGCCGCCAACGGCCTGATGTTCTTCTTCATCGGCGTGCTGCTGTCGCCCTATTCGGGCGGCTCGATCAATCTCGCCTGGCCGTTGCTGCACGCCTTGCCGGACAATTTCTACGGCAGCCGGGTGATGTCGAACGACACGCTGCTGGCGATCCCATTCTTCACCTTCATGGGCATCGTGCTCGAACGATCCGGCATGGCCGAAGACCTGCTCGACACGATCGGCCAGCTGTTTGGGCCGGTCCGTGGTGGCCTGGCCTATGCCGTGATCTTCGTCGGCGCACTGCTTGCCGCGACGACCGGCGTGGTGGCGGCTTCCGTCATTGCCATGGGTCTGATTTCGCTGCCGATCATGCTGCGCTACGGCTACGACCGGCGGCTGGCGTCCGGCGTCATTGCCGCGTCCGGGACGCTTGCCCAGATCATCCCGCCGTCGCTGGTGCTGATCGTGCTGGCCGACCAGCTCGGCCGCTCGGTCGGCGATATGTACAAGGGAGCACTGATCCCCGGGCTCATTTTGACCGGCATCTACATGCTCTACATCCTGCTCATGTCGATCTTCCGGCCGAAGTCGATGCCGGCCCTGCCGCTGGAGGCCCGCACGCTCGGCCACGGGGTGCTGTCGCTGCTGGCGGCGCTGCTGGCGGCGGTGGTGGTTTCGTATGCGGCGTATCGCTACCTCGCGCCGAACCATGGCGGCAACGCCGATATCCTCGGCGCCACCATCGGGGTGATCTTCATCTATGTCGTCGCGATCATCGACCAGCGCCTGAAGATCAACCTGATGTCGAGGTTGGCGCAGCAGGTGATCATCGTGCTGATCCCACCGCTGGCGCTGATCTTCCTGGTGCTGGGTACCATCTTCCTCGGCATCGCCACGCCGACGGAAGGCGGCGCCATGGGCGCCGTTGGCGCGCTGGCGATGGCGGCGATGAAGGGGCGGCTGTCGCTCGACGTGGTCAAGCAGGCGCTGGCCTCGACGACCAGGCTGTCGTCCTTCGTTCTGTTCATCCTGATCGGCGCGCGGGTCTTCTCGCTGACCTTCTACGGCGTCAATGGCCACATCTGGGTCGAGCATCTGTTGACGTCGCTGCCGGGCGGTGAAGTCGGTTTCCTGATCGGCGTCAATATCCTCGTCTTCGTGCTCGCCTTCTTCCTCGACTTTTTCGAGCTCGCCTTCATCATCGTGCCGCTTTTGGCGCCGGCTGCCGACAAGCTCGGCATCGACCTGATCTGGTTCGGCGTGCTTTTGGGCGTCAACATGCAGACCTCCTTCATGCATCCGCCCTTCGGCTTCGCGCTGTTTTATCTGCGCTCGGTCGCCGCGCGCGTGCCCTATCTCGACCGGCTCACCGGCAAGCAGATCGCGCCGGTCACCACAGGGCAGATCTATTGGGGCGCAGTGCCCTTCGTCTGTATCCAGGTGATCATGATCGGCCTGACCATCGCCTTCCCGCAGATGGTGATGCACTACAAAGGCACCGTCGTCGATCCGGGCACCATCAACTACCAGGTGCCGGAAACGCCTGGCATCGGCTTGTCACCGCTTGGCACGCCGCCGGCCAACGGCGGCGCTGCCCCGGCCTCACCTTCCACGCCGGATTTGTCGCAGCCGCCGAGCTTCGACGAAAAGCCGGCCGCGAAACCGGCGGCGCCGGCAATCGATCTGTCGCAACCCCCGAGTTTCAACTGAGACGAGTTTCAACTGAGAAAGGCCCGGCAGCCATGAAGGCGGTGCGACTGGAGCGAGTGGGCTGCCTCACCGTGTGCGAGGTCGAGAAACCGACCGCCGGGCCGAACGATCTGCTGGTGCGGATCGAAGCGTGCGGCGTCTGCGGCACCGACAGGCATCTTTTCCATGGTGAATTCCCGTGCACGCCTCCGGTGACGCTCGGGCATGAATTCTCCGGCATCGTCGAGGCGATCGGACCTGCCGTATCCGGCTTTTCCGTCGGCGACCGCGTTACCGGCGACCCCAACATTGCCTGTGGCCGATGCGCCCGTTGCCAGGCCGGCCGGGTCAATCTCTGCGGCAATTTGCGCGCCATCGGCATCCATCGCGATGGCGGCTTTGCCGAATATCTTGTCCTGCCGCAGAAACAGGCCTTCGTTTTGCCAGGCAATCTGGCGCCGACGCATGGCGCGCTCTGCGAGCCGCTCGGCTGCTGCCTGCATGGCGTGGACCTTGCGGCGATCAAACCGGGCTCGTCTGTCGCGGTGCTCGGCGGCGGCGTGATCGGCCTGCTCACAGTTCAGCTGGCAAGGCTCGCCGGTGCGACGACCATCATCCTGTCGACGCGTCAGGCCTCGCGGCGGGCTCTCGCCGAGGAACTGGGGGCAACCGCGACGGTCGATCCCAGTGTTTCCGACGTCACCGACGCGATCGTCGGCCGGTCGGGGTTGATGCCAAGCGGCGTCGACGTGGTGTTCGAATGCGCCGGCGTGAAAGACACAGTCGAACAGTCGATGCGGCTGGCCAAAGCAGGCGGCACAGTTGTCATCGTCGGCGTGATGCCGCAAGGCATGAATGCGGCGTTCGAACCGTTCGACCTGCTGTTCCGCGAGTTGAAGATCCTGGGCTCCTTCCTCAATCCCTTTACCCATCGCCGGGCCGCCGATCTTATCGCCTCGGGGGCGATCGAAGTAGATCGGCTGATATCGCGACAGGTCAGCCTCGACGAGGCGGCGGCGATCATTGCCAACCCGTCGGCGCCAGGCGAGGTCAAGGTTCTGGTAGTGCCTCAGGGCTGATCCATCGGGCCGGTTGCCACTGGCGGGCTTCACGGTTCTGCGTCGCATCGCTGGCTTCGTCCTCAATCTGCTGAAGCCGGGCTGATGAAGCCGGGGAAATGCAACCCGCTACCTATGCCGACGCCGGCCTGCAACCGGGTGAGGTCCAGCAACTGATGCGTGGCGGCACAAGAACCACGCCTTCCTGGAGCCTGGAGCGGAATGCCAAACAAAACCGGGCATCCGCTTTGTTTTTGCCCATTTCTGCGACGCCGAGTGGAGCCACTCGGCGTCGCAGAATGGTCTAGAGCTTGCTGTTGCGCTGCTGGACCATCATGAAGGTGTCGTAGTTGTATTCGGCCACCTGCGCCCAGAGATAATGCTCCTTGCGGAACGCCTTGATCGAGTCCCAGATCTTCTTGAACGGCGCGTTCGAGGCTTCCATCTCGGCGTAGACCTCGTTGGCCTTTTCGAAGCAGGCGGCCATGATCTCCTGGCTGAACGGACTCAACTTGGCGCCGCCGGCAACCAGCCGCTTCACCGCCGCCGGGTTGAGGTAGTCGTATTTCTGCAGCATGTTGGCGTCCGCCGCTTGGGCGGCAGTGTGCACCAGCGACTTGTAAGCCGGCGAAAGTTCGTCGTATTTCGCCTTGTTGAACATCAGATGGACGGTCGGGCCACCTTCCCACCAGCCGGGATAGTAGTAATAGGGCGCAACCTTGTAGAAGCCGAGCTTCTCGTCGTCGTAAGGGCCGACCCATTCGGCGGCATCAATCGTGCCTTTTTCCAGCGCCGGATAAATATCACCACCGGCGATCTGCTGCGGAACCACGCCGAGCCTTTGCACCACTTTGCCGGCAAAACCACCGATACGCATCTTGAGGCCGGAAAGGTCGGCGACCGTTTTGATCTCCTTGCGGAACCAGCCACCCATCTGCACGCCGGTATTGCCGCCCGGCAGCCCGAACAGACCCTGCGTCGCCAGGAACTCATTGAACAGGTCGATGCCGCCGCCATGATAGTGCCACGCGTTGATGCCGCGCGCGTTGAGCGAAAACGGAACCGCCGCTCCCAGCGCCCAGGTCGGGTCCTTGCCCCAGTAATAGTATGCCACGGTATGGCAGGCCTCGACGGTGCCGGCAGTGGTGGCGTCGGCGGCCTGCAGGCCGGGAACCAGTTCGCCGGAGGCGAAGACCTGGACCTGGAAGTTGCCGTCGGTCGCCTCCGACAGCATCTTGGAAAACACTTCGGCGCCACCATAGATCGTGTCGAGCGACTTCGGGAAGGACGACGCCAGCCGCCAGGTCACCTTCGGATTGGACTGGGCGATGGCCGGCGCAGCAAGTGTCGCGGCAGCGGCCGCAGCGCCGAAACCGGTGGTGCCGGCCTTGCGGATGAACGAACGACGATCCATGAAGTTCCTCCCTTTTTGGATCAACTGACCGACATTCGGGACGCTTCGGCGCCCGGATCGGCTTCGGGCTCGACAATACACAGGCAAGGAGTCGAGTCCAGCGCGGCAGCCCGGTTTGAGTGGCGGTTTTCGGGGAAATTCACGGCGTTGGGGCAGATCTTGCAACTATAGTCTAAGGTCGATTAACTGGCCTACGCGACACGCCGAAACTTGCCATGGAAATGCGCCTTCGGATCGCCTATTTTGCAGGCAGGACAATTTACTGCACCTGATGGAATCCGGACCAAATGCACCAGCCGCTCGTCGCCATATCGACCGACGTCCGCCAGTTCGATAATTACACCTGGCATGCCGCGCCGCAGCAATATCTCGAAGCGGCGCTTTCGGGGGCAGGCGTCTTCCCGCTGCTGGTACCATCCTTCGGCGACCGGCTCGACTTCGATGAACTGCTTTCCGCCGTCGACGGCGTTATGGTCACCGGCTCGAAGTCAAACGTCCATCCCTCGCTCTATGGCGGTCACGCCAGCGAAGCCAATGGTCCCTACGACCCCGCCCGCGACGCCACCACGCTGCCGCTGATCCGCCGGGCGGTGGAGCGCGGGGTGCCGCTGCTCGCCATTTGCCGCGGCATCCAGGAGATGAATGTGGCACTGGGCGGCACGCTGGCCACCGAAATCCAGGAACGCGCCGGTTCGCTCGACCATCGTGCGCCGGCAAGCGAGAATCAGGACGAGCGCTTCGCCATCCGCCAGAGCGTGTCGATAAAACCCGGCAGCTGCCTGGCCGGGGTCTTCGGCGCCGGCGACATCATGGTCAATTCAGTGCATCGCCAGGCGATCGACCGGCTTGGCCCGAAGCTGCAGGTCGAAGCGGTCGCCACCGACGGCACCGTCGAGGCGGTTTCGGTGCGCGATGCACGGGCTTTCGCCGTCGGTGTCCAGTGGCATCCCGAATACTGGGTCAAGTCGGACAGCATCTCGGTAAAAATATTTCGCGCTTTCGGCGATGCGGTGCGCCAGCATCAGGCGGCGAAATCGGGCGCGCGCGCCGCGGCGGAATAGTCCTGCCGCGCTTCAGTCGCCGGCCGCCGCCAACGTCAGCAGCGGCAGCGCCGGTGCGTAGGATTCGTAACCGTCGCCATCGGCGACTGAGAACATGACGATCGGATCGGTGCCGTTGGCGCTGAAGCTGACCGAGCCGTCATCCTGCTCCCGCCAGAACTTCGCCTGCTCGAGGCCAGGAAATACCCGATCGCAATTCGTGGCGATCGTCAGGAGCGACAAGCCTTTCGAAATCGCGGCGCCGCGGCTGACTGCACAAGAGGCCTCGTCGCCGTTGGCGGTGAGCCTGTAGTTGCCAGATGAAGGCGGTGACTCACTGGCTGCGCGGCTTTCACCGCTACCGGTGTAAAACAACTGGACGCTGCCGAACAGCACAGCGACTGCTATCAATGCAGGAAGCGTCTTCATTCTGTTTCTCCGCGCATTTCAAGCGCGCCGCGTTCGAAGAGATCAGGAGGCGCGCTTCGTCTTGCTGTCATGTGCTGTCAAGTGGACATACACTAGCGAAGGAAGCAGAATGATTCCGAAGGGTTAAGCTGAAGTTAACAACTACGGCGGCCCGCTCACGGCCTTGCCTTGAGGTTTGCGGTCTCGGGGACCGGCGTCAGCGGCTTTCCTTGCGAAAACCAGGAAACCAGATTGTCGACGCACAGATCCGCCATGGCGCGGCGGGTGTGCTGCGAGGCCGAGCCAACATGCGGCAAAAGCGAGGTGTTGGACGCGGCAAGCAATGCCGCTGGCACATTCGGCTCGTCGGCAAAGACGTCTAACCCGGCAGCCGCGATGCTGCCGCTGGCAAGTGCGGCGGCCAGGGCTGGTTCGTCGACCGTACTGCCCCGGCCGATATTGACGAAGACGCCGTTCGGCCCAAGAGCCGAGAGGATTTCGGCATTGACGGCCTTTTCCGTCGAGGCCCCGCCGGGCGCCACCGAAATCAGCGTGTCGACCGCCTCGGCGAGACCCTTCAGCGTCGGGTGATAATCATAGGACAGGCCATCAACGCGGCGCCGGTTATGATACGCGATGGGCAGCCCGAAAGCGTCGAGGCGGCGGGCAATGGCGAGGCCGATGCGGCCCATGCCGAAAATGCCGACATGGCGACCGCGCAAGGTCAGCCGGCTCAGCGGATAATTGCCGCTGCGCAGCCAACTTCCATCGCGCAGCCAGGCCTCGGCGCGCGGCAGTTCGCGGATGGTGTTGATCAACAGGCCGAGCGCCGTATCGGCGACCTCCTCGGTCAGCACATCCGGTGTGTTGGTGACCATGATGCCGCGCTGTGCGGCGTGGCGGACATCGACAGAATCATAGCCGACGCCGAAATTGGCGATGATCTCGAGCCTTGGCAGCGCGTCCATCAACGCGGCGCTTATGCCGCCAAAGGCGGCTATGCCGCGCACCGTACGGCGCATCTCGTCGGTGACCAGCGACGGATCGGCGCGTTCGATCCGGACGCGGCTGAACGCCCCGTCGATGCGGCCGACGGCATGATCGTTGAACTGGCCCGGCACCAGAATGGCGACAGCTTGCTGTTCGGTTTTTGTCATGCACGTTCCACCGGTTTGCCGGTCGACTGGCGCACATGCAGTTCCGGCTTGATCAGTTCCTGCGACGGCCGCACCGTCTGTCCGTTGAGCTTGTCGAGCAGCGCGCTGGCGGCGCGGCGGCCAACCTCGCGCTGGCCGTTCCAGACCGTGGTCAGCGCCGGCGTCGCGATCGCCGCCTCTTCGAGGTCGTCATAGCCGGTAACGGAGATGTCGATGCCCGGCACCAGCCCGGCGCGCGCAATGCCGTTCATCAGGCCGATGGCGACGAGGTCGTTCCAGCAGCAGGCCGCGGTCGGCCTGTCCTTCAGCGCCAGGAACTGCCCGGCGGCCTCGAAACCCGCCTGTTTGGTGCGCGGGCCGACGATGCGCCAGGACGGCCTGACCTCAAGCCCTGCCGCCTCCATGGCGTTGACATATCCCTGATAGCGGTCGCGGCCGGTCGAGGTCTGGTCGGTGCCGCCGATCATGGCGATGCGCTTGTGGCCAAGCGAGATCAGATGATTGGTGGCAAGCCCGGTGCCGTAGGCATCGTCGCCGCGGAACACCGGCACGTCGGCGCCTTCGACGGTCCGTGCAATCAGCACTGCCGGCAGACCATTCTCCTCGGCCATGATTATGTCTTCGGGCGGCGTGCCGATGGCCGGCGACATGATGACGCCATCGGCGCCGAGCTGCAGAAGCGTGTCGATGAAGGTGCGTTGTTTCTCGAGCTGGTCGTAGTGGTTCGACAGGATGAAGGTTTGCCGGCTGCGGTCGAGCTCGCTCTCGATCGAACGCAGTATCTCGGCAAAGAACGGGTTCATGATGTCGTGGACGACGACGCCGACAATGCCCGAGCGCGAGGTGCGCAGGCTGGCGGCGCGGCGGTTGTAGATATAGCCGATGGCGCGGGCATGTTCCTTGATGCGGTCGCGGGTGCCGCCGGCGACCAGCGGGCTGTCGCGCAAGGCCAGCGAGACCGTGGCCGTGGACACGCCGAGCGCATCCGCGATGGTCGAAAGCTTGATCTTCTGTGCCAGCGCCCTGCGCTCCCGAAGCAATTTAAACTGTTTAAAGGCCGGCTTTTATGCCATCGATCCCGAGCAAATCAAAGTTTTTTTGCCAGCGCTTCCGCCTCCGCGTCCAGCGTCGCGCGGTTGCGCAAGCGAAACCGGTGCTCGCGGTGGACGATGTAGAGGCCGCTGGCGACGATGACCGTGGCACCGACCAGCGTCCAGCGGTCGGGAAACTGGTCGAAGACGATCAGGCCGGAGATGATCATCCAGATCATCTGCGAATATGGATAGGGGGCCAGGGCCGTGGTGGTGGCAAGGCGATAGGCCTGCACAAGAAGCCAATGGCCGATGGCGCCGAAGACGCCCAGCATCAGCAATATGAACCAGTGCCAGCCATCCTGCGGCAGCGAAACCGAAAACGGCAGTGTCGGCAGCAGCAGCACGGCGGGCGCCAACACCGAAAACAGGATGAGGCTTTCGGAGGTTTCCGTCGCCGACATGCGGCGCGTCATGATGACGTAGAAACTGTTCGATAGCATCGAGCCGAGCGCAAAGAGATGGCCGATGCCAAAAACGCCGACGCCCGGCCGGGTGATGATGAGAACGCCGACAAAGCCGCTCATGATCGCCAGCCAGCGCCGCCAGCCGGCCCATTCGCCGAGCAACGGACCGGCAAGCGCGGTGATCACCATCGGGCCGAAAAAGTAGATCGAGGTGGTTTCCGCCAGCTGCAGCGTCCGCAGCGCCAGAATGTTGCATATCGTCGATCCGAACAGGAGCAGCCCGCGCGTGATATGCGCCGGCAGGTTGGCGGGACGAAAGCGCAGTGGCTCGCGCCACCCGCGCAGAAAGAGGCCGACGATCAGCACATGGACCGCGAAGCGGGTCCAGGCGACGACCAGCGCCGAGACGCCGGCCAGGACAAGGTATTTGCTGCTGGTATCGAGAAAGGTGAAAAACACATAGACGGAAAGCATGCACAGGATCGCCGCTGGCGATGTCGCGCTTTCGTCTTGTCTTGAGGGAGCATTCAATTTCAGGCCGGACGGGGAGCAAGGCAATGCCTCACCAATGCGGCAATTGTCGCCTGCGGGCAAGCCAAAACAGCCTGGCACAACGACAGCCGCCGACAGGCTCAGTTTTTGTTCCTGGTGGCCGAGCTAGTGGCCGACGACTCAGGCGTGCATGCGGGCGCCCTTGGTGATCTTGTCGGCGAGCTTCTTTTCGGCGCGAAGCGCGATGCCGGCCACCTTGGCATCCTCCGGCGCAAATTCGGCAAAGGCGGCACGGTTGGCCAGATCATACCCAGTCGAAAACATTTCTTCGACATAGAGCGAAACCGTTACACCACGCTCCAGCGCCCGCCGCTGTATCGCGCCGAGCGTCTTGCCGTCCGCCGAAAGCACGATGACCGGCTGGATCGACAGCGGGTTGTAGATATTGCCGGCGCGGTCACGGTAGGGGCCGCCGATAATGTCGGGAAACTGCGCGACGATGCCGCTGGCCAGAAAGGCGGTGACGTTGAGCTTTTGCCAGACGGGAAGATCGTCCTTGAGCACGATTGCAAATTTCGTATCGAACATGCGACAGTTTCCAATCCGAAAGGGGGCCAATCCAAGGCTCCGAGAGAAGCGATGCCGCACGGTCTAGACGGGGAAGCCTTTCAGGGTCTTGGACGTTTGTGCGTGGATGCAGCCGAGAACTGCATCGTGCCGGCACCCGGTGCTGCCGGGATGGAACGCATCGAGGCCCGGTTTCACGGCAACGCCTTCGATCTCCATCGCCACGACACCTATGCGATCGGGGTGACGCTTTATGGCGTGCAGCGCTTCCGCTATCGCGGCCAAACGCACCAGAGCCTGCCCGGCCAGATCATTATCCTTCATCCCGACGAACTGCACGACGGCGGCGCCGGCACCGAAGACGGCTTGCGATACAGAATGCTCTATTTGGAGCCGTCCCTGATGCTCGATTGTCTCGGCGGCGGATCACTGCCATTCGTCGGGAATGCCGTGGTGACAGACCGCGATCTCCGCGCAACACTGCTTTCGGCGCTCGGGCCGCTGAATCAGGAGCTGGACGAGCTGTTTGTCGTCGATTTCATGACGCAGCTTATGCAAAGCCTGGCCCGGCACGCCGGTCGGCCGGCGAAACCGCTAGCAAAAACGGCCTGGCGCGCGGCCAGCCTGGCGCGCGACTATCTGGAGCAAAATGTCGCGCGCATTGTACGCTCGGATGAATTGGAGGCGATAACCGGATTGGACCGTTATGCCCTGTCGCGGCATTTCCGCGCCACCTTCTCCACCAGCCCGCACAGGTTCCTGTTGATGCGCCGGCTTCAACGAGCCCGTCGGATGATCGAAGCCGACGAGCCACTGGCGCAAATCGCCATCGCAGCCGGCTTCAGTGACCAAAGCCATTTCAATCGGCATTTCAAAAAAGCGTTCGGCGTCACACCGGGACGCTGGTCGGCACTGACGCGGCGGCCACCAGCGGCGAACGCGTGACCTATTCAAGCATCTTGTCTTCGATGTCCAGTTCGTCATCCGGGAGCACCATTTCGCCGTTCGAAAGGTTCGCCTCGACACGGGCGAGCAGCTTGAACAGTGCTTTCTGATCTTTCTTGTCGAGACCCTTCAATGCCTGCTTTTCGGTCTTCTTCACCGATTTCTCGATGGCGTGGATGATTTCGCGGCCGGTGTCGGTGAGGAAAATATGCGCCTGGCGGGCATCGGCGGAGGAGGCCCGCTTTTCCAGAAAACCCTGCGCCTGCAGCCGGTTGATGGTCTTGGTGATGGTCGGCGGACGCACGCCGAGGCGGCCGGCAAGATTGCCGGGCGTCTGCCCGTCCTCGCGGTCGAGCGCCAGCATGATCTGGTCCTGGCCGGCATAGAAGCCATGCGCCAGAAGCCGGGCGGCGAGCGCCGTGCGCGCCAGCCGCGCCGCCGAATGCAGCCGGCTCATTGTTGCAGTCTTGTCCGCCTTGGCCATGCTCATCCCTCCTCGGCCGAACCGGTGCGCACAGCATAGAAGCAGTCCGCCGATTGGCAATGACGATCGAAAACGTTCCGGCTCGGAAAATAGCTTTGCCGGCAAGCATCGCGGTGTTCGCCGTGGCTAATGCCAGATGTTTATTTCAGTTAGATGACAAACGACTTTCCGCAACGGCTGGATGACGACGTGACGAGGTGTTCTCAACCGGCCCTCACCGCGACCACCATCAAGGCGTGATAGGCGTCCGCCATTTCCCGCAGCGCTGCCTGCGACGGCGGCCCGGCCTGCCGCGCAATGCCGTCCCGCGTGTTCGATGTATCGCGTTTGCCGGGGCGATCGTGATAGGGCGCGACGGTGGCGAATATCTGCTCGCTCAAGCTGTCGGGGAAGAACATCTGGCCGGTCATCGCCGAGCGGTCGTCGGGGAAGATCTTGAAATGGATGTGGGTGGTGCGGCCGCGATACCAGCCGGGATAGATGGTGGCGAAAGAAGCAATGCCGTCTTCATCGGTTCTCTGCCAGCCGCGCAGAAAACTCTGGCCGGACGTGTCGATATCCTGCCCGTCGCCCTGTCCGGGATAGCCGGAATAGGCGCCCTGGGCGTCGCAATGCCAGATATCGACGCGTGCGCCGGGAAGCGGTCGACAGGCGGCGTCGACGATTTGCAGCCGCACATTGAGGGCGATGCCCTTTTTGCCCTCGGTGATATCGGCGCGTTCGAGCTTCGGGTCGAAATAGAACGGTCCTTGGGTGACCTCGGGCGTGATGGCGCAGACGCCGGCACCGGCTTCGAACAAGGCGAGCCCGGCATAGGGCGAGACCTGCCCGGCCCTTACGCCGGCGGGCAGGAATATCCGCCGGTGGTGACCGCTACAAGACCGAGAGCCTGCCGCCGGCTTAGTGGCAAGGACTTGTCGGACATCTGGCGCCTCCTCAGTGCGAACAACCCCTCGCCCTATCTAGGCCCACCGCCAGCCCGCGCCAATGAACGTTCGGCGATGTGAGGAAAGTTCGGCAATACCGGCCTCTTTGGCCCATCGGTTTGCCTCGTGCAAAAGCCGAGCACACATCCTATATGGAGCCGGCAATCCCTATTCGAGGCACAATATGAGCGACGCACAGACGCAGATCCCCGTAACCGTCCTCACCGGCTATCTCGGCGCCGGCAAGACGACACTGCTCAACCGCATCCTTTCGGAAAACCATGGCAAGCGCTACGCCGTCATCGTCAATGAGTTCGGCGAGATCGGCATCGACAACGAGCTGATCGTGGAATCCGACGAGGAAATCTACGAGATGAACAATGGCTGCGTCTGCTGCACCGTGCGCGGCGACCTGATCCGCGTCGTCGAAGGCCTGATGCGCAGGCCTGGCCGCTTCGACGCCATTGTCGTCGAGACCACAGGCCTCGCCGATCCCGTGCCGGTGGCGCAGACCTTCTTCATGGACGACGACGTACGTTCCAAGACCAGGCTCGATGCCGTGGTGGCGCTGGTCGACGCCAAGCACCTGCCGCTGCGTCTCAAAGATTCCCGCGAGGCCGAGGACCAGATCGCCTTTGCCGATGTCGTCGTGCTCAACAAGACCGATCTGGTCACCGCCGAAGAGCTGAGCAAGGTGGAGGCGACGATCCGCGCCATCAATCCAGCGGCACGAATCCATCGCACCACACGCGCCGGCGTGGCGCTGTCCGAGGTGCTCGATCGCGGTGCGTTCGACCTGTCCCGGGCGCTGGAGAACGATCCGCACTTCCTCGAGGCGCATGACGATCACGACCACCATCACCATGATCACGACGGCCATGATCACCACGATCATGACGGGCATCATCATCATGAGCACGCTTCCGACATCCATGACGTGACCGTGCAGTCGGTGTCGCTGCGCGGCGGCGAGATGGACCCGAAAAAGTTCTTCCCGTGGATCGAGAAGGTCACCCAGATGGAAGGCCCGAACATCCTGCGGCTGAAAGGGATCATCGCGCTGAAAGGCGATGACGAGCGCTATGTCATCCAGGGCGTGCACATGATCATCGAGGGCGATCACCAGCGCGCTTGGAAGGACGGCGAGAAGCACGAGAGCCGGCTGGTGTTCATCGGCCGCGAACTCGACGCCGAGCGGCTGAAGACAAGCTTTCAGGCCTGCCAGGCCGCTTGATTTAGCTCCCCTTTCTTCCTTCTCCCACAAGAAGGGGAGAAGGGGCAGCCCGCAACGCTGGCGCTCTCTCCTCACGACGATCCGAAGCACGGGTTGAGACCCGCAGCTCAACCCCTTAAGGGTGGGCTAGCAGAAATCTCGAACGGAATGGTCTCTCATGCCGACAGTCGCCCCGCTCGATCTCGAAGGCCACTGCCTCGCCGCCGTGTTCCTCGGCGACGTGCCGCATTTCGCGCTGGCCGACGGCACAATCCATCGGCTCGACCATGGCCATAAGACGGTGCAGGCCAATGACGGGCTGCTCGCCGCCTTTCACGATGCCGCAAACGACCGGCTGATCACCGGCGGTGAGGACGGCAAGATCTTTGCCGTAACCGCGGGCGGCAATGCAGCGGAATTGGCGGCTGCAGGCAAAAAATGGATCACCAGCGTCGCCGCCGGGCCGCAAGGCGCTGTTGCCTATGCTTCGGGCAAAATTGCCTATGTGCGTTTTGCTGACGGCAAGACCAGGGAATTCTCGCATCCGCGCTCGGTCGAGGGGCTAGCCTTCTCGCCCAAGGGCATGCGCTTCGGCGTTGCCCGCTACAATGGCGCGACGCTGCATTTCCCGGCCGCCGACGGCAAGCCGGTCGAGCTCGAATGGGCCGGCGCTCACACCGGCATCACGTTTTCGCCGGACGGCGGCTTCGTCGTCACCACAATGCAGGAAAACGCGCTGCATGGCTGGAAGCTCGCCGACGGCAAGCACATGCGGATGTCTGGCTACCCCGGCAAGGTCAAAAGCCTGTCGTGGAGCGCCAAGGGCAAATGGCTGGCGAGTTCCGGCGCCCCGGCGGCGATCGTCTGGCCGTTTTCCGGCAAGGACGGGCCGATGGGCAAGGCGCCGCTGGAACTCGGCACGCGCGGCAATGCGATGGTCACCTCGGTCGCCTGCCATCCGGGCCAGGACGTCGTCGCCGTCGGCTATGATGACGGCATGGTAATGGCGGTGCGTTTCGCAGATGCCAAGGAGGTGCTGTTGCGCCGACCGGGCAAGGGCGCCATCACATCGATGATGTGGGACAAGGAAGAGCGCCGTGTCGCCTTCGGCAGCGCTGCCGGCGACTGCGGCGTCATCGATATTTCGGCGTAGCCTGTTACTTACTCGGCTCCGCAAGATACTTTGCCGGTCAATTCAGCCGGCTTGCCATCCTTGTCCGCATCCGCCGTGCCGTCATAGACCTCGAGCGAATAACGTCCGTCATAGACGCCTTCGTCGCTGGCCTTTGTCAGGATGGCCAAGCTGACATAGCTGTAGTTGTTTGCGACCTCGTGCTCGCGATAGACGAGCAGCCGCAGCTCCTTGTTGTCGAGCCAGTATTGCGTGAGATTCTGATCCTCGAACACGGTCTTGCGCAGATCGTCGCCGACCGGCCTGCCGAGAATTTCGAGATCGCCGCGAAAATTGAAAGTCGGGCCGCCCATGCCTCTGGTGACGCCGGCCTCGACCTGAAATTTGACGGCTGCATCCTCGGTGGAACACCAGATGCCGCCGGACGCCAAAGCTGCACCAACCGACGACAGTAGTGTTGCCGCGCAGACGATCGCCCGCATCATCTTGTCCTCTCCAGCCCGAAGTGCCATTGGTGCCGAAGGCGGCTCGCGGTCAAGCGCCTGTTTCCATTCATATGACCGCTGAACCAACTCACGGCAGCTATCCGGCCAATTGCGGTGCCAGTCGCCCATTGGCTAGAGTGTCAACGAGAGGCCGTCATGAACATCATCGACCATTCAAAGAGTTCCACCGGCGGCATCAGCCCTGTCCGGATCGCAAAATTGCGCGAGGCGGAGGCTGACATCTTCCGCCGGGCGCGGCCGAAATCGATGGCGAAAATCGGCAACGGACTGCCCGGCTTCTTCGGCGGCGTGCCGATGCATTGGATGAACGACTGGCCGACGCCGTTCCCGATCCTCGTTGATAAGGCCAAAGGCGCCACCATCAGAGATATCGACGGCAACCAGCTCGACGACTTCTGCCTCGGCGATACCGGCTCGATGTTCGGCCATTCGCCGCCGCCGGTCGCCCGCGCCATCCGCCGGCAGGCCGGACGCGGCCTGACCTACATGCTGCCTGCCGAGGACGCGCTCGCCATCGGGCCGCTGCTGCAGCAGCGTTTCGGTTTGCCGTTGTGGCAGATCGCGACGACGGCGACCGACGCCAACCGCTTCGCGCTGCGGGTTGCCCGTGCCGTTACCGGCCGGGAGAAGATCCTGGTCTTCAACGGCTGCTATCATGGCTCGGTCGACGAGACGATGGTGCGGCTGGTCGACGGCAAAGCGGTGAACCGACCGGGACTGGCCGGCGAATTCCGCGACCTGACGCGGGCAACTGATATCGTCGAGTTCAATGATCTTCCGGCGCTCGAGGCCGCACTCCGGGACAGGCAAGTCGCCTGCGTCATCACCGAGCCGGTGCTGACCAATTCCTGCATGGTGCTGCCCGAAGCCGGCTTTCATGATGGGTTGCGGCATCTCACCCGTGCGGCCGGCACGCTGCTTTTGATCGACGAGACGCATACGATCTCGACCGGCCCCGGCGGCTATACGAGGAAATTCGGGCTGGAGCCGGACCTGTTCGTGCTCGGCAAGCCGATTGCCGGCGGCTTACCGGCGAGTGTGTGGGGCATGAGCGAAGGCGTTGCAACGCGCTATGCCGCCTATATCGGCCAGAAAGAGCCCGGCTATTCCGGCATGGGGACAACGCTGTCGGGCAATCCGCTGCAATTCGCGGCGATGCGCGCCACGCTCGAAGACGTCATGACCGACGAGAATTACAGCCATATGGACCATCTGGCGCGGCGGCTCGACGCCGGGCTGACTGCCGTCATCGATCGCTATCGTCTGCCCTGGCATGTTGCTCGCGTCGGTGCTCGTGTCGAGTTCATCTGCGCGCCGGGCCCGCTGAGGAACGGCGGCGAGGCGGAAGCTGCGCATGCACCGGAACTCGAGGCGGCAATCCATGTCGCGCTGGTCAATCGCGGCGTGCTGATCGCACCCTTCCACAACATGATGCTGATCTCTCCTGCGACCAGCGCCGCCCAGGTGAACCGGCTGATCACTGCCTTCGGCGCGGTTGCGGCAAAGCTTACGGCGTGAGAGAAGCTTGCGGCATGAAACAAGCGCCCAAGCAAAGTTTGAACCTGGTCACGGCATCCCCTTCGGGCTCGACGCCCCCCGAGGCGCGGGCCTTTCTCGACGCCCATCCCGAGATCGAGGCGTTCGACATCGTGCTGACCGACGCCAATGGTGTCGGGCGCGGCAAGATCGTGCGCCGTCATGAGTTGATGAGCATCTTCGAGGGTGGCCGGCACATGCCGATCTCGATCCTCGGCCTCGACATAACCGGCGAGGATGTCCACGAGACCGGGCTGATCTGGACGACCGGCGACGGCGACCTGCGGGCGTGGCCGATCCCCGGCACACTGGTGCCGCTGTTCGGCACACAGCCGCCGCGCGGCCAGGTGCTGATGGCGATGTATCATCTCGATGGCCAGCCAATGTCGTCCGACCCGCGGCTGGCACTCGCCCGCCAGGTAGATATCCTCGCGGCCAAGGGCCTGCATCCGGCCGGCGCGTTCGAGCTCGAGTTCTTCCTGCTCGCCAATGAGCGCGATGCCGAAGGCAAGGTGCAGCCGGCTCATGCGGTGCTCGACGGCCGCCGCTCGGCCAAGACCGAGGTCTATTCCGTCGACCATCTGCACGGCATGGAGCCGCTGTTTTCCGACATATATGCCGCAGCCAAGGTGCAAGGCATCCCGGCCGAGACGGTCATCTCGGAATATGCGCCCGGCCAGTACGAGCTGACGCTCAATTACCGCAAGGACGTGATGCGGGCGGCCGACGATCTCGTCATGCTCAAGCGGCTGGTGCGGGCGCAGGCACGCCGTCATGGTGTCACCGCTTGCTTCATGGCCAAGCCGATCGAGAAGTATGCCGGCTCTGGCATGCATTTCCATGTCTCGCTGCTGGATGATGCCGGCAAGAACGTCTTTGCCGAAGCCGGCGGCGAAAGCTGGTCGCTGCCGCTGCTGCGCGGTCTCGGCGGACTGATCCAGACGATGGCGGAATCGATGCTGGTGTTCGCGCCGCACGCCAATTCATGGCGGCGTTTCGTGTCGCAATCCTATGCGCCGGTGGCGCCGACCTGGGGCGTCAACAACCGTTCGGTGGCGCTGCGTGTGCCGGCCGGCGATGCCAAGAACCGCCGCATCGAGCACCGGCCATCCGGCGTCGATGCCAACCCTTATCTAGTCGCGGCAACGGTGCTGGCCGGCATCACTAAGGGTCTCGACGAAGGGCTTGATCCCGGCCCTGAAACCACCGGCAATGGCTACGAATCCGCCGTCACGCGCACGACGATGCCGGTCGACTGGCGTGCCGCCATCGAGGCGGCAAGGGCGTCGACCTTCCTCAAGGGCGCATTGGGCGAAGACCTGCATCGGACATTCGTGGCAATCAAGCAGTCGGAATATCTGCGCGTGGCGCGCACGGTCAGCGAGCTAGACTATCACCTCTATCTGCACGAGGTTTAGGGCTTCACATCGTCGCCATCCGCCGGTGAAGGCCCATGCGGAACAAATTCAGCGGAACCTTCGGCGGGCTTTGCTCATTGCGTGTCTGATTGCAGGAGCGGACAAGGCCGCCTTAGCCATGATCGCCAGGATGCAGACGACCCCCACGCCGCACCGTGCCAAGGTGCAGTCGAGAGGCTTGCCGACCGGCAAATCCCCCGAAACGATCGAAATCGACGCCAGGACGATTCCTGAACTGCGCGAAACGGCCAAGATCTGCCGCCGCTGTCCGCTATGGCACGACGCCACGCAGACCGTGTTCGGTGAGGGCCCTGATAAAGCCAAGGTGATCTTCGTCGGCGAACAGCCGGGCGACCAGGAGGACCTGGCGGGCAAGCCCTTCGTCGGTCCGGCGGGCAAGGTGTTCGACGCGATCCTGGACGATGCCGGCGTCGATCGGCTGAAAGTCTACGTCACCAACGCGGTCAAGCATTTCAAGTTCGAGCCGCGCGGCAAGCGGCGCATCCACTCCAAGCCGAACGCCGGCGAGGTGCAGGCTTGCCGCTGGTGGCTCGACAAGGAAATCGATCTGATCAAGCCCAATCTGGCGGTGGCGCTCGGCGCAACGGCGGCGCAGGCGCTGCTTGGCAAGGTGGTGCCGATCATGAAGATGCGCGGGGCGGTGGTGGAACGCGACGATGGCCTGCGTGTCTTCGTCACCATCCACCCGTCCTTCATCCTGCGCATCCGCGAGCCGGCGGACAAGCAGGCCGAACGCGAGCGGTTCCTGCAGGATATGAGAGCGGTGAAAAAGCTGATGGCCGCCTGAGCTATTTGATCAATATCGCCCGGAGATCGTTGACGTTTGTGCCGGTCGGACCGGGTACGAAAAGGTCATCTACGGCGTTGAATGCCATCCAGGCGTTGTTGCCGGCAAGCATGGCCTTGGCATCGACGCCCGCCTTATGCATCCGCGACACTGTCGAGCCGTCGGCGAAGGCGCCGGCATTGTCTTCCGAACCGTCAATGCCGTCGGTGTCGGCAGCCAGTGCGTGGACGCCGGCCATGCCGCTGATGCCAATGGCGAAGGCGAGCAGGAATTCCGAGTTGCGGCCGCCTTTGCCTTTCGCGCGCAAGGTCACGGTCGTCTCGCCGCCCGACAGGATCAGCACCGGCTTTGCGAATGGCCGGTTGCGCGTCGCCACTTCGCGCGCGATCGCGGCGTGGACGCCGCCGACCTCACGCGCCTCGCCCTCGATGGAATCCGAGAGAATGACCGCTTCGATACCTTGGTGCCTGGCTTCGGCCGCAGCCGCTTCCAGCGATACGCCGGCCGAGGCGATCAGATGTACCTCGTTGCGCGAAAAACGCCGATCATCGACGCGCGGTGCATCGGCGGCCGGCGAATTGATGTGCGTCATCACTGAAGCCGGTAGTTTCATGTCATAGGCAGCGATCGACGCTAATGCATCTTCGCGGCTGCCGGAATCGGGAACGGTCGGGCCGGAAGCGACCAGCGCCGGGTTATCGCCCGGAATGTCTGATACCACCAGCGAGACCACCTTGGCCGGATATGCGGCGGCCGCCAGCCTGCCGCCCTTGATGGTGGAAAGGTGCTTGCGGATGGTATTCATCGCGGCGATCGGCGCACCGGAGGCGAGCAGCGCCTCGTTGACGGCGATCTCATCGGCCAGCGTCAGACCTTCGGCGGGTGACGGCAGCAGCGCAGAGCCGCCGCCGGAAATGAGCGCTACGACAAGGTCGTCCGCAGTCAGTCCCTGGACCTTTTCGAGCAGCTGTCGCGAAGCTTCCAGCCCGGCGGCATCCGGCACCGGATGCGCCGCCTCGATGATCTCGATGCGCCGGCAGGCCGCGCTATAGCCGTAGCGGGTGACGACCAGCCCTTCGATCGGTCCGTCCCACGCTTCCTCGAAAGCCGCCGCCATCTGCGCCGAGCCTTTTCCTGCACCGATGACGATCGTGCGGCCCTTCGGCCTTGCCGGCAAATGATCCTTGATCGTCCTTTCGGGATCGGCTGCGGCAACGGCGGCGTTGAAGATCGAAATGAGAAAGGACTTGGGGTCGAGCGCGGTCATACTGAGCTGCCACGGACGCTGCGCGAGCTTCTGCGGCGTTTGCGCTGCCCCTCACCCTTACCCTCTCCCCGTATAGAGACGGGGAGAGGGGGTCGCCAGCGTTGGAGCGCTTCCCTTCTCCCCGTCACCATACCGGGAGAAGGTGCCGGCAGGCGGATGAGGGGCGGCGCCAACGTCACGATGTTGCTTCCGGCGGCAGGACCAACTCCTGGCTATCGACGCCCAAGTAGCTACACAGCGCATCAACGACCACGCCATGGTCCTCACGCTCCGGCAGGCCCGAAACGGTGATCACGCCGATGACGCCAGCGCCCTTGACAGTGATGGGAAAGCCGCCACCGGCCAGCACATAGTCGGCAACGTCCAGCCCCTCGCCGGGCTTGAAGCTGCGGTCGGGGCGCTGCTGCTCCAGCACAATGCGGTAGGTGCTTTTCAGGAACCGCCGCACGACGTTGATCTTGCGCCGCGCCCAGTCCGGATTGGAAGCGTTCGAGCCGGGCATTGCCGCATAGAACAGCGGGCGGTCGAAAGTTCTGATATCGACGATGATCGGCAGGTTTTCCTTGAGAGCCCGGTCGCGGATCGCCGAGCCGATCTCGAAAGCGACGGCTTCATCGAAGGCCGAAAAGACAAGCGTGGCTTCTTGTTTCTTGATCAGAGCGATGTCGTCCGCAACGGCCATGTCGTTCCCCTGTCGATCTCGCCTGTTGCTTTGGCGGATGGCTGCTGCTCGGTCAAGCCGGCCGCATACGACAGCTAAACCGCCATATCCGTCTTGGCCGCGCGGCCGGCGACATAGACCTCGCGCACGGCGCGGTCGTCGCCGAGCGTCTGCAGCAGAAACAATTCCTCGGCGAGCGTGTCTGCCGTCTCCACCCGCAGCCGCATCGCCGGCGTGGCGCGGGCGTCGAGCACGACGATATCGGCGTCGCTGCCTTCCTCCAGCGTGCCGATCTTTTCCACAAGCGACAGCGCCTCGGCATTGCCGCGGGTCAGTTGCCAGAATGACTGAAACGGATTTAGCTTCTCGCCATTCAGCGCGATCACCTTGTAGCCCTCGTCCATGGTGCGCAGCATCGAATAGTTGGTGCCACCGCCGACATCGGTGGCGGCGGCGATGCGAAGCGGCTTTTCGCGGCGGCGATAGCGTTGATAATCGAACAGGCCCGAGCCGAGGAACAGGTTGGAGGTCGGGCAGAACACCGCCACCGAGCCGCTTTCCGAAAGCGCATCCGCCTCGCGTTCCGACAGGTGGATGCAGTGGCCGAACAGGCTTTTGCGGCCGAGCAGCCCATAATGTTCATAGATGTCGGCATAGTCGCGCGTCTGCGGATAAAGCTGCTGCGTGAAAGCGATCTCGGCGTGGTTTTCCGACAGATGCGTCTGCATGTGCAGGTCCGGATATTCGCGGCACAGCGCGCCCGCTATCTCCAGCTGTTCGGGCGATGAAGTGATGGCAAAGCGTGGCGTGATGGCATAGTGCTGCCGCCCTTTGCCATGCCATTCCCCGATCAGCGCCTTAGTGTCATCATAGCCCGATTGCGGCGTGTCGAGCACGCCCTCCGGCGCGTTGCGGTCCATCATCACCTTGCCGGCGACGTTGAGCATGTTGCGGTCGTGCGATTCGGCGAAGAATGCTTCGGCAGACTCTTTGTGCACCGAGCAATAGGCGGCAACCGTCGTCGTGCCGTGGCGCAACACTTCATCCAGGAACAGCCTGGCGATACGGCGGCCATGCTGGGCATTCTGAAATTTGGTCTCCTCGGGAAAGGTGTAGGTGTTCAGCCAGTCGAGCAGCTCGGCGCCGAAGGAAGCGATGACCTGCATCTGCGGAAAATGCGCGTGCGCATCGATGAACCCGGGCAGCAGCAGATGCGGCCTGTGGTCGATCTTTTTTGTTCCCTCGCCCGCCTTTTTCTCGACCTCGGCATAGGTGCCCGCGGCAACGATCCTACCGTCGCGGAGCAGCAGGCCGCCATCTTGCTCGTAGCGCCAGGCGGAATGGTCGTCGATAGTTTCGGGCCAGCGCAAAAACGACAGCGTGCGGCCGCGCAGCAGCGTGCTGGTCATTTCCTTGCGCCTTCGAACCATGCCACCAGCAGCGTCCGTTCCTTGTCGGTGATCTGGGTGACGTTGGCAGGCGGCATGGCGTGGCTGCGTCCGGCCTGCAGGTAGATCTCGCCGGCGTGCTCGGCGATGCCGGCATCGGTGTCGAGCATCACGCCCTTCGGCGCATGGTAAATGCCCTCGTAGGACGGCTCCGCCGCGTGGCACATCGAACAGCGGCCAAGCACCGTATCGCGCACGGCGGGGAAATGCGCCGAGGCAACGTAGACCTGGGCCGCCGCCGACGCCTTCGCCTCGCCGGTCAGCAGCTTCGGTGCCGTCGACAGCCAGACGATGACGACGAACAGCACGGCCGCCGCCAGCCAGGTCCAGGTCGGATTGCGTTTGCGCGCATGCCTGATGTTGAAATAGTGCCGGATCAGCACGCCGATGATGAACACCAGCGAGGCGATGACCCAGTTGAACTGCGTGCCGAACGCCAGCGGATAGTGGTTCGACAGCATCAGGAACAAAACCGGCAGCGTCAGGTAATTGTTATGCAGCGAGCGCTGTTTGGCGATCTTGCCGTATTTCGGATCGGGCTTGCGGCCGGCGATCAGGTCGGCGACGACGATCTTCTGGTTGGGGATGATGACCATGAAGACGTTGGCCGACATGATTGTCGCGGTGATGGCGCCAAGATGCAGGAAGGCGGCGCGGCCCGTGAACAGGTGGGTCAGTCCCCAGGCCATGAATACCAGCACCCCATACAGCACCAGCATCAGGCCGGTGTCGCTGTTGCCGAGCGGCGAACGGCACAAGAGATCGTACACCACCCAGCCGACGCCGATCGTCGCCAGCGACAGCAAGATGCCTGTAGGCACCGACATGGCAAGGACATTCGGATCGATCAGGAACAGATCCGCCCCGGCATAATAGACCACGCACAGCATGGCGAAGCCTGACAGCCAGGTGGCGTAGGATTCCCACTTGAACCAGGTCAGGTGCTCGGGCATTTCGGCCGGTGCCACCAGATATTTCTGCACGTGGTAGAAACCGCCGCCATGCACCTGCCATTCCTCGCCGAAGGCACCTGCAGGCATGCCCGGGCGCTGGCGCAGGCCGAGGTCGAGCGCGACGAAATAAAAGGACGAGCCGATCCAGGCGATGCCGGTGACGACGTGCAGCCAGCGCACGGCAAAACTCAGCCAATCCCAGAATATCGCGAAATCCATCATGAAAAATCGTCCCTGCCGATCGACTGACTTTACGGACTGGAGCGCAAACGGAAAGGGCTGAGCTGCACGATGACTTTCAAAAAAAATTGGAAAATACTAGGGTCGTTACACGTAGCCACCATGAGAGCCACGAAAGCCGCATGGCCTATCTCGATAACATCGCCGTTTTCGTCCGCGTCGTCGAGCTCGGCAATTTGTCGGCGGCTGGGCGCGACATGCGCATTTCGCCGGCGGTCGCCTCCAACCGAATCAAGGAGCTCGAGAAGCACCTCGGCGTCAGGCTGTTCAACCGCACGACGCGGCAGTTGATGCCGACCGAGCACGGCACGGTGTTCTACTCCGGCGCCAAGCAGGTGCTCGAGGCGGTCACCGAGGCGGAAGCGGCGGTCAGCGCGTTATCCGGCCAGCCGCGCGGCACCATAAAGGTGACAGCGCCGCTCGGCCTCGGGCGGCGGCTGGTGGCATCCGGCATCCCGGATTTCCACGACAGATACCCCGATATCGAGGTGCGGCTCCGGCTTTCCGACCACAATGTCGACATCATGAAGGAAGGCATCGACGTTGCCTTCCGGCTGGGCATCATCGAGGATTCCAGCCTCAGGATGCGCGGCATCATGGACTGCGAGCGAGTGCTGGTAGCGGCGCCGCAATATCTGGAAGTGCGCGGCGAGCCGAGCGAGCCGCAGGAGTTGATCGGCAAGAAGCACGATTGCCTGATGCTGCGCTATTCCGGCGCGCGCGAATATGTCTGGATGCTGCAGACGCCGAACGGGCCGCAAAAGTTCGAGGTGCACGGCCCCTACGATACCGACGATGGCGACGTGCTGACCGGCTGGGCGCTGTCCGGCCGCGGCATCATCAACAAGCCCCGCTTCGAGGTCGAGCCGTTTATCCGCGACCAGCGGCTGAAGGTGATCCTGAGCAACACGCCGCCGACGCCGGTGCAGTTCGCCGCCGTCTACCCGCACAAGAAGCTGCAGGATCCGAAGGTGCGGCTGCTGCTCGACTTCATGGCCGAGCGCTGCCAGCGGCTGATCAGGGATATTCTGGCCGGCAAATGATCGCCGGCTGGCCGGTTGCTTTCCGTCCAGCCGACGAAGATATTTCTTATGGAATCTCACTCACCAGGGAAGACCGATGGCCAGCGGCGCCACAATGCATCTAGCCGTTTCACTAGCTCCGGAAGCCGCTGCTTCCCATCCGTCCGACGCCCTTCCGGATTTCAGCCTGCTGACGCGGTTCGTGCAAGAAGCCGAAGCGGCCGGTCTGGACATGGTGTTGCTCGCCGATTCCGCGCAGGTTGCAGGCGGACCGAACCGGCAAATGCGCTTCGAAGCAACGACCTTGCTGGCAGCGCTGGCGACGGTGACAAGCAGGATCGGCCTCGTCGCCGCGGCGTCAATGGTCGCCCACCAGCCCTATAATCTCGCACGCCGTTTCGCCTCGCTCGATATTATCAGCCATGGCCGCGCCGGTTGGAACGCGAGCATGATGCCCGACCCGCGCGAGGCGGCCAATTTCAGCCGACCGGAAGGGTTTTCCGGCGACGATTTCCGCCTGCGCGCCGAGGAATTCATCGGCATCGTGCAAGGCTTGTGGAAAGGCTGGGACGCAGACGCGCTGCTGTTCGACAAGTTTGGCGGGCGCTTCTTCGATCCCGAGAAGATGCACCTTCTCGACCACAAGGGTGAATATTTCTCCGTGCGCGGGCCGCTCAACGTGGCGCGGTCGCCGCAGGACACGCCGGTGCTGGTCATGTCCAGCCTGTCCGAGCCCGCCATGGATATCGCCGCACCCACCGCCGATGTCGTCCTGCTGGATGAGCCATCGATCGAGCCGGCGAAGGCTGGCGATCTGAAGCGCCGTGCGCTTGCCTTCGGGCGCAGGCCGGAGGCGTTGAAAGTGCTGATGAACGTTACCGTCAGCGCCGAAATTACCGCCGCGCCGGACCTGTTTGCGGACAGGCTCGAAGAGTGCTTTCGCTCGAAAGCCTGCGACGGTTTTCAACATCGACATGCCGTTCACATCGGCGCTCGACGATTTCATCGATCTCGTGCTGCCGGAGCTTCGCCGCCGCGGCCTTGTCCGGTCCGGCTACAGCGCGGCGACACTGCGCGCCCGTCTCGGGCTTGCAGGGGAGGATCGGCAATGAACGCCGCTCGAGGCCAGATGAAGCTCGGCGCCTTCCTGTGGGCGACAGGCCACCACATCGCCGCCTGGCGCCATCCGCAGGCGCATGTCACGGCCGGCATCGACATCGACCATTACATCCAGCTGGCGCGGACGGCGGAAGCGGCCAAGTTCGACATGATCTTCTGCGAGGACGCCGCCGGCGTGCGCGAGGCCAATGTGAACATCGCCAGCCAAACGTCGCGCTCGATCGGCTTCGAGCCGATCAGCCTGCTTGCCGCGCTCGCCGTCCAGACGGAGCTCATCGGCCTCGTCTCTACGGCGTCGACGAGCTATAACGAGCCTTACGGGCTGGCGCGGACCTTCCTGTCGCTCGACCATCTGAGCGGCGGCCGAGCCGGCTGGAACCTCGTCACTTCGGCCAGCCAGATCGAGGCCGCCAATTTCGGTTCGACCGGACTGCGCCCACATGCGGACCGCTACGAACGCGCGCGCGAATTCGCTGCGGTGGTTGCCGGCCTTTGGCGAGGCCAGGGTGGATACGAAGGCAGAAGTTTTTCGGTGCGCGACCCGCTCGATCTGCCGCGCTCGCCACAAGGTGCACCGGTCATGGTGCAAGCGGGAGCGTCGGACGAGGGTCGCGACCTCGCCGCCCGGACCGCCGACGTGGTCTTTACGGCGGCGCAGACATTCGAGGAAGCGAAGGCCTTCTACGACGACCTCAAGGGACGACTCGCGGCCCATGGGCGCAAGCCGGACGACATCAAGATCATGCCTGGCGTCGCGCCGGTCGTCGCGGCAAGCGAAGCGGAAGCCCGGGCAAAACATGATGAATTGCAGGAACTGATCCCGGACGACGTCGGTGTCGCGCTGCTTTCCAGCTATCTCAGCATATCCGATCTCGCGCGCTATCCCATTGACGGACCGCTGCCGCAGTTGCCGGCCAGCGAAGGCATGCAGAGCCGGCAGGCGCTCGTCATCGAGCAATCGCGCCGCGATAAGCTTTCCATTCGCCAGCTTGCCCGCCATTTCGCCGGCGCGCGCGGCCACTGGCGCGTCGTCGGCACGCCAGCCCAGATCGCCGACGAGCTCGAGGCACGCTTCGAGGGCGGCGCGGCCGACGGTTTCAACGTCATGCCATCCTATTTTCCCGGCGAACTCGATGCCTTTGCCACACTAGTCGTGCCGGAGCTGCAGCGGCGCGGGCTGTTCCGCACGGATTATGAAGGCAGCACGCTGCGCGACCATCTCGGCTTGAAACGACCAATATAGGCAGCAGCCTCTGGAAGCGCGCCTGCAAGAAAGTGCAGCTCGGCGGAATATTAGCCGTCAGCCGGCCATTGCCTTTCCACGAGAGGCGGGATGCGGAGCGACTGATGCCGTACCATACGCGGCCAGCGCCGTCATGATTTCGGCTGCAGCGAGTGCGGCGATCACCTGCGGGCGCTTGTCCTTGACCGCATCGCCGCCGATCGGCGAGACGAGGCGGGCAAACTCCGCGTCGCTTCCGTCCGCCGACTTCAGGAACCAGTTCCGGAACGTCGCCTTCTTGGTCCTGGAACCGATCATGCCGACATAGGCGGCATCCCGGCGTTTCAGCGCCTCGGCGACGATCAGGAAGTCCAGCGCATGGTCGTGGGTGAGGACGACAAAGGCGGAGCCGGCCGGTGCCTTGCGCGCGACCGCCTCCGGCATCGGCGTCAAACAGGTCTCGACCGCTTCCGGCATGCCCTGCAGCGCTTCGGCCCGCGTCTCGACAAGGACGACACGTACCGGCAGCAAGGCCACCGTGGAGGCCAGCGCCTGGCCGACATGGCCGCCGCCGAAGATGTAGACATGCGGCAGCTGCGCTTCCTCGGCCTCTGCCTCCGCAACCAGCTTGGCTTCAAGCGCAGGGTCGACCAGCCGGAACAGCAGCTCGACCCTGCCGCCGCAGCACTGCCCGATCTCCGGGCCGAGCGCGATGTCGAGCGTAGCGCGGATATCCCTCCCCCTTGAGGGGAGGGTGGCGGCGAAGCCGTCGGGTGGGGTCGCCGCGGCAGTGCTCGACGCGCTGGCGGTGCCTTCTGAGACGACCCCCTCTGGCCGCTTCGCGGCCATCTCCCCCTCAAGGGGGGAGAAAAGCAACTGCCGCGCTTTGTCGATCGCCATGTATTCGAGCTGGCCGCCGCCGATCGTGCCGAAAGTGGCCGATCCCGAGACGAACATGAAGGCACCCGTCTCGCGCGGCGTCGAGCCTTTTGTCCCGGCCACCTCAACCAAGGCCACCCGGCCGGCACCGGCAAGAAAGGCTTTCAGGCTCTGCACTTTCGCGTTCATCATTCGCGTTCCCTATTGGGAAATATAGAGTTTTTCGGCCTGAATTGCACGTTTTCCGGGATTCAAGTGCCGGCCTTGGCTTCCCGCCTCAGCCGTTCGATCGCCATCAGCACCCGCTCCGGCGTGGCCGGCGAGTCGAGGCACGGGCAGATCTTGTGGCCGGCAACGCTCGCCACTGCGTCCGACAGCGCATGCAGCACCGACATTGCGAGCGGAAAGGGTGGCTCGCCGACCGCCTTGGAGCGGTGCACCGTCGGCTCGCCTGCTTGCGCCCAGTCGGCCAAAGTCACATTAAAAATCTTCGGCCGGTCCGACGCGAGCGGGATCTTGTAGGTAGATGGCGCATGGGTGCGCAGCCGCCCCTTGTCGTCCCACCACAGTTCCTCCGTCGTCAGCCAGCCCATGCCCTGGATGAAGCCGCCCTCGATCTGGCCGAGGTCGATGGCGCGGTTCAGCGAGCGGCCGGTTTCGTGCAGGATGTCGGTGCGCTCGACGATATATTCGCCGGTCAGCGTGTCCACAGAGGCTTCCGAGCACGCGGCACCATAGGCAAAATAGTAGAAGGGATGGCCCTCGCCCTTGTCGCGGTCCCAATGGATTTTCGGCGTCTTGTAGAAACCCGCCGCCGAAAGCTGGATGCGCGCCATATAGGCCTGCCTGACGAGATCGGCGAAGGCGATCTCCTGGTTGCCGATGCGCACGCGGTTGGGCAGGAACAACACCTGGTCGCGCGGCACCTGGTATCTCTCGACGGCAAAATTGATCAACCGGTCCTTGATCTGGCGGGCGGCATTCTGCGCCGCCATGCCGTTGAGATCGGAGCCGGAAGACGCGGCCGTGGCCGAGGTATTCGGCACCTTGCCGGTCGTCGTCGCGGTGATCTTGACCTGATCGAGGTCGATCTGGAACTCTTCCGCCACAACCTGCGCCACCTTGACATAGAGGCCCTGCCCCATCTCGGTCCCGCCGTGGTTCAGATGCACCGAACCATCGGTATAGACATGCACCAGCGCGCCGGCCTGGTTGTAATGGGTGGCGGTGAACGAGATGCCGAACTTGACCGGCGTCAGCGCCAGTCCGCGCTTGATGAAGCGGCTGTTGGCATTGAAAGCATCGATGGTGCGGCGGCGCCTTGCATAATCGGAACTCGCCTCCAGCTCGGCGATGATGCGGTGGATGATGTTGTCCTCGACCGTCTGGTGGTAGGGCGTGATGTTGCGGTCGCTGGTGCCGTAGAAATTCTTCTTGCGGATTTCGAGCGGGTCCTTGCCGACGGCAAACGCGACTTCGTCGATGACGCGCTCGGCGCCGACCATGCCTTGCGGGCCGCCGAAGCCGCGAAAGGCAGTGTTCGATACCGTATTGGTGTAGAGCGGCGCCGATTGCGCGTGCACCGCCGGCCAGAAATAGGTGTTGTCGCAATGGAACAGCGCGCGGTCAGTGACCGGGCCGGAGAGGTCGGCCGAGAAGCCGCAGCGCGCCGCGAACATGAAATCTACGCCCAGAATATTGCCCTCGTCGTCGAAGCCGACCTCGTAGTCGACGAGGAAATCGTGGCGTTTGCCGGTGGCGATCATGTCGTCGTCGCGGTCGGGCCGGATTTTCACGGCGCGATGATGTTTCTTCGCGGCGATAGCGGCCAATGCCGCAAACTGATTGCCTTGCGTTTCCTTGCCACCGAAAGCGCCGCCCATCCGGCGGATTTCCACCGTCACCGCGTGGCTCGGCACACCTAGCGCGTGGCTCACCATGTGCTGGATTTCGCTCGGGTGCTGGGTCGAGGAATAGATGGTAACGTCGTGGTCCTCGCCAGGGATGGCCAAGGCGATATGGCCTTCGAGATAGAAATGCTCCTGGCCGCCGATGCGCATTTTTCCCTTCAGCCGGCGCGGCGCCCCGTTGATCGCAGCCGCTGCATCACCGCGCTTCAGCGTCAGCGGCGGCGTGACCAGCTTGTCTTTCCGGGGGTCGAGCTCGCCGACATCGGCGACGAACGGCAATTCCTTGTATTCGACCTTGGCCAGCCTCGTCGCGCGGCGGGCCTGCTCGCGGGTTTCGGCGATGACGCAGAAGATCGGCTGACCGAAAAATTGCACCTTGCCGTCGGCCAGCACCGGCTCGTCGTGACGGCCGGTCGGCGAAATATCGTTCTCGCCTGGCACGTCGCTCGCCGTCAGTACATCGATGACGCCGGGTGCGGCGCGCACCGCCGAAAGATCCATGCTGGTGATGGCGGCATGCGTCGCCGTCGAAAGCCCAAGGCAGCCGTGCAGCGTTCCGGCCGGCTCCGGCATGTCGTCGATATAGACGGCCGTGCCACTGACATGCTTATGCGCGGAATCATGGCGCTGGTCGGTGGCGACGCCGCCGGCGATTTTTTGCGCCTTCAGGTTTGGGGTGGCGTGCTTGTTCATCAGGCCGCCTCATGCCGTAATACCTGGATCGGCGCGCTGGTGCCGGTGGTTTCGGCAAAGAAGCGCAGCAGCAGGTTGCGCGCCGCCAGCGCCCGGTATTCGGCGCTTGCCCGCATGTCGGTCAGCGGAGTGAAATCGCCGGCATACGCGGCCATCGCCGCCTCGACCGTCGCTTCCGTCCAGGGCTTGCCAAGCAATGCCTTTTCCACGCCAAAGGCTCGCTTCGGCGTTGCCGCCATGCCGCCATAGGCGATACGCACATCCGCCACCGTGCCATCCTCGGCGAGCTTCAGGAAAAACGCGCCCAGCGCTGCTGTGATGTCTTCGTCGCGGCGCTTGGTGATCTTGTAGACGGCGAATTTCGTCTCGCTGCCCGGCACCGGAACATGCACGGCCTCGACGAATTCGCCGGGCTGCCGATCCTGTCGGCCATAAGCGATGAAAAAATCCTCGAGCGGGATCGTCCGCCGCTTGTCGCCGCGGCGCAGCGTCAGACGGGCACCGAGTGCGATCAGCGGCGGCGGCGTGTCGCCGATCGGCGAACCGTTGGCGATATTGCCGCCGATCGTGCCCATGTTGCGCACCTGGTCGCCGCCGATGCGGTCGAACAGCGGCCCGAGCGCCGGGATGCGTTTCGCTAGCGTCGAGAAGGCTTCGGTATAGGTGACACCGGCGCCGATCGAGATGACGCCGTTGTCCGCGGAAATCCCGCACAGACCATCGAGATTGCCGATGAAAATCGCGGGCGCAATATCGCGCATGTGCTTGGTCACCCAAAGGCCGACATCGGTCGAACCGGCGACAATAATGGCGCCCGGCTCCTTGGCCAGCACGCTGGCCAGATCGTCGGCATTGGCCGGCACGATCAGCCGCTTGTTGCCGGAGCCGATCTCGATGCGCGAACCGTCCTTCGTCGCTTCGAGCTTGGCCGTGACTACCTTTCGCTCCGCCGCCAACGGATCCTTTGCCGCCTTGCCGTAGCTGGAGATGGCACGTGCGGCGCGCATGATCGCCTCGTAGCCGGTGCAGCGGCAGAGATTGCCTTGCAGTGCCTTTTCGATGGCAGCGTCCGACGGCTCCGGCGACCGCATCCACAGGGCATAAAGCGACATGACGAAACCCGGCGTGCAGAAGCCGCATTGCGAGCCGTGGAAATCGATCATCGCCTGCTGCACGGGATGCAGTTTTCCTGCCTCGCCGCGCAGATGCTCGACGGTCACGACATGCGTGCCGTCGAGCGAGCCAAGGAAGCGGATGCAGGCATTGACGCTTTCATAGACCAGTGTTCCACCGGAGAGCCTGCCGACCAGCACCGTGCAGGCGCCGCAGTCGCCCTCGGCGCAACCTTCCTTGGTCCCGCGCAGCGAGCGGTCGAGCCGCAGCCAATCGAGCAGTGTCTGGTCGGGTGCAACCGTGCCGAGCGCGACGTCCTCGCCATTGAGGATGAAACGGATTTCGTTGCGTGTCTTGATCCCAGCCATCTCAGCTTCCCCGGTAGGTCGAATAGCCGTAGGGCGATAGGAGCAGCGGCACATGATAGTGCACCGGCTCGGCCATGCCGAAGCGGATCGGCACATTGTCGAGGAAGGCCGGTTCCGGCAGTTTTGTCCCCTGTCGGCGCAGATAATCGCCGGCCGCGAAGACCAGCTCGTATTCGCCGGTACGGAACTCCGCGCCGGCAAGCAGCGGAGCATCGCAACGGCCGTCATCATTGGTGACGACCGTTTTCAGATGCGTCCGGGCCTGGCCGTCAAGATGATAGAGCTCGATCGACAGACCGGCCGCCGGTTTGCCGGCCGCCGTGTCGAGGACATGGGTCGTCAGGCGCCCGCCTTCGGCTTTCGACGTTTCCGCCACTGGCTGCTCCACTCCCTGCACGGTCGAACACTATTCATGAATTGTGCGCCAATTAAAGGCGATGCATAAGTCCCGGTCGAGCGGAGCGCGACAAAAACACTTTCAAAAATTTCGGGGGAATGCGCAGGCACTCCTTTCGACTATCCTGATCACAATTTCCGGCAGGAGCGAGAATGCGTTACGAACGAGACATGCGCGGCTACGGGGCCAATCCGCCGGATCCGAAATGGCCCGGCGGGGCGCATGTCGCGGTGCAGTTCGTCGTCAATTACGAAGAGGGCGGCGAGAATTGCGTTCTCCACGGCGACAAGGCTTCGGAGGCATTCCTGTCGGAGATCGTCGGCGCCGCGCCCTGGCCCGGCCAGCGCCACTGGAACATGGAATCGATCTACGAATACGGCGCCCGAGCCGGCTTCTGGCGATTGCTGCGCCTGTTCAGCGCGGCGCAAGTGCCGATCACCTGCTACGGCGTCGCCACGGCCCTCGCGCGTTCGCCCGATCAGGTCGCGGCGATGCAGGAGGCCGGCTGGGAGATCGCCTCGCACGGGCTGAAGTGGATCGACTACCGCGACCACGCGCCAGAAGACGAGCGCCGCGACATGGAGGCGGCGATCCGGCTGCATTATGAGGTGACAGGCGCGCGGCCGACCGGCTGGTACACCGGCCGCACCTCGATCAACACGGTGCGGCTGGCGGCGGAAGAAGGCGGCTTCGCCTATGTGTCGGATACCTATGACGACGAACTGCCCTACTGGTTCGAGCATGTGGCACCGGACGGCACGGCGAAGCCGCAGCTGGTCATCCCCTATACGCTCGACGCCAACGACATGCGCTTTGCCACGCCGCAGGGCTTCAACTCGGGCGACCAGTTCTTTGCCTATCTCAGGGATAGTTTCGACACGCTCTATGCCGAGGGCAAGGCAGGGCGGCCGCGGATGATGAATATCGGCCTGCACTGCCGCCTGGTTGGGCGGCCGGGCCGGGTTGCGGCATTGAAGCGCTTCATCGAATACGTCAAAACACACGACAAGGTCTGGCTGGCACGGCGCATCGACATTGCAAAACATTGGCAGGAGACGCATCCGTTCCGGCTGCCGGCGCTACGCCCGTCGAAAATGGAATTCGAGACCTTCGTCCACGCATTCGGCGGCGTGTTCGAGCATTCGCCGTGGGTTGCCGAGCGCGCTTATGAGCTGGAACTCGGCCCGGCCCATGACAGTGCCGGGGGCCTGCACAATGCGCTCTGCCGCGTCTTTCGCGCGGCAAGCGAGGCCGAGCGGCTCTCTGTGCTCAATGCCCACCCCGATCTTGCCGGAAAACTGGCGCAGGCCAAGCGGCTGACGGCGGAATCGACGAGGGAACAGGCTTCGGCCGGGCTCGACGCGCTGACCGACAGGGAGCGCGAGCTGTTCGCAAAACTCAATGCCGCCTACGTCACCAGTTTCGGTTTCCCGTTCATCATCGCCGTGAAAGGCAAGACCAAGGAGGAGATCCTGGCCGAGTTCGAGGCGCGTATCGGCAACCGCCACGATGTCGAATTCGAAACCGCCTGCAGGCAGGTCGAGCGCATCGCGCTGCTTCGTCTCAAGGACATGCTTCCGCAATAGGCTTTGGCGATAGGCCCTGGCTTCCGCAACAGGCTTGAATTTATGGATATGATGAAAATGGCCGAGCGAACCTATTATGCGCCGCAGGGCGGACATCCCGGCCAGAGCGAATTGCTGACCGGCCGCGCTGTGTTCACGCAGGCCTATGCCGTCATCCCCAAGGGCGTGATGCAGGACATCGTCACCAGCGCCTTGCCGTTCTGGGACGGGACACGCGTCTGGGTGCTGTCGCGGCCGCTATCGGGTTTTGCCGAGACGTTTTCGCAATATATCGTCGAGCTCGCGCCCGGCGGCGGCAGCGACCGCCCCGAGCTTGACGCCGCCGCCGAAGGTGCGCTGTTCGTGGTCGAAGGCGAGCTCAGCGTTTCGCTTGCCGGCAACAAACATCGCTTAAGGCCGGGCGGCTTTGCCTTCCTGCCGCCAGCGAGCGGCTGGACGGTGCGCAATGAAAGCGGCGCCGCCGTCCGCTTCCACTGGATCCGCAAGACTTATGATGCAGTCGACGGCATCGTGCCGCCGCAAGCGTTCTTCGCCAACGAACAGGACATCACGCCGACGCCGATGCCGGGTACCGAAGGCCGATGGGCGACGACGCGCTTCGTCGATCCGGCCGACATGCGGCACGACATGCATGTCACTATCGTCACGCTCGAGCCGGGCGCGGTCATTCCCTTCGCCGAGACGCATGTCATGGAGCACGGGCTCTATGTGCTGGAGGGCAAGGCGGTCTACCGTCTCAACCAGGACTGGGTTGAGGTCGAGGCCGGCGACTACATGTGGCTGCGCGCCTTCTGCCCGCAGGCTTGTTATGCCGGCGGCCCAGGCAAATTCCGTTACCTCCTCTACAAGGACGTGAACCGCCACGCCAAGCTTGGCAGCGCCGGCGTCGCGAGACCTTCACCATGACTCGCATCGTCGCGCGGCCGCTGACCCGCGAGAATTTCGCCGAATTCGGCGACGTCATCGATATGGGCGGCGACAACCACTATCCGATCAATGGCGGCAAGGCCGAGCGCTACCACGACCTCGCCACCGCGGAAGCACGAGGGCCGAATGCGCGCGTGCTGATCTCTATGGTGCGCGGCACGCCCTATGAGTTGCCGTTGAAGCTGACCATGGTGGAGCGTCACCCGTTTGGCAGCCAGGCCTTCATCCCGCTGTCGCCACGGCCGTTCCTGGTCGTCGTCTGCCATGACGGCGAGGAAGGCCCGGGCGAGCCGCATGCCTTCATCACCGGGCCCGGGCAAGGCGTCAACTATCCGCGCAATTTGTGGCACGGCGTGCTGACGCCGATCGGCGAGTCCCAGAACTTCCTGGTCGTCGACCGTGGCGGCGACGGCTCCAATCTCGAAGAGTGCCACTTCTCGCACGCCTATGAGATCGATCTTCCCGATGGGAGCCTGTGATGACCGACATTTCGCTGATCGACCGCCTGCTCGACGTCATCGAGCACGACATCGTGCCGAAGACCGTCGAAGGCGTCGCGCACGGAAATAAACTGTTCGGCGCGGCGATCCTGCGCAAGGACGACCGTTCGCTGGTGCTTGCCGAAACCAACAACGAGATCGAAAATCCGCTCTGGCACGGCGAGGTGCATTGCCTGAAGCGCTTCTACGAAATGCCGAAGGCCGAGCGCGTCGACACCAAGGACGCGATCTTTCTTGCCACGCATGAACCTTGCTCGCTCTGCCTGTCGGCGATCACCTGGACCGGCTTCGACAATTTCTACTATCTGTTCAGCCACGAGGATTCGCGCGACAGCTTCGACATCCCGCACGATCTGAAGATCCTGAAGGAGGTCTTCACCCTCGACCCCGGCGGCTACAATGCCGAGAACGCCTATTGGAAGAGCTTCTCGATCCGCCGACTGGCGCGGTCGCTGCCCGAGACGGAGCGCCTGCGACTGGAAGCGCGTATCCGCACAATATCATCGCGCTATGACGAATTGTCCGGCGCCTATCAGGCCGGCAAGGACGAAAACGAGATCCCGCTGAATTGAATGCAGCAAAGTTCAATGGCTTGAGTTGCCACCTTTATGGTGGCAAATTCCTTTATGGAGAAACGCAGACCCACTTACGACCTTGATGCAATCAAGGCTGAGTTGGGTTCTGTCGACACGCTGGCAATCACGACGTCCGCCCTACGGGATGCCATTGGGCTGGGATCGCGCCGGTATTGTCGAGGCGATCGGCGGCATCACGCGGAAGATGTTTGTAAAGTCGATGACGCCGTTCGCCGACCATCGTGTCTGGCAAGATGTCTATTATGTGCCAGCACGCGACCTGGTTCTTTACGTGAAATTTCAGGCGGACGTCCTGACCGAATTCACGGTCATGTCGTTCAAGGAAAAGTGACCATGGCGATGAAAGAAAATAACGAAACGAATAGCATGATCTCCCCCGAAACAGGAGAAACGCTGACGCGTGGGGTGCGTCCGTTCACTGTGACTTACAAAGGCGAGAGCATGATCATCGACCTGCCGGGTTATTATCCCTCTTCGGGAAGTGACGGCGTGCATGTCGGAGACGACATGACCGTCGTCGATGCAGCGCTCCGCATCCTCAAAGAAAAGATCGACGGCGTTCCGGCACCGGCCACCATCCGTCGCGTGCGCACAAAGCTCAAACTTTCGCAACGCGAGGCAGGATCCCTGTTCAAGGTCGGCGAGAACGCTTTCGACAAATACGAACGGGGTCTGATCGAGCCGAGTGGCCCAACCATTCAGCTGATGACGCTGTTGGAAAAACACCCGGAGTTGGTGGACGAGTTGCGGTAGCCGCGCGGCCTCTCTGACAGGTCGCATAATCTGCTGCTCCAGTCGCGAATAGCGATTGAAAGTCGCCTCGCTGCCGGGCGTTATGCCCCCCATGAAAACCGTCACCGAATTTCCCCGCAAGGCTGTCGAATTTCCGGACATGGGGATCGTCATGCCGGACGGCTGCCGGCTGTCGGCGCGGGTGTGGATGCCGGCAGATGCTGCCGACGATCCAGTGCCGGCGATCCTCGAGCACCTGCCCTACCGCAAGCGCGACGGCACGATCTACCGCGATCAGCTGACGCATCCCTATTTCGCCGGCCACGGCTACGCCTCGATCCGCGTCGACATGCGCGGCAATGGCGATTCCGAAGGGCTGATGGACGACGAATATTCCGAGCAGGAATTGCAGGACGCTTGCGACGTCATCGCCTGGGCGGCGGCGCAGCCCTGGTGCAACGGCAATGTCGGCATGATGGGCATTTCGTGGGGCGGCTTCAATTGCTTACAGGTGGCAGCCAGGCAGCCGGCGGCGCTGAAGGCGGTCATCAGTCTTTGTTCGACGGTCGACCGCTATGCCGACGACATCCATTATAAGGGCGGCTGCCTGCTGATCGAGAATTTCGGCTGGGCCTCGACCATGCTGTCGTATTCGTCACGGCCGCCGGATCCGTTGCTGGCCGGCGACAACAGATGGCGCGACCTGTGGCTGACCCGGCTGGAGAACCAGCCCTTCCTGGCGCCGCTGTGGCTGAAGCACCAGCATCGCGATGCCTACTGGAAGCGCGGCTCCATCTGTGAGGACTATCCGGCCATCCATGCCGCGGTGCTGTCGATCGGCGGCTGGCATGACGGCTATCGCAATACGATTTCCCATCTCGCCGCCAATATCGAGGCGCCGGTCAAGGGCATCGTCGGCCCGTGGATCCACAAATACCCGCATTATGCCGCGCCTGAACCGCGCATCGGTTTCCTGCAGGAGGCCTTGCGCTGGTGGGACCGCTGGCTGAAGGGCACCGATACCGGCGTCGAGGCCGACCCAGCCTACCGCGCCTATGTGATGGACAGCGTTCGTCCGGCGCGCTGGCATCCCGAGCGGCCGGGCCGCTGGGTCGCTGAATCCGAATGGCCGTCACCCATCATCAAGACGCAAGAGGTTGAGCTTATCGCTGAAGGCAACCACGCTATCGTCGCTTCGCCGCAAAACTGCGGCCTTGCCGGTGGCGAATATTTCCCCTTCACCTTCGGCCCGGAACTGCCGGGTGACCAGCGCCCCGACGATGCGTTGTCGATGTGTTTCGACCAGCCGGTGCTGACCGAAGTGATCGACATCGTCGGTGCTCCCGAAGTTCTGGTCCGGGTTTCGTCGGACCGGCGCCAGGCGAACATCGCGGTTCGGCTGTGCGACGTCCATCCGGACGGAGCGTCGGAGCTGATCTCCTACGGCGTGCTCAACCTGACGCATCGCAACTCGCATGAATTTCCCGAAGCGCTGGTGCCTGGCGAAACCGTCAGCGCCCGGGTGGTGCTCGACCAATGCGCCTATCGCGTGCCGGCCGGCCACCGCTTGCGCGTTGCCGTTTCGAACGCGTACTGGCCGATGATCTGGCCGTCGCCGGACCCGGTCCGGCTGGAATTGTCGGCGGCGACATTGATGCTACCGCTGCGCCCGCCGGCGACAGGTGACGAGGTCACCTTCCCCGCTCCTGAAAGTGCTGCCCCGTGGGCAACAGAGACACTTCGGCCCGCCAATTCCGAGCGTCATGTCGATCGCGACGAAAAGGCCGGAATGATCACGCTTTCCATCGTCGACGATTTTGGCGAAGTGCGCGATCTGGAGCACGGTCTTGCCCACGGCAGCATCGCCAGAGAGACATGGGTGATCCATCCTGACGATCCGCTGTCAGCGTTGGGCAAGACGCATTGGACCCAGACGCTGTCGCGAAATGGATGGTCGGTGCGCACCGAAACCTTCGCCGAAATGCGCTCCGACGCGCAAAGCTTCATGGTTAGCGCCAGAATTGAAGCCTATGAAGGCGAGAAACTGGTCTTCGAGCGCAACTTCGAGGAGAAAATCCCGCGCGAACTGCTTTGAGCGCTTATAGCGATTGGTCCAATTGCGACGCACGATTTACGCCACGGCATGTCGCATTCGGTCTTGCTTACTGCTTTCCCTTACGGTCATTATTCTCCCGATAAGAAATGAGAAAACGACCATAAGGTCGGACCAACAGAGTGAGGAACTCAACATGTCTAACGAACTGGAATATCTGAGCCGGCGCGTTGCGTCCGGCAAGCTGAGCCGTCGCGATTTTCTCGGCCGGGCGGCAGCGCTCGGCGTCACCGCAACCTTCGCCAATTCGCTGCTTTCCAGCGCTTCCCGCGCAGCGGGTCCGGTCAAGGGCGGCACGCTCAAGGCCGGCCTGGTCGGTGGCGAGTCCACCAACAGCCTCGATCCGGCGCTGTTCATGACGCAGGTGCCGTTCGCCTTCGGCAAGATGTGGGGCGAACTGATCGTCGAGCTGTCTCCCGAGGGCAAGCTCGAGAACCGCATCGCCGAGGAGATTGGCTCGTCGGACGACGCCAAGACCTGGACGCTGAAGATCCGCGATGGCGTCGAGTTCCACAACGGCAAGAAGGTGACTGCAGAGGACGTGGCCGCCACCCTCGAACGCCATTCGGACGAGAAGTCGAAGTCCGGCGCGCTCGGTTACATGAAAGGCATCGAGAGCATCAAGGCTAGCGGCAAGGAAGTGGTGCTGACGCTGAAGGAGCCGAATGCAGATCTTCCCTATCTGCTCAGCGATTATCACCTGATCATCCAGCCGAACGGCGGTAAGGACAAGGCCGATGCCGGTATCTCGGCGGGTCCTTACAAGGTCACCACCAACGAGCCCGGCGTGCGCCATGCCGGCGAGCGCTTCGCCAACTACTGGCAGGGCGACAAGATGGGCCATGCCGACCAGATAGAGATCATCGTCATCAACGACGCGACCGCGCGTACCGCAGCCCTCCAGGGCGGCCAGGTCCACATGATCAACCGGGTCGAGCCGAAAATCGTCGATCTGATCAAGCGCGTGCCCGGCGTCACCATCCGCAACCATTCGGGACCCGGCCACTACGTCTTCATCATGCACTGCAATACCGCGCCGTTCGACAACAACGATCTGCGCATGGCGTTGAAGCTGGCGATCGACCGCGAGGAGATGCTGAACAAGGTGCTGCGTGGCTATGGCTCGCTCGGCAACGACTTCCCGATCAATGCATCGTACCCGCTATTCACCGAGATCGAGCAGCGCAAATACGATCCCGACAAGGCCAAGTTCCACTACAAGAAATCGGGCCATGACGGTGCCGTCCTGCTCCGGACGTCGGACGTCGCCTTCCCCGGTGCCGTCGACGCCGCACAGTTGTTCCAGCAGAGTGCTGCCAAGGCCGGCATCAAGCTGGAGATCAAGCGCGAGCCGGGCGACGGCTACTGGGCGGAAGTCTGGAACAAGCAGCCCTTCTGCGCCTCATACTGGGGCGGCCGCTCGACGCAGGACCAGATGTACTCTACCGCCTACCTGTCGACGGCCGACTGGAACGACACGCGTTTCAAGCGTCCGGATTTCGACAAGATGGTGCTGGCGGCTCGCGCCGAGCTCGACGAGGCCAAGCGCAAGGCAATGTACCACGACATGGCTGTGATGGTGCGCGACGAGGGCGGCCTGATCCTGCCGATGTTCAATCAGTTCATCGACGCGACGGGCGCCAAGGTTGCCGGCTGGGTGGATGATCCGCATCAGGAGTTGATGAACGGATATGCCCTGGCGAAGTGCTGGCTGGAAGCCTGAGCCCGGCCTTGCGGATATGTCCTCACCCATCGTGAAACTGGTGGCCCAGCGCATTGCGCTGGGCATCATCCTTCTATTGGCCGTTTCGGTCCTGATCTTCGCCGGCACCCAGATCCTGCCCGGCGACGTCGCGCAAGCCATTCTCGGACAGTCGGCGACACCGGAGTCGCTCGCCAATCTGCGCGAGCAGCTCGGCCTCAACGATCCCGCTTACATCCGTTATTTTCGCTGGCTCGGCGGCATCCTGACCGGTGATCTCGGCACGGCTATGTCGAGCGGCCAGGATATCGCAACCTCGATCGAGGGAAGGCTGTGGAACACGCTGTTCCTCGCCTTCTGGGCGGCGATCGTCGCGGTGCCGCTGGCGATCATCCTCGGCCTGATCGCGGTGCGCTATCGCAATGGCTGGGTCGACAAGCTGATCTCGGGACTGGCGCTCGCCTCGACATCCTTCCCGGAATTCTTCGTCGGCTATGTGCTCGTCTTTTTCTTCGCGGTGCAACATCAATGGTTTCCCGCCATTTCCACCGTCTATGACGGGATGCCTTTCGGCGAACGCATCCAGGCCATAGCATTGCCGGCGGCGGCGCTGACCCTGGTGGTGCTCGCCCATATGATGCGCATGACGCGCGCCGCGATCCTCAATGTCATGCAGTCGGCCTATGTCGAAACCGCCGAACTCAAGGGGCTTTCGGCCTTCGCGGTCATCCGCAGGCATGCCTTCCCCAATGCGATTGCGCCGATCATCAACGTCGTCATGCTCAACCTGGCCTACCTCATCGTCGGCGTCGTCGTTGTCGAAGTGATCTTCGTCTATCCAGGCATGGGACAATATCTCGTCGACCACGTCACCAAGCGCGACGTGCCGGTGGTTCAGGCGGTTGGGCTGATCTTCGCCGCCGTCTACATCAGCCTGAACATCATCGCGGACATAGCGGCGATCGTCGCCAATCCGCGCCTTAGACATCCGAAATGAAGGGGTCGGGTATGCTCGTCATCAAACGCATCCCCATCCCGGCATTGATCGGCATTGTGCTGACGGCGCTGTTCGTTCTGGCGGCGATTTTTGCGCCGTGGATCGCGCCGCATGGCAATGCCGAGATCGTCAGCGACGTCCCTTGGGAACCGATGTCGGCGGCGCATTGGCTGGGCACCGATAATCTCGGTCGCGATCTGTTGTCGCGCATGATCTATGGCGCCCGCATCACGCTGTTCATTGCGGTGCTGGCTACGGCGCTGTCCTTCTCGCTCGGCGCCATCCTCGGCTTCTCGGCAGCGGTTTTCGGCGGCTGGTTCGACACGCTGCTGTCACGGCTTGTCGACCTTCTGATGTCGATCCCGACGCTGATCATGGCCCTTGTCGTGCTTTCGGTGCTGCCATCCAATCTGGTGATGCTGATCCTGGTCATGGGCGTTCTGGATTCGACCCGCGTCTATCGCCTGTCACGAGCGGTCGCCGTCGACATCAACGTCATGGACTATGTCGAGGCGGCCAAATTGCGCGGCGAAGGCAGCGGCTGGATCATCTTCCGCGAAATCCTGCCCAATGCGCTGTCGCCGCTTGTTTCGGAACTCGGCCTGCGCTTCATCTATGCCGTGCTGTTCCTGTCGACACTGTCCTTCCTCGGGCTTGGCGTGCAGCCGCCGGACGCCGATTGGGGCGGCATGGTCAAGGAAAACAAGGATGGCATCGTCTTCGGCATAGGCGCCGCCCTCATTCCGGCGGCGGCGATCGCAGCGCTGGCGATTTCCGTCAATCTCGTCGCCGACTGGGTGCTCAACCGCACGACAAGCCTGAAGGGAGGACGCGGGTGATGGCTGACAAGCAACCGAAGCCCGGGCAACCGAAGTCGGGGCAACTGAAGTCCGGCGTGCTGCTCGACATCCGCAATCTGCGCATCGAGGCCACGGTATATCCGCCGGGCGAGGCGCCGAAGAACATCGTGCTGGTGCACGATGTCTCGCTGACGCTCGAAAAGGGCAAGGTGCTCGGACTGATCGGCGAGTCCGGCGCCGGCAAGTCGACCATCGGCCTGTCGTCGATGGGCTACGGCCGCGGCGGCGTGCGCATCACCGGCGGCGAGGTCATCCTCAATGGCCGCGACATCCTGAAGGGCGGCAACGAAGGGTTCCGCAAATTGCGCGGCCGCGAGGTCTGCTATGTCGCGCAATCGGCGGCAGCGGCCTTCAATCCGGCGCACAGGCTGATGGACCAGGTGGTCGAGGCAGCACTCCTGCACGGCACGGCGACGCGGGCGCAAGCTGAAAAGCGCGCCGTGGCGCTGTTCAAGAAGCTTAGCCTGCCGAACCCCGAAAGCATCGGCGAGCGTTTCCCCCACCAGGTGTCGGGCGGTCAGCTCCAGCGCGTGATGACGGCAATGGCGCTGTGCTCGGAGCCCGACCTGATCGTCTTCGACGAGCCGACCACTGCGCTCGACGTGACGACGCAGATCGACGTCTTGGCGGCGATCAAGGACGCCATCCGCGACACGCATGTCGCGGCGCTCTATATCACCCACGATCTTGCCGTCGTCGCCCAGGTTTCGGACGAGATCATGGTGCTGCGCCACGGCCGGCTGGTCGAATGGGGCGGCACCCGCCAGATCATCAAGGAGCCGCGCCAGGAGTACACCAACGCACTGGTTTCGGTGCATGAGATCGAACACCAGGAGCAGAAGCCCGGCACGAGCCCGTTCCTGTCGGTCAAGAACATCACCGCCGCCTATGGCCGCAGCCACATCAAGGTGCTGAAGAACGTCTCGGTCGACATTTTCCCGGGCCAGACGCTGGCGGTGGTCGGCGAGTCCGGCTCCGGCAAATCCACGCTGGCGCGCGCCATCACCGGCCTCTTGCCGCCCGAACAGGGCACCGTCACCTTCGACGGACGGCCGCTCGCCAACCGGCTGGCCGACCGGCCGAAGGAGGATCTGCGGCAGCTGCAGATGATCTACCAGATGGCCGATGTGGCGATGAACCCGCGCCAGACGGTCGGCACCATCATCGGCCGGCCGCTGGAATTCTATTTTGGAATGCGCGGGCGCGAGCGCGACAAACGCGTCGCCGAACTGCTCGACAAGATCGAAATGGGCAAGGGCTATGTCGACCGCTATCCGGCCGAGCTTTCGGGCGGCCAGAAGCAGCGCGTCTGCATCGCCCGTTCGCTCGCCGCCAAGCCGAAGCTGATCATCTGCGACGAGGTGACCTCGGCGCTCGACCCGCTGGTCGCCCACGGCATACTGGAACTGCTGCTCGAGCTGCAGAAAGAGGAAAATGTCGCTTATCTGTTCATCACCCACGACCTGGCGACGGTCAAGTCGATCGCCGATTCGATCGCGGTGATGTATCGCGGCGAAGTGGTGCGCTACGGCGCCAAGAGCACCGTGCTGACGCCACCTTTCGATGCGTACACCGATCTTTTGCTGTCGTCGGTGCCAGAAATGGAGATCGGCTGGCTGGAAAAGGCGATCAAGGGACGCCGCATGGCCAGCGCGGGGAACTAGCGCGCCGGCCATTGCGCCCGACGATCCGGTCCGGGCGTGGATCGAACGGCAGCCCGGCCCTGACTATCCGATTAAGGCACATGGAGCTGCCTATGGCGCTCAAGACAAAACTATTGCTCATCATCCTCGACGGCGTGCCTTACCGAAACTGGCGACGGCTGATGGGCAATCTCGAAGGCTGGGTGCAATCAGGCGAAGCGCGCGTATGGAAAATGCGCTCCGTCCTGCCGTCGACCTCGGCATCCTGCTATGCCTCGATCCACACCGGCGTGCCGCCCCAAGTGCACGGTATCCTGTCGAACGAGAACCGGTTTCGCATCGAACAGCCGGACATCTTTTCCGAAGTCAGCAGGGCCGGCGGCAAGACGGGTGCGGTCACCCATTCCTACTGGTCCGAATTCTTCCGGGCCTATCCCTTCGATCTGGTCGAGGACCTGGAGTTCGACCAGCCGGGCAGGCCGATCAGCCATGGCCGGTTCCATACCATGAGCGGCTACAATGCCACGAACCAGATGACGCCGAGCGACGTCGACCTGTTCGCGACGTTGACCATGCTGACCAGGCGCTACGGCATCGACTACGGCATCCTGCACAGCTGCACTCTGGACTCGATGGGCCACCGCTTCGGCCATGATTGCCATGAAATGGATCATGCCGTCTATGCAATGGACGCCATGCTCGCCGGCTTCCTGCCGCGCTGGCGGGAGGACGGCTACGAGGTGATCGTCACCGCCGATCATGGCCAGACCGATCGCGGCCATCACGGCGGCCATGACGAGGAGATGCAGGATTTCGCACTTTACTACTTCGGGCCCGGCGCGGGTCCGAAAGCCAATACGCTGCTCGATCAGCTGCAGCTTGCGCCGACGGTGCTTGCGCGCCTCGGCGTGCCGGTGCCGGCGACGATGAAGGCAAAGCCATTTCTCGACTGATTTGGATTGCCGTTTGCGATCGGGACCTTAGTCGCCCGGCAGCGGACCGGTGAGTGACAAAACTGTCGGGAATCCCTGCATCCAATTACGCCCGCCCGAGACTGAACGACTGCACCTTGCCCGATGGCTATGAGCCGCCTTTTGGCCGCCGTCATTGCGAGCCTGACGGCCTAGACAGTATCCCTAAAAAGGGGGAGAACGGTATACTCTGGCCACGCTCCCGCTCTTCGGCTAGCCTCCGCAAAAGTCCTCGGGCGGATGCGGTGAACCTTTTTGGGCCGATCAGCGACAGAGCAGGCAGGAGCCGGGCGGCTCGACCGGCGATGACGGCCGCGGAGACCGATCGCGCGCTCGTCGAGCGGGTCGCGAAGGGCGACCGTGCCGCCGGGCGGCTCCTGTTCATGCGCCACCACGCGCGGGTCTACCGCTTCGTGGCACGCCAGACGGGATCGGAACTGATGGCCGACGATATCGCGAACGAGGTGTTCCTCGAACTCTGGCGACAGGCGCCGGTCTTCGAGGGGCGCTCGGAGGTCTCGACATGGCTGCTCGGCATTGCCCGCTTCAAGGCGCTGTCCCTGTTGCGCAAGAAGAAGGAAGACTGGATCGACGACGATGACGCGGCCCAGGTCGCCGACGTCGCCGACACGCCGGAAGTCGTGACGATGAAGGAAGACAAGGCCGCTGCCTTGCGATGCTTCATCGATGCCATGCCGGAAGAGCACCGCACGGTGATCGACCTTGCCTATTATCACGGGCAATCGGTGAGCGAGATCGGCGAGGTACTCGGCATCCCGGTCGCCACGGTCAAGACCAGGATGTTCTACGCCCGCAAGAAACTCGGCGAAGCCCTCAAGGCCGCCGGTTACGACAGGGGGTGGCCATGAGCGCCGCTGAAAAAATGTCACGCCGCGACGAAATGGAAATGCTGCTGCCGTTTTATCTGAACGGCTCGCTGGAGGGCGCCGAGCTCGAAGCCATCGAGGAATGGCTGGCGAGCGATCCGGCGGCGATGGCCGCACTGGGTGAGGCCGAGGCCGAATTCTCCGGCACCGCTGCCGCAAACGAGGCAATCCGCCCGCCGGCCGATGCGCTCAGCCGCTTCGCCAAGGCGCTCGACGCCGAGGCCGGCCCGTCCCGTGCGCCTGTGGCATCGTCCTGGCTGGCGCAGGCCTGGAGCCGCTTCAAGGCGGTGCCCGCCGGCGTCGCCTGGGCCGCGGCCGCGGTGCTGCTGGCTCTGGTCGTCACGCAATCCTTTGTGCAGACCGGCAACAGAGGCGGTGACTTCGAGATTGCCGGATCGGAGGACGATCTGGCCAAAATGCCGTTTGCCCTGGTGAAATTCAAAGCGGATGCGAAGTTGTCCGAAATCGTCGCTTTTCTCGACCAGAACCAGTTGAATATCGCCGGCGGGCCGACCGCCGACGGCATCTTCCGGCTCGGCGTTCCGGCCAAGACCGCCGCCGACTATCAGAAGCTGCTTGGCCTTATTGCCGCCCAGCCTTTCACCGAAGCTGCCCTGGAGGGAAGGAAACCGGCTGATGGCGGCTAAGGCGGTCATTCGATTGACGGCGGCAATCACAATCTCCGCCGCATCCGCAATGGCGCAGACCAACGACCCGAACCTCAGCCAGGCTGAGATCGACTGCCTGAACCGGGCAAGTGCCGCCAACGCCGACTGCGCCACGGATGGCGGCGGCGTGAAGGATGGCGGCAAAGCGCCGGCTCCTGGAACGACGGGCGCCGTGTTTCTTCCGGGCTTGATTGTCGACCTGTTTCCCAATCCCGCCGTAGTCGCCGGGGCGCCGACACCTCCTGGCAATACTGCGGCCCCGCCGCCCGCTCCGCCTTCGGGCGCCCCGGCAATACAGGCTGCCGCGTCGGGTGGTCCGGTCGTAGCACCCACCGATCTTGTCGCAACCGAGCCGCCGCGCGCCGTGATCGGCGATTTCGTGCCCGACGAGGTGCTGGTCACCGTCACTGGCGATGCCGGCGCGGTCCAGCGGATCGCCGCCTCGTTCGGCCTCGAAATACGCTCGCAGCGGCAGTCGCGGCTGCTCGGCAACACACTGGTGCGCTTCGGCATACCCGATGGCCGCCCGGTCGGCGTCGTGCTGGCGCAGCTTGCCGCCGGCGGCCGTACTTTGCGGCGTGAGGCCAACCACGTCTATGCGCTGCAGCAGACGGCCAGTATCGTCAATTATGCGTTCGAGCGCATCGCACTCGACGCCGACGCGGCCAGCGGCGAGAATATCCGCGTCGGCGTCATCGACACCGGCATCGACGACAGCAATCCGGCGCTTTCCGGCGTTATTGCCGGGCAGTTCGATGCCATGCCCGATGTGCCGATCAAGGCGCGCGACCACGGTACTTCGGTCGACGGCCTGATCGCCGGCACCGGCGCGTTCAAAGGCATGGCGCCGGGCGCCGGGATCTACCACGCCCGCGCCTTCGAGGGCGGCAAGTCGAGCATGGACGTCATCCTTTCGGCGCTCGACTGGGCGGCGGAGCAGGATGTCCGCATCATCAATATGAGCTTCGTCGGTCCGAAGAACGACTTGCTCGACATCGCCTGCCGCAATGCACGCGCGCTTGGCATCGTGCTGGTCGCGGCCGCCGGAAATAACGGACCGAAGGCGCCCTATGGTTATCCGGCCGCCTTCGACGGCGTGATCGCGGTGACGGCCACCGACGCCAAGGACGGGTTGATGGCGCAGGCCAATCGCGGCGCCTACGTCTTCATCTCCGCTCCCGGCGTCGAGATGGTGGCGCCGAGCGGCGCCGGCTCGGATGTGGTGAGCGGGACTTCCTTTGCGGCGGCGATCGTGACCGGCGCCGTCGCCAATCTCTTGCATGCGGCGCCCGACCGCTCCGCCGACTGGGTCGAGAAAACACTTGCCGCCACGGCAAAAGATCTCGGCCCCAAGGGACGCGACTATGATTTCGGCTTTGGGCTGCTGGACATGAAGGCGGCCGAGACGGCGAAGCAATAGCCCGCTCAAGTCGCGTTTTGCCGAGGACGAACCAGAAAATAGAATGCGGCGATGTGCGTGATCATCAGCAGCGGTACGTAGATGATCGGGATCGCGTAGGTGGCGCCCAGTTCTCCCGCGCGTGCAGGAAGGCCGATCTGAATGGCGTGGTAATAGTCGACGACGAGGTCGACCGTCCCTACGACGTTGAAGGCGACGACCAACGGCCAGAAGAGCGGGCGTATCCTAACCGTGAGCAGCGCCAGCATGGCCAGCACGCCAGTCGCGAAATCGCCGTAGGCGGCGAACACGCCGAAATCGGCGGGCAGATTGGAGCTTACGACGCCTGGAACCATGAAGACGAGCCCGAAGAAGCGGAAGCTGTGCAGCGTAGCGATAGCGCGTTGCGCTGCGACCCAGTCCATCGACCTGAGCCACGGCAAACCGTACGCGCCGAAGCAAAGCAGCCACGCGACGTAGCCGAGAACAAGATGGGTTTGGAATACCATTTCCGTGGACATTTGGCTTCCTCAACAGTTGATTCACGCGGCTTTAAGCCCGCTACCGCAATTCGACTATCCGGTGTAATCACAACAACCTATGAAGCAGAACTACACAGTCCGGCATGGTGCGCTGGAGGGCGTCGAGGCGTTCCTGGCCGTCGCCAGGCGCCGCAGCTTCCGCCGTGCCGCCGCTGATCTCGGCGTGACGCCGTCCGCCGTGAGCCAGGCGGTGCGCGCACTGGAAGCCCGCCTGGGCACGGCGCTGTTCGTCCGCACGACGCGGAGCGTTGGTTTAACCGAGCCTGGCCAGCGGTTCCTAGACCGTGCCGGCCCGGCATTCGAAGAGCTTGTCGCGGCCGGCGAGGCCGCCCGCGATATCGGCCAACGGCCGACCGGTCTGCTACGCCTGTCCGTGCCCCGCGCCATCGTGCCGCTGATGTTGGAGCCGGTGATCGCGTCGTTCTGCCAAGCCTATCCTGAGATCGAACTGGAGATCGCCGTGAGCGACCAGATGGTCGATCTCGCGACCGGCGGGTTCGACGCCGGCATTCGCCTCGGGCAGCTCATCGCCCCCGACATGGTTGCGGTGCGGCTGACAGCGCCGTTCTCGTTCGTGGTCGTCGGCAGCCCTGACTATCTCGAGCGCCACGGCCGTCCCGAGCGTGTCGACGACTTGCGCCACCACGCCTGCTTACGCTTGCGCCGTTCGAATGGCAGCATCGCGCCCTGGTCGTTCATCGACGGCAACGGCGCAATCGAAGCGGTCGTCTCAGGCCCGCTGATCGCGCACGACTATTCGACATTGGTCGGGGCTGCGACGCGGGGCGTTGGGCTGGCGCAGACACCACGACCACTCGCCGAAGGTCCGATAGAAGAAGGAAAACTCAAGTCGGTGCTGGACAGCATCGCCACGACGACGCCGGGTGTCTTCCTCTATCATCCTGGCAAGCGCCAAGTCCTGCCGAAGCTGCGCGCCTTCATCGATCACCTCAAATCCGCGGCCTGAGACCAGGACGCACTCGCTGATGCTGCCAACAGCCGCCAAGGTCGACCTCGGCCTTTCAGAGTGATTGAGTTGTGCCCTTAGGCAGGCGCGCCGGCGACCGATCCCCTGACCACCAGGTCGACCGGCCAGACCTCGCCGCGAGCGCCCTCCTCCAGGCCGGAAATCCGCGCCGCCAGCCGTTCGGCGATGCGTGCGCCCGCCAGGCGGATCGACGAGCGCGTCGTCGACAATGGCACCGAAAAATTTTCCGGCTTCAGCCAGGGAAAGACGTCGTCATGGGCGATCAGCGACAGGTCGCCCGGAATGGTCAGGCCGAGATCGCGCACCGCGCGCACCACGCCGAGCGCCATGATCAGGCTGGAGCAGGCGATCGCCGTCGGCGCGTCGCTTTGTTCCAGCAAGCGTCTGGCGGCGCGGTAGCCGTTCTCCTCGGTCATGGTGAGGGAACAGACATGCTGTTCACTGAGCATCAGGCCGCTCGCCGCAAGTGCGCGCCGCACGCCGCGCTCGCGATGGATGGCGAAGGTCTCGCGATCATCACCATTGATCAGCGCCAGACGCCTGTGACCGAGCTGGACGAGTAGCCGCGCCGCCTCGTGGAAGGCGCCCTCATTGTCGATGTCGGTGAAGGGATAGTCGAAATCGAAGCCTTCGCTGCGGCCATGGACGATGAAGGGAATGCCGAGCGTATTGACCAGCGCCACCCGCCGGTCGGTCGGCCTCGGCGAGGAGATATAGACCGCGTCGACCTGCCGGTTGGCCACAATGCGGCGGTAGGTCGTCTCCTGGTCGTCGGCATCGGCCGGTGACAGCACCAGGTCGAACTCGTGCGAACGCGCATAATCGCCGAGGCCGGACAGGAACTCGACGAAATGCGGGTCGATATCGACGGTCGTTCCCGTCGGCAGCACATAGCCGATCATGCCGGTCTTGCCGGTTGCCAGCCGGCGCGCGCTCGGATTGGGGCGATAGCCGTGGCGCTTGGCGGCATCGACCACCCGCCGGCGCGTCTCCTCGTTGACTTCCGGGTAGCCGTTCAATGCGCGGCTGACCGTGGTCTGCGAAAGCGCCAGCATATGGGAGAGTTGCTTGAGATTCACCGGAAGGCCTCCAAGGCTCAAAGCGCTTTTAATCTGAATCGAGCTGGCCGCTGCGAACCGCGTTGCCGAGCGCAGTGACCATACGCACGGTTCGGACCGGTTTGAAGCCGAATTTGCTGCTGCATTGCCAGAAAACTGTGCTGCAGCGCACTTTCGTCGGCACCAGGCCCGCAGAAATTAAATCGATTAGCCTGGCTTCCTCTTGACTCGCGATCAATTCAGTGGCGAGATCAAGATGACCAAAGCGCTTTGGAAGACTCTACGAAAGGTTGCAGTTCCTTTCCGACTGAGTCACAGTCCTGCAGCGCCGGCGGACGGAATGGAGGTTTCGTTCGGTGTTTGTCACCACTGGAAGGGAATACCGATGAAGAAAATGCTTCTGCTGGGCGCCGCGTTTGCCACGCTCGCTCTGGCCATGCCCGCGCAAGCCGAACTGAAGTTCAAGCCGGGCGAAGATCCCCGTTTCAACTGGGCCAACTACGAAGAGCTCAAGAAGGTCGACCTCAAGGGCGAGACGCTGACGATCTTCGGCCCGTGGCGCGGCGAGGACGAAGGGCTTATCCGCACCGTTCTCGATTACTTCTCGGAAGCCACCGGCGCCGAGATCAAGTACTCCTCGTCGGAGAATTACGAGCAGCAGATCGTCATCGACACGCAGGCCGGTAGCCCGCCCAACATCGCCGTGCTGCCGCAACCGGGCCTGATCCAGGATCTGGCATCGAAGGGCCTTTTGACGCCGCTCGGCGACGACACCGCCAACTGGGTCAAGGACAATTACGGCGCCGGGCAATCCTGGGTCGACCTCGGCACCTTCAAGGACAAGGACGGCAAGCCCGGCTTCTTCGCCTTTCCTTACAAGGCCGACGTGAAATCGCTGGTCTGGTACTCGCCGGATAATTTCGAGGAAGCCGGCTACAAGGTGCCGAAGACGCAGGAAGAGCTTGCCGAGCTCGAAAAGAAGATCATCGCCGACGGCGGCACGCCATGGTGCATCGGGCTTGGATCGGGCGGCGCCACCGGATGGCCGGCGACCGACTGGGTCGAAGACATCATGCTGCGCACCCAGACGCCCGAGACCTACGACAAATGGGTGAAGAACGAAATTCCGTTCAACGACCCGGCAGTGGTCAACGCCATCGACATTTTCGGCAAGATCGCGACCGACGACAAGATGGTCGAGGGCGGCGCCAAGGCGGTTGCGGCGACCGATTTCCGCGACAGCCCTAAGGGCCTCTTCTCGGTGCCGCCGAAATGCTATCTGCACCACCAGGCATCGTTCATCCCGACCTTCTTCCCGCAAGGCACCAAGATCGGCGAGGATGCCGACTTCTTCTACTACCCGCCTTACGCCTCCAAGCCCGAGCTCGGCACTCCGGTGCTCGGCGCCGGCACGCTGGCCATGATCACCAAGGATAGCAAGAGTGCCCGCGCGTTCATCGAATTCCTGAAGCTGCCGCTCGCTCATGAGATCTGGATGGCGCAGGGCGGCTTCGTGACGCCGTTCAAGTCGGTCAACAAGGACGCCTATGCCAGCGACGCGCTGAAGAAGCAGGGCGATATCCTGGCCAACGCCTCAACGTTCCGCTTCGACGGGTCCGACCTGATGCCGGGCAAGATCGGCGCCGGTGCGTTCTGGACGGGCATGATCGACCTCGTCGGCGGCAAGTCCGCCCAGGACGTCGCCACCGACATCCAGAAAAGCTGGGACGCGATCAAGTAAGCGGCCGGCTTGAGTTCCGATTTGATGCGATCCGGGCCTCAAAACGGCCCGGATCCTATCCGGTGCTTGGCGTCACGTCGATTGTCGTGAGCACAATGCATTCCGGCATGACGCGCGCCCAGTGACCTGCTTTCCGGCTGGTCGCGCTCCAGACAACTGAATCGGCGCATGATCCCGTCGCCAAAGCCATTCTCGACTGGCGGATCCGTGCGCAGGGGGAGGGACCCATGGCGGCTCAGATTTTTTCGGCGATATTCGTCATCATCATCGGCGTGGGCGGCTGCGTCGCCTATTTCTGGGGCGCCAACAAGGCTCTCGACACGATCTTTCCGGCACGCGGCGTTTCCGGCAAGGCGGCGATTAACAATCTGCGCCGGCAGGGGGTGATCCGGCCCTGGCTGTTCGTCGGCCCGGCGATGATCATCCTCACCATCTACCTGATCTACCCGGTGGTGGAGACACTGAGGCTGTCGTTCCTCGATCGCGGCGGCGCCCATTTCGTCGGCTTGGCCAATTATCAATGGGCGTTCGGCGACCGCGAGTTCCGCAACTCGATCCTCAATAACATCCTGTGGCTGGCGGTGGTGCCGGCCGCCTGCACCTTCCTCGGGCTGATCATCGCCGTGCTCACCGACAAGATCTGGTGGGGCACCATCGCCAAGAGCCTGATCTTCCTGCCGCTGGCCATCTCATTCGTCGGCGCCAGCGTCATCTGGAAATTCATCTACGAATATCGCGGCGAGGGCCAGACACAGATCGGCCTGCTCAACGCCATCGTCCAGTATTTCGGCGGCCAGCCGCAGGTCTGGATCTCGCTGCCGTTCTGGAACAATTTCTTCCTGATGATCATCCTGATCTGGATCCAGACCGGCTTTGCCATGGTCATCCTGTCGTCGGCCTTGCGCGGCATTCCAGAAGAGACGCTGGAAGCCGCCGTCATCGACGGCGCCAACCCTTTCCAGATCTTCTGGAAGATCATGGTGCCGCAGATCTGGGGCACGATCGCCGTCGTCTGGACCACCATCACCATCCTGGTGCTGAAGGTTTTCGACATCGTGCTGACCATGACCAACGGCCAGTGGAACAGCCAGGTGCTGGCCAATCTGATGTTCGACTGGATGTTCCGCGGCGGCGGCGATTTCGGCCGCGGTGCCACCATCGCCATCATCATCATGATAGCGGTCATTCCGATCATGGTCTGGAACATCCGCCAGGCGAACAAAGAGACGGAAGGGCATTGAGATGACTGGCTCGACCGGAAAGTCCTTTGTCAGCCGTTTCGGCGTCCATATCGCCGTCTTCATCTTCGTTGCGATCTGGACGATCCCGACGCTCGGCATTCTGGTCTCGTCGCTGCGCGACAAGGACCAGATCATCGCTTCTGGCTGGTGGAATTCGTTCACCAGTTCCAGTCAGACGGAAGCCGGACGGCTGCCGCCCGCCTCGGCGCAGGTCGAGAAGGACGGCAAGTTCGTCCTGCAAGGCAATATTTTCGGCGACGGCCCTGCTCGCAACATCAGCGCCTTCGGCGTCAAGTCGGCAGCGCCGACGCAATATCCCGCCGGCACGACAGCCGATCTCGGCGACGGCGTGACCCTGCAGCTCAATGCCGAGGGCAGTTTCGTCATGACCTCGCCGAAGGCCTTCGAAGGCGAACGCGGCCAGCGCGTTTATTACGCCTCGTCGGCGCCGCCGAAATTCACCACCGACAATTACAACACAGTGCTGTTTTCGGAAGGCATCGGCCGCTCTTTCATGAACTCGCTGACCGTCACCATTCCGTCGACCGTGATCCCGATCCTGATCGCCGCGTTCGCCGCCTATGCGCTGGCCTGGATGCGCTTTCCCGGCCGCGCCCTGCTCATCGCCGTCATCATCGGCCTCCTGGTCGTGCCGCTGCAGATGTCGCTGATCCCGCTGTTGAAGCTCTATAACGGCGTCGGCAGCTTCTTCGGCGTGCCGTCGAAAACCTATCTCGGCATCTGGCTGGCGCATACCGGCTTCGGTCTGCCTTTCGCCATCTATCTTCTGAGGAGCTATATTGCCGGCCTGCCACGCGAGATCATGGAATCGGCGCGCATCGACGGCGCCAGCGATTTTGAGATCTTCGTCAAGATCGTGCTGCCATTGTCGTTCCCGGTGCTGGCCTCGTTCGCCATCTTCCAGTTTCTCTGGGTGTGGAACGATCTGCTGGTGGCGATGGTTTTCCTTGGTACCGAGGGCGACCAGATCGTGCTGACCGCCAAGCTCAATGCGTTGCTCGGCTCGCGCGGCGGCGACTGGGAGATCCTGACGACATCGGCCTTCGTCACCATCATCGTGCCGCTGATCGTGTTCTTCTCGCTGCAGCGCTATTTCGTCCGCGGGCTGCTTGCCGGCTCGGTGAAAGGAGGTTGAGATCATGCAATCCGCTTTGAAGGCCACCCCGAAGCCCGATCTCGCTATCGATCGCGACTGGTGGCGAGGTGCCGTGATCTACCAGATCTACCCGCGCAGCTATCAGGATTCGAACGGCGACGGCATCGGCGACCTCAGGGGTATCATCCAGCGGCTGCCCTACATCGCCTCGCTCGGTGTCGACGCCATCTGGATCTCGCCATTCTTCAAATCGCCGATGAAGGACTTTGGCTACGACGTGTCGGATTATTGCGAAGTCAATCCGATGTTCGGCACGCTGGCCGACTTCGACGCGCTGACCGCAGAGGCGCACCGGCTTGGCCTCAAGGTGATGATCGACGAGGTGCTCTCGCACACCGCCGACATCCATCCGTGGTTCAAGGAAAGCCGTTCGAGCCGCAGCAATCCAAAAGCCGACTGGTATGTCTGGGCGGACGCCAAGCCGGACGGCACGCCGCCCAATAACTGGCTGTCGATCTTCGGCGGCTCGGCCTGGCAGTGGGACACCAGCCGCCAGCAATATTACCTGCATAATTTCCTGGCCGAGCAGCCCGACCTCAACTTCCATACCCGCGCGGTCCAAGACGCGCTGCTTGACGTCACCCGCTTCTGGCTGGAGCGCGGCGTCGATGGTTTCCGCCTCGATACCATCAATTTCTACTTCCACAGCCAAGGCCTGGAAGACAATCCGCCGCTGCCGCCCGAGCAGCGCAACGATCAGACGGCGCCGGCCGTCAACCCCTACAACTACCAGGACCATCTCTACGACAAGAGCCGGCCTGAAAACCTCGGCTTCCTCGAACGCTTCCGCGCCTTGCTTGACGAATATCCGGCGACGGCCGCGGTTGGTGAAGTCGGCGATTCGCAGCGTGGGCTGGAAGTGGTGGCGGCCTATACGGCCGGCGGCAAGCGCGTGCATATGTGTTACTCCTTCGACTTCCTGGCGCCGGAGAAGATCAGCGCGGCAAAGATACGCGCGGTGCTGGAAACCTTCGGCAAGGTGGCCAGCGACGGCTGGTCGTGCTGGGCCTTCTCCAACCATGACGTGATGCGCACTGCCTCGCGCTGGGCGGCCGGCGAGCCCGACCCGACCGCCTACCTCAAGCTCATCTCGGCGCTGCTGATGTCGTTGCGCGGCTCCGTCTCCATCTATCAGGGCGAGGAGCTCGGACTCAGCGAGGCCGAACTCAGCTTCGAGGATCTGCAGGACCCATACGGCATCCGCTTCTGGCCGGAATTCAAGGGCCGCGACGGCTGCCGCACGCCGATGGTTTGGGACGGCGCCGCCCGCAATGGCGGCTTCTCGACGGCAAAGCCCTGGCTGCCGGTGCCCAGCAAGCATCTTGCGCAAGCGGTGAATGTGCAGCAAGGCGACGACGGCTCGCTGCTCGAGCACTACCGGCGCTTTCTGGCTTTCCGCCGCGCTCATCCGGCACTGACCAAGGGCGATATCGAGTTCATCGAAAGCGACGGAGACACCGTCGCGTTCACGCGCCGCGAAGGCAACGAGCAGATCGTCTGCGCCTTCAATCTCGGGGCGAAGCCGGCCGAAGTCGATCTTGGCGGCCGCTCACTGCAGCCCTTGCCGGGACACGGGTTTTCGGGACAGACTGGCGCCGGCACTATCCGCCTCGGCGGCTACGACGCCTGGTTCGGGCGTATCGACTGAATTCAATGAAGAACTGGAGGGTACCATGGCCGATGTCACGCTGAGGCAAGTGAAGAAATCATACGGCAATCTCAACATTCTGCACGGCGTCGACCTCGACATAAGGTCGGGCGAATTCATCGTCTTCGTCGGCCCCTCGGGTTGCGGCAAGTCGACCCTGCTGCGCTGCATCGCCGGGCTGGAGGAGATCACCTCGGGCGAGCTCAAGATCGACGGCGAGATCGTCAACGACGTGCCGCCGTCAAAGCGCGGCATCGCCATGGTGTTCCAGTCTTATGCGCTTTATCCGCACATGACGGTCTACGACAACATGGCCTTCTCGATGAAGATCGGCAAGGAAAGCAAGGCCGAGATCGACAAGCGGGTGCGCCAGGCCGCCGAGATCCTGCAGCTGACCAAATATCTCGACCGCCTGCCCAAGGCGATGTCGGGCGGCCAGCGCCAGCGCGTCGCCATCGGCCGCGCCATCGTGCGCAATCCCAAGGTCTTCCTGTTCGACGAGCCGCTATCCAACCTCGACGCGGCGCTGCGCGTCGCCACCCGCATCGAGATCGCCAAGCTCAAGGAATCGATGCCGGCCACAACGATGATCTACGTCACCCACGACCAGGTCGAGGCGATGACGCTGGCCGACCGCATCGTGGTGCTGAAGGAAGGCCATATCGAACAGGTCGGCACGCCGATGGAGCTCTACAAGCGGCCCGGCAATCTGTTCGTCGCCCAGTTCATCGGCTCGCCGGCGATGAACATCCTGCCGGCAACGATCGACAAGACCGGCAACCCCACCGTTGTCAGCCATGTCGGCGGCCGCAAGGCAACGGTGCCAATCGCAACGCCTGCCTCGGCGAAAGGCGCTGCGGTGAGCTTCGGGGTGCGGCCGGAGGATCTGATGATTGCCAGCGGCGCCGACTATTTGTTCGAAGGGACGGTCGACTATGTCGAGCAGCTCGGCGAGGTCCAGCTCGTCTATGTCGACATCGGCCGCGCCGACCTGCCGTTGGTGACCAAGCTGCCGGGCAATGTCGAGGTCAAGCGCGGAGCGGCGATGCGGCTGACGGCGGACGCCAGCGATCTGCACATCTTCGACGCGGACGGACACTCCTTCGCGCTCCATGAAGCAGAAGCAAAGGCGGCTTGAAGCAGGCGTTTTCCGTTATGCAAAAAACAAGAGCGGCGGGCATGGCCCGCCGCTTTTGTCTTGAATCCAGTTCGGCTGTTAGTTGTTGCCGAAGAGATTGCGGTCGGCGCCCTGAGGCGCGGACTTTGGGACATCGCGCGACGAATTCAGCAGCTTGTAGACTGGCGAATTGCTGTCGCGAACCGAAGACGTCCGGGTGTTGTCGACATTGACGGTCGACTGCTTATTGATGTCGGTCCCGCCAACGTTGTCGTTGCCGGCATAGGCGGCGCCGGCAGCGATCAAAAGAGCGGCGGCAGTAAGAATAATCTTCTTCATTTTGGGTACTCCTGGATTTCAATCGAAGCGGCGAGCTCACCCGCCGCTTTGACGCTGGAATCGGCTGTTAGTTGTTACCGAAGAGATTGCGGTCGGCGCCCTGGACGACCGGCTGCTTTTCAGCATGGTCCGCCGTCTTGACGGAAGCCGTGTACGAGCTATCGACGGAAGGCGCAGGCTGGTTCGCGCCGTTCGAACCATAATTGTCGCTAGCGGCGAAAGCGCTGCCGCTGATGGCCAAAACGGCGGCGGTAGCAAGAACGATCTTTTTCACCTTAATACTCCTGAATTTCTGAGATCCCCCGGACGGCGGATATGCCCGCCGCCCTGATGCTGGGATCGGCTGTTAGTTGTTGCCGAAGAGGTTACGGTCGGCGCCCTGGACAGGCTGCTTGTCAGCGTGAGCCGGCTTCTGAATGGAAGCCGTATACGAGCTGTCGACCGAAGCGGCAGGCTGGTTCGCACCATTAGAACCAAAATTGTCGCTGCCAGCGAAGGCGCTGCCGGTGATGGCCAAAACGGCGACGGCGGCAAGAGCGATCTTTTTCATTTTTAAGTACTCCAGTATCTTAGTTTTCCGTCCGTCTAGCGGCGTGTCTTGGGAGGAATTCGCGTCGTCCGGACAGCCCCGATGTGGGAGAGCCGATGGCCAGTTTCCAATCACGAAGTTGTTTTGGTGTGGACCAAGAATCTACACCTTGAAATTGTGCCAAAGGTTCCCTTCGCCACAATTTTGTTGCTCAATATCAATGAGATGACCGATAATCTCGATCTGACTGCAAGGCGGCTGAGGGAAGCAGCGTTCACAGCGTCCTGCACGCATTGTCAACAGAAACGAACCGTTCGGTTCGATTTTTTAAATCGATAAAAGTCGAAGGTGAGGTTCTTTGTCGAATCGTTAACCATCTCAGCCAAACGCGGCCACGCCGTTGCGGCTGCTTTCGGCCCGTCTTATGCCGGCCGGCGAAGGCAGCAACCGGGCAAGCAGAACCGGGTCAGACCCCGTAACGTTCGGTGCGGATAAGGGCCGCCGGGACGCCGGCATCGATCAGTGCCTCGGCGGCGGCCGTCACGAATGCGTTCGAGCCGCAGACGAAGGCGAGTTTCGGCGGGGCGGGCAGCCTGGTCATGGCTTGCACCATCATCGCGGCGTCGACCCGCCGCGCATAATCCGCCGGACGGCGGGCCGGCTCGCGCGTCAGCGTCAGCACCAGGTCGAAGCCATCCCGGCGCTCGGCGAGGTCGATCAACTCGTCGCGAAAGATCACCTCGTCCCAGACCCGCGCCGAAAACACCAGGGCGGTGGCGACCAGCGACCCCCGCATCGCCCGGTGGCGGACCATCGACATCAGCGGCACCACGCCCGACCCGCCGCCGACGAGCAGGAGCGGGCCGCCATCGCTGTCGGACCAGACGAAATGGCCGCCGAGCGGCCCGCGCAACTCGACCTCGTCGCCCAGCGCCGCGATTTCGTGAAAGAACGGCGAGACCTCGCCGTCCTCGAGTTTTTCAATCGCCAGTTCGATGGTCTCGCCGGTCTCCGGCGCCGAGGCGATGGAGTAGGAGCGGCGCGCCTGATAGCCGTCAGGCGCCGTCAGCCTGACATCGACATGCTGCCCGGCACGGTAGGCGAAAGGCCGCGACGGCTGCAGGAAAAAGCTGGTGACGCGCGGCGTGCGCTTTTGAATGCGAGTGATGGTGACCGTCTGCCAAGGCGACTGCGCCGCCGGTGCGTCGCTCATGGATCGTTCGTGTAGCGCTGCTCGCGCCACGGATCGCCATAGATATGATAGCCTCGCAACTCCCAGAAACCCGGCTCGTCACGCTCGGTGAACTGCAATCCGTTCAGCCATTTGGCCGATTTCCAGAAATAGAGATGCGGAACGAGCAGCCGTGCCGGGCCGCCATGGTCGGGGGTGATCGGCTTGCCCTCATAACGCAGCGCCACCATCGCCTTGCCGCCGGTGAGATCCTTGGTCGGCACGTTGGTGGAATAGCCGTCGAAACCCAGCGCCAGCGTGAAGGCGGTGGGCGGCTCGATGCCGGCGTCGGCAAGGATGTCGTCGACCAGCACGCCCTGCCACGCCGTGTCAAACTTGGTCCATGCGGTGACGCAATGGATGTCGCGCGTCATCTTGGTCAAGGGCAGTGCGTTGAACTCGGCCCAGTTCCACTTCTTGATCGGCCGCGGCCCGTGCTTAAGCGTGAACGACCAATCCTCGGTGCGCACATGCGGTGTCGGGCCGGCCGACAGGACCGGGAAACCTTGCTCGAGATATTGCCCCGGCGGGATACGTGCATCCGTATCCGTCGGGGGCTTTCGTCCGGAAGAGAAGCCTCGGGTAACCATCGAGAATATCCGTTTGTGCGAGGTCCAAATCGACCTTTGTCAGTTTTCTCGAAGACGTGTCCGCGGGCAACCGAAATCTTGGCTCCGGCCTGGCGGCAATGCTCTACATCGATCTTGGCAGCGCCGCGCCCGATTCAGCCACTGGCGAAGGGCACGGCGACAAACATCTGGGCACCGTCACGCTCGACAAGCAGCAGCACCGATTTCTTGCCGGATCTGGCAGCCTGCACAATCGCCTGGTTAGCCTGCCTGGCGCTTCTCACCGGATGCTGGTCGACGGCGACGATGATGTCGCCGGGCTGGATGCCGGAAGCCGATGCCGCCTTGTTCGGGTCGATGCGCTCGACCAGTGCGCCGTGCTGGTTGCCTGCCAGGTTCATTGCCTGGCGAACATCCGGGGTGACGTCCATCAGGCCGAGACCGAGCGCCGGTGCGCGAAGGCCCTGCTCCATCGACGGCTGACCCTGATCGCCGGTCACCGATCCCGTTGCCATGTCGTCTTCGTTGCGCCCGACCTCGACGGAGATCTGCAGCCTCTGCCCATTGCGCCAGACGTTGAGCGTTTCCCTCGTGCCGGGCGCAATTTCGGCGACGGCGCGCGACAGATCCCTTGGGTCTTTGATGTCCTGGCCGGCGAAGCTGGTGATGACATCGCCGGTCTCGATGCCGGCCTTGGCGGCCGGCGATCCGTCGCTGACCTGCGCGACCAGCACGCCGGCGGGGCGATCGAGGCCGATGGCGCTCGCCATGTCAGGCGTCACCGGCTGAATCTGGACGCCGAGATAGCCGTACTGGATGGAGCCGCCTTTCATCAGCTTGGCGACGACCTTCTGCGCCTGGTCCGAGAGGATGGCGAACCCGACGCCGACGCTGCCGCCATTCGGCGAAAAGATCGCCGTGTTGATGCCGACGACATTGCCGTTCACATCCGTCAGCGGGCCGCCGGAATTGCCCCGGTTGATCGGTGCGTCGATCTGGATGAAGTCGTCAAACGGCCCGCTGTGCAGGTCGCGGCCGCGCGCCGAGACGATGCCGGCCGTGACCGTGGTGCCAAGGCCGAAAGGATTGCCGAAGGCGAGCACCTGGTCGCCCGGCATGAGCTTGTCGGAATCGCCCCATTTGACGGTCGGCAAGGGCTTGCCGGCCTTGACCTTGAGCACGGCAAGATCGTTCTTGGCGTCGTGGCCGATCAATTTGGCGGGAAGTTCGGTGCTGTCGTCGAGCGTCACCTTGATCGACTGGGCACCGTCGACGACGTGATTGTTGGTGACAATGGTGCCGTCGGCGCCGATGATGAAGCCTGAACCGAGGGCCTCGGTGCGCGGCGCCTGCTCCGGCGGTGTCTTGGGGGCGGGCTGTCCCTGGTCATCGAAGAAATGGCGGAAATAGTCGTCGAAAGGCGAGGTTCCGCCAAAGGGAGAGGCGTCGCTCATGGTGTCCGGCTGTTGTGCTTTCATGACCGTCGTGATGGTCACCACTGCCGGTTTGTCGGCCGCCACGACCGGCGCGAACGAGCCGTTGGGCGCCGTCATGCCGGTGACGGGAGGGGTGACTGTTGCCGCCAGAACATCATTCAGCCTGGGAGCGAGAGGCAAGGCGAAGGGGCTGACAATCAGCGCGGCGCCCAGCAGAGCGGCAACGCGATGTCTGCGAAGGGTCTGGATTGGTGACATGGCCGTTGTCCGGGCGAGAGATTGGTGAAGCGCCGTGACGGTCCGTTGCCGGAACAATTCATCGGCGCATCGGTCGTCGGCCTTACCTGTCTCGCCTTCATGGCAGCCGACCGGATCGACAGCCCCGCATCTAGGGCGCCGATCGTGGTTTCCAGATAATATTACGAAGATTTAATTTCCGGCTGGCAGGCCGCCTTGCCGGCTGGCGCCGAACCCCGAAAACAAAAACCCGCCTTGGGGGCGGGTCGTTGGGGCGAATCAGCACCATACTCAAATTAATAGCATAGCTGCCGGCACAAAGCAAGAACAAAATAGCTGCCCAAGCCAAAATCGCTTCAGATTTGTGCCGCCCCTCACCGCCCCTCACCGCCCCTGCCGAGGCTTCCTATGCCGCTGTCCCGTCCGTTCGCCTGAGATACGCCGAGGCGATCTCGCGCATCCGCCTGCCGTCGAAGCTTGGTCCATGGCCGCCATGGCCGATGCGGATCGGCAGCTCGAGCAGCCGCTGCATCGTGCGGCGATAGGCGGCGCGATCCGAATCCGGCAGGTCGTCGATCAGCATGGCGTCGTAGATGGCGTCGCCGGCGAAGAACACGCCGTCCGCCTCGTTGAACAGCGCGATCGAATCCGGAGAGTGGCCGGGCAGATGCAGGACGCGGAATTGGCGGTCGCCGAGGTCGATCCTATCGCCCTCGTCCAGGGTCCGGGCCAGAGGCGCCGGTTGAATCCTGTAATCGGCCGCCTTCCAGCCCTCCGCCGGCAGCCTGGAGACGGCGCCTTCCAGATCATGGAACATGTAGGCGTAGGTCACCGCCTCATCCATGCTGTCGAACTGCGTGGCGTTGTGGCGCGGCCCTGCCCGCAACGGAAACTCGTACAGCGAGCCGACATGATCGAGATGGATATGCGTGGCGACGACGAGCAGCGGCTTGCCGGCCGGCGTATCGATCTGCGGTGCCAGCGGGCAGATCCCCATGCCGGTGTCGACCAGCAGGTCGACATCGCGGCCGCGCAAATGCCAGATGTTGGCGCGCACGAAATCATGCACGAAGGGCTCGGTCAGCATCGTCGTCTCGGCGTCGACGAGGGTTTTGCTGAACCAGCTGTCCATCAGACGAAGGCCGGCATCAGACGAATGGCTTGCCGACCTTGTACTTTTGCGGGACCAGCCGCTTCAGATAGGCCATGCCCGCATCGGACAGCCGGTTGACATCGGGCAGCATGAAATCATCCGGCATATGGCGCGTCTTGCCGGCGACGTTCTTCAGCGGCACCTTCTCCAGCACGGTTTTCTTGCCGTCATATTGCAGCGCCACCGAACCGCCACCCTCGTCGGCCACCGTGACCGCGAAGGCGCCGGCGTCGAAGGCCTCCTGCGCGTCCACCGCGCTGATGGCGCCGACATAGCCGCGCGGCATATAGCCAAGCGCATCGACGCGCGCCCGCTTGCCCGGTAGCCCTTCGGCGAGCGCGCGCTCCAAGGCTGCCGGCAGGTCGCTGCCCGACAGCTTGACGTTGCCGTGCTGGTCGCGCTCCAGCCTTTCCGGTGGCACCAGGCTTTCGACCAGCGCCTTGCCGTCGGCGGTGCTGACGCCTTCGGAGACGGCAACGATGCAGCGCTTGTGGCGGTCGAGCGTGGCGCGCACGTCGTCGATGAAACCGGCCGCCGAGAACGGCCGCTCCGGCACATAGACGAGATGCGGGCCGCTGTCCTGGTCGAGCTGCCATGCCGCGGACGCGGCCGTCAGGAAACCGGCATGCCGCCCCATGACGATGCCTACATAGATGCCGGGCAAAGCGCGGAAATCGAGATCGACCGAAAGGAATGCCCCGGCGACGAACTCGGCCGCCGACATGAAGCCGGGCGTGTGGTCGTTTTCCTCGAGATCGTTGTCGATGGTTTTCGGCGCGTGCACGAAGGCGATCTTGCCGCCGGCGGCCTCGGTGAGGATCTGCTGCGTGCCCGAGGTGTCGTTGCCGCCAATATAGATGAAGGCGTCGGCGCCGGCTTTCTTCAAGCCATTGAGGATGAGGTCGCAATAGTCGGCATCCGGCTTGTCGCGCGTCGAACCAAGCGCGGCGCTCGGCGTCGCCGCGATCAGCCGCAGGCGGTCCTCGGGGATGGCGGAGAGATCGACGTAATTGCCGTCACGAATGCCGCGCACGCCGTGGATCGATCCCAGCACCTTGGCGCCGGGATGCCGCTTGCGGATTTCGAGCGTGGCGCCCACCACTGTCTGGTTGATGACGGCGGTCGGACCGCCGCCTTGCGCGATGACAAAAGTTCCGGCCATTGTTCACGTCTCCCGGGCGATGAAAATCGCAGGCACATTCGCCTGTCTTGCGGTATCGCGCAACGGCAGAGTGATCGCTGAAAGCGAAGCCGCCGTTCAGATGACGACCACCGGGTTTTTCTTGGAGACGCGGCTGTAGAGGTCGATAATGTCCTGGTTGATCAGGCGCACGCACCCCGACGACATCGCCTGGCCGATGCTCCACCATTCGGGCGAGCCGTGGATGCGATAACCGGTGTCGCTGCCGTTCTGATAGATGTAAAGCGCACGCGCGCCGAGCGGATTGTCGAGGCCGCCCGGCTGTCCGCTTTGCCATTTCACCAATTCCGGCTTGCGGGCGATCATTTCGGGCGGCGGGGTCCAGACCGGCCATTCCTTGCCGTACTGGATGTTGGCGCGGCCGGACCAGCGGAACCCGTCCTTGCCGATGCCGACGCCGTAACGGATCGCCTCGCCGCCGGGCTGCACCAGATAGAGCAGCCGCTCCTGCGAGTGGACGACAATGGTGCCGGGTTGCTCGCCGGTCGGATCGACGACGATTTGACGGCGGAACTCCGGCTTGACCTTGAGATAGGGCACTTCCGGCACATTGAAGCCACCGTCGGTGAGCGACGCGTACATCACGTCGGGGCTGGTGATGTTCTTGTCGACGCTGATGCTCGGACGGACCGGCCGGATCGAGCCGGTGGTGACGTCGTCGAGCTGGAGCGACGGCAAATCCAGCGTCTGGCTGCAGCCGGCGACGCCGAGCAGCGCCAGCGCACCGGCGCCGGACAGCACCGTGCGGCGGGAAAGCTGTATCTCGGTTTCGATTGCGTCGCCATTATGCGGCAGCGATAGACCTTGCGGCAACTCACGCATTTACCAAACCCCACGCTATCGGCGGGAAACACGGTCCGGCCGGATAGCAGGCATTTTCACCAATCATGGTTGAAAAAGCGTGAAGGCCGGCCGCCTCGCGTTAACGAGGGGCTTTTTCCATTTTTAGCCCTTTACATCTTCGCAGGGCCAAGGATTTATCCTCTTCTTTGAGCTCAAGGAGAAGAAAATGTCCTTCGAAAACTGGGCTGCGTTTGCCGCTGCCTCGGCAGTCCTTCTGGTCATTCCGGGCCCGACCATCCTGCTGGTGGTGTCCTATGCGCTCGGCCAGGGTTGGGGCACCGCGCTGCCGATGGCGGTCGGCGTGGCGCTCGGCGACTTCACCGCGATGACACTGTCGATGCTGGGCATCGGCGCGCTGCTGGCGGCGTCGGCCACCGTATTCACCGTGCTGAAGGTGATCGGCGCCTTCTATCTGATCTATCTCGGCATCAAGCTGTTTCGCGCCGGCGGTGCGCTCCGGGCCGAACCGCGCACCGACGCGGTGTCATCGGCCAAGATGACGGCGCATGCCTGGCTGATTACCGCGCTCAATCCGAAAAGCATCACCTTCTTCGTCGCCTTCCTGCCGCAGTTCCTCGACCGGCACGCGGATTTCTGGACACAGATGCTGATCTTCGAGACGACCTTCCTGGCGCTCGCCTTCGCCAATGCCTTCGGCTACGCGCTGATCGCGGCAAGAGCGCGCAACGTGGTGCGCAACCCAAAGGCGATCCGTATCTTCAACCGCACCGGCGGTACGCTGCTGGTCGGCGCCGGCATCGCGACAGTAGCGATGCGATCGGGCAACTGAGGACAGACCGTGGCGGTCAGCGATGCATTCGGCCTGACACTGTCCGGCGCGACGGAGGCCGGGCTCTCGTCCTACAGCCGGGCCGTGCGCGAGTTGCAGTGCTTCATCGGCGATCCTGTCCGTTCCATTGACCGGGCAATCGCCGAAGATCCCGGCTTCGTCATGGCGCATGTGTTCAAGGGTTATCTGTTTGGCCTTGCCACCGAGCGAGAGGCGACGGCGGTGGCAAAGGCATGTTACGAGGCAGCGCTGCCGCTTGCCGCGACGACGCGCGAGCAGGCGCATGTCGCCGCCCTTGGCCACCTTGCGGAGGGCCGCTGGCACGAGGCCGCCCGCGTGCTGGAGGATATCGCCATCGAGTTTCCGCTCGATGCGCTGGCGCTGCAGACCGGCCACCAGATCGACTTCTTCACCGGCAATGCCCGCATGCTGCGCGACCGCATCGGCCGCGCGCTGCCGTCCTGGCAGAGCGGCATGCCGGGCTACCACGCCATACTTGGCATGCAGGCCTTTGGCCTGGAGGAAATGGGCGACTACGCGCGCGCCGAAAAACTTGGCCGCATGGCGGTCGATCTCGAGCCGCGCGACGGCTGGGCCCAGCATGCCGTCGCCCATGTCATGGAGATGCAGAGCCGGCAAAAGGACGGCATTCTGTGGATGCGCGCCAATCCCGAAGCGTGGACGCGGGAAAGCTTCCTGCAGGTCCACAATTGGTGGCACCTGGCGCTGTTCCATTACGACCTCGGCGAGACCGACGAGGTGCTGGCGCTCTATGACGGGCCGATCTATGGCGAGCGCTCGACGCTGGCGCTCAACATGGTCGATGCCTCGGCGATCCTGTGGCGGCTGCATCTCGGCGGCGTCGATCTCGGCGAGCGCTGGACAACACTCGCCGCCAACTGGTTGCCCAAGGCCGCCGCCGGCCATTATGCCTTCAACGACGCCCACGCGATGATGGCGTTTGTCGGCGCCGGCCTCGACGCGCCGGCCCGCGGCTTGCTCGAGGCGCAGCGCGAGGCGATGCAGGGCAAGGGCGACAACGCTGCTTTCACCCGGGATGTAGGCCATCCGCTGACGCTCGCCATCAAGGCATTCGGCGAGGGCAATCATGCCGAGACGATACGCCTGATCCGGCCGATCCGGGCAATCGCCCATCGCTTCGGCGGCAGCCACGCACAACGCGACGTCATCGACCTGACGCTGATCGAGGCGGCATTGCGTTTCGGTGATGGCGCGCTGGCGAGGGCGCTTGCGGCTGAACGCGCGCTGGCGCGGCCGGACAGCCCGCTGTCGGCACTGTTTTCACGGCGCGCAACCGCTCTCGCGGCGAATTGACCAAGACTAAATCTTGCCTTAAAAACTGCCCCGGCCAGATTTTTTCGAGTGTCGAAAAAATCTTCACGTGTTGACCGGAGCGCTTGTCCGGCGGCACGATTGCTGGGATATCTTCACCGCCTCTGTCGCAGGACTGGGCCGGAAAGCAAGGAAGACCGTCGCCGCCAGGCATGACGGACATGGGAGGACACATGTATCTCGGCCTCGATCTCGGCACGTCGGGCGTCAAGGCGCTGCTGATCGATGCAAGGCAGGGCATCGTCGGTTCCGGCCATGCGCCGCTCGACGTGTCGCGCCCGCATCCCGGCTGGTCCGAGCAGAACCCGGCCGACTGGATCGGCGGCTGCGAAGCGGCGATCGGCGAGCTGCGATCCGCGCATGCGAAGGAACTCGCGGCGGTCAAAGGCATCGGCCTTTCCGGCCATATGCATGGCGCCACCCTGCTCGATGCCGCCGACCAGGTGCTGCGCCCCTGCATCCTGTGGAATGACACGCGCAGCCACGCCGAGGCGGCCGCACTCGATGCCGACCCGCGCTTTCGCAAGCTGACCGGCAACATCGTCTTTCCCGGCTTCACCGCGCCGAAGCTGGCCTGGGTGAAAAACAACGAACCGGCTGTTTTCGCCAAGGTGGCAAAGGTCCTGCTGCCGAAGGACTTTTTGCGGCTCTGGCTCGCCGGCGAGCACATTTCGGAAATGTCGGATTCGGCCGGCACGTCGTGGCTCGATGTCGGCAAACGAGCGTGGTCCGCCGAACTGCTCGCCGCCACGTCGCTCGACGAAAGGCAGATGCCGTCACTGGTCGAAGGCACGGCAATGGCCGGCGCCTTGCGCGGCGAACTGGCTGCGAAATGGGGCATGCAGGCGGGCATCCCGATCGCCGGCGGCGCCGGCGACAACGCGGCCTCGGCCTGCGGCATGGGCACGGTCGGCGCCGGCCAGGCTTTCGTCTCGCTCGGCACGTCCGGCGTGCTTTTTGCCGCCAACGCGTCCTATCTGCCCAACCCGGAAAGTGCGGTACACACCTTCTGCCACGCCCTGCCCGGCACCTGGCACCAGATGGGCGTCATCCTGTCGGCAACCGACTCACTCAACTGGCTGTCGGCAATCGCGGGAAAGAGCGCCGGCGAGTTGACCGCCGAACTCGGCGATGCGCTGCAGGCGCCGACCGGCGTCTCCTTTTTGCCCTATCTCTCAGGCGAACGGACGCCGCACAATGATTCCGCCATTCGCGGCGCCTTTACCGGGCTTGCGCACGAGACCGGCCGCGCCGCGCTCACCCAGGCCGTGCTCGAAGGCGTCGCCTTCGCCTTCCGCGACAGCCTCGACGCGCTGGCCAAGGCCGGCACGACGCTGACCCGGGTGACGGCGATCGGCGGCGGCTCGCGTTCGCGCTACTGGCTGAAGGCCATCGCGACAGCGCTTGGCCTGCCCATTGATATTCCAGCCGACGGCGATTTCGGCGCCGCCTTCGGCGCGGCCCGGCTTGGTCTGATCGCAGCGACCGGCGCCGATCCGCGCGCCGTGTGCACGGCGCCGGCGACGGACGCCACGGTCGAACCGGTCGCCGCCCTCGGCAATGCTTATGCGGATGCCTATCAGCGCTACCGCCAGCTTTATCCGGCGATCAGGAGCGCCACGGCGTGAGCAGTTTCCCGCCCTCGCCGCGGCCTGCCGAGAAGGCCTCACTGCGCCGGCACCTTGTCGAGAAAGCCGGTGACGCTTTTCAGCCGGCCATTCTCGATGACGCCGATATCGGTGCCTTCGATGACGGAACCGGCGCCTCCCGGCCCGAGGTTCCACGAGAAGCGGATCGTATCGGCAAAACCGTCCGGCTTGCCTTTCAGCGAGAACCTGAAGCCGGCAAAGCGCTGCTGCACGCCTTCGATCAGCGCGGCGATGCCGTCATGGCCATCGCCCTGCATGATCGGATCGCGGTAGCCGACATCCTCGGTGAAGGTCGTCTTGAGCAAGGCTTTTCTGCGCGCGGCGTCGCTCTCGTTCCAGGCGGCGATGTAGTTTTCGGCAATGGTGTTGAGGTCGGTCATGGTCTGTCTCCTTCGTTGAGTGGCTTTGACATGAGCCTTTTCGACCACCGCCAGCGCGAAACCAATTACGCCTGAGGTAATCAGGCCGAACCATGCGAGAGGAAAAGAACATGAGCAGCGGTTTTTTCGGCGACATCCAACAGATCAAATATGAGGGACCGGATTCGACCAATCCGCTGGCCTACCGGTTCTACAATCCCGACGAGATTGTCGCCGGCAAGCGGCTTGAGGACCATCTGCGCTTTGCCGTCGCTTATTGGCATTCCTTTGCCTGGCCGGGGGGGGATCCGTTCGGCGGCCAAACGTTTGAGCGGCCGTGGTTTCCGAAGGCCGGCGGCACCGACACGATGGAGTTGGCCAAGCTCAAGGCCGACGTCGCCTTCGAGATGTTTTCGCTGCTGGGCGCGCCTTATTTCTGCTTCCACGATGCGGATGTGCGGCCGGAGGGCCGGGACTTTTCCGAAAGTGCCGCGCGGCTCGACGAGATCGCCGATTATTTCTCGGGAAAGATGAAGCAGACCGGCGTCAAGCTGTTGTGGGGCACGGCCAACCTGTTTTCCAACCGCCGCTTCATGTCGGGCGCCGCCACCAATCCCGATCCGGACGTCTTTGCCTATTCGGCGGCGACGGTGAAGCACTGCATCGACGTCACCAAGCGGCTGAACGGCGAGAACTACGTGCTATGGGGCGGCCGCGAGGGCTATGAAACGCTGCTCAACACCGACCTTGCCCGCGAGCAGGAACAGGCCGGCCGTTTCCTCAATCTGGTCGTCGATTACAAGCACAGGATCGGCTTCGAAGGCACCATCCTGATCGAGCCGAAGCCGCAGGAGCCGACCAAGCACCAGTATGATTACGACGTCGCTACCGTCTATGGCTTCCTCAAGCGTTTCGGACTGGAGAACGAGGTCAAGCTCAACATCGAGCAGGGCCACGCCATCCTCGCCGGCCATTCGTTCGAACATGAACTGGCGTTGGCCAATGCGCTGGGAATCTTCGGCTCGATGGACATGAACCGCAACGACTACCAGTCGGGCTGGGATACCGACCAGTTCCCCAACAATGTACCGGAGATGGCACTGGCCTACTATCAGGTGCTGCAGGCGGGCGGCTTCAAGACCGGTGGTACCAATTTCGACGCCAAGCTCAGGCGCCAGTCGCTCGATCCGCAGGATTTGCTGATCGGCCATATCGGCGGCATGGATTGCTGCGCCCGCGGCCTCAAGGCGGCAGCGCGCATGGTCGCGGACAAGGCGCTGTCCGCCCCGCTCGCCGAGCGCTATGCCGGCTGGGATTCGGCCGAGGCCAAGGCGATGCTTGCCGGCAAGCGCACGCTCGAGGATATCGCTGCGCGCGTCGTCAAGGAGAAGATCGAGCCGCAGCCCAGATCCGGCCGCCAGGAACTGCTGGAGAATATCGTCAACCGATACGTCTGAGGCGAAGGGCGGGTTCCATAACCTTTGATGTAGGCGCGACGGAACGCTACGGAGCGTTTCTAGTCTAATCCAAACTCCACTCCTGCTCCGCCCTGGAGCCGACGACAAGGTTTTGCCCGGCATCGCCCATCAATCGCCTCGCTCTTGCCTTCAAACAGCCGTCACGAACTTCCTATAGTCTGGCTCATGGCGGGAATCAGAAAGAAGGAGGCGAAACGATATGCAGCACGAACGCGAAATCGACGCCCTGCTCTCATCTGGCGAGGCCGGATCGATCATCGACCGGCTGATGGCGCTGCCGCACCCGAAGCATGGTGCGCTGAGTGCAAACGAATGGGATCGCGCAGTCGCCAGCCGCTTCGAGACCCATCTGGCGAGACAGATGCGCTCGCAGATCGACGGCAATAGCGACCGCCAGGACGCTGCCTGATCCACCTTTGTCTATGCATGTCGTACCCCAAAACCGCTACGCACCCTCGGGTCAAGCCCGAGGGCATGCTTTTGGGCGACATGCATTATCCCTGGCGCAGCCTGACCGGCGCCTCGCCGAACGCTCTTGAAAACGCTCTGGAAAATGCCGCGGCGGACGAAAACCCCGTTCGCCCGGCAATGTCCGCCATGGCGATGCGCGTATCGACCACCAGCCGGCGCGCGGCGCCGAGGCGCAGCCTGAGATAATAAGCGCCTGGCGTTTCGCCGATCGACTTGCGAAAGATGCTTTCCAGCGTCCGTGCCGTCACCCCGGCGCGCTTTGCCACTGCGGCAATGGTGAGCGGCTGGTCGACATGCGCTTCCATCAGTCGGATGGCTTGCGCCAGCCTGGGATCGTAGCCGTCAAGACGGCCGAGCGAGACCAGCGGCTGCGCGTCGGTCGCGGCGCGCGCCTGGTCGTAGATGAAGACGCTCGCCACATCGAGCGCGACGGCCATGCCGAGCCGCGTGCGGATCAGATGCAGCATCAGGTCGAAGGTCGGCGAGGCGCCGCCGGTGGTGAACACCGGGCCATCGATGACGTAGCGGTCGGGGCGCACGTCGACGCCCGGAAAAGCCGATGAAAAATCCTCCATGTCCTCCCAATGGGTGGTAGCGCTGCGCCCTTCCAGCAAGCCAGCCCGCGCCACCAGCCACGTACCCGCCTCGACGCCACCGCAGGCGCGTGCCGCGCGCGCCGCCCGGCGCAGTCCGGACAGCAGAGCCGATGTGGCGTAGTTCTGCGTGCCGAAGCCGGCGACGACGATCAGCATATCGGTTGTGTCAGCCGCATCGAAGCGACCGCTGACCGCCACCGGCAGGCCGCATGTGGTGACCGGCGCCTCGCCTGTGACCGAGACCAGCCTGAAATCGAACAGCGTCTCGCCGGCAATGCGGTTGGCGGCGCGCAGCGGATCGACGGCTGAGGCGACGCACATGATCGACGAGCCGGAGAATACCAGCAGCGTCACCTTGAGCGGCAAACGTTCGGCACGAAAGATCGTCGGTTTTTCGTTTTTGGCCACACGATCTTCGTAAAACGCAAAACAGTTTCCGGCAAGTCAGGCATTCTTACCCTACGTTCTATTGGGAGAGAGTCCGATGCCGCTAGCGATGAACCGTGAGGTTTTCATTACCTGTGCCGTGACCGGGTCCGGCGGTTCGCAGGACCGCAGCCCGCATGTGCCGCGTTCGCCCAAGCAGATCGCCGATTCGGCCATCGAGGCGGCAAAGGCAGGTGCTGCGATCGTCCACTGCCATGTGCGCGATCCCGAAACCGGCAAGCCTAGGCGCGATGTGCATCTCTACCGCGAGGTAACCGAGCGCATCCGCGCAGCGGATGTCGACGTCGTTTTGAACCTGACCGCCGGCATGGGCGGCGACATGGTATTCGGCCCGCCGGAGAAGCCGCTGCCGCTGAACGAAAAAGCCACGGATATGGGCGGCGCGAGCAACCGCATGGAACATGTGCGCCAGTGCCTGCCGGAAATCTGCACGCTCGACTGCGGCACCATGAATTTCGCGGAGGCCGACTATGTCATGACCAACACGCCCGGCATGCTGCGCGCCATGGGCGGCATGATGACGGCGCTCGGCGTCAAGCCGGAGATCGAGGCCTTCGACACCGGGCATCTGTGGTTCGCCAAGCAACTGGTCGAGGAAGAAGTCCTGAAGCCGGACGCGCTGGTGCAATTGTGCATGGGCGTGCCGTGGGGCGCGCCGGACGACCTCAACACCTTCATGGCCATGGTCAACAATGTACCGTCGACCTGGAACTGGTCGGCCTTTGCCATCGGGCGCAACCAGATGGCCTATGTCGCGGCCGCGGTGCTGGCCGGCGGCAATGTCCGCGTCGGGCTGGAGGATAATCTCTGGCTCGACAAGGGCGTGCTGGCGACCAATGCGCAGCTGGTCGAACGGGCGGTCAGCATTGTGTCGAATATGGGCGCCAGGGTCATCGGCCCGGACGAAGTCCGCAAGAAGCTGAACCTGACGAAGCGCGCACCGCTTTGAAAAGCCGGTAGCCGGTTGGGAGGAGCCGCCGATGAAGACCGTGAAATTCACCGCCATGAAGGACGGCGACCGCGAGGATTATGCCTTCCTCACCGAGCACGAGATCGACTACGCGGCAAAGACCGGCGAACGATTGCTCGACGCGCTGGTCCAGCTTGATGCGGGCCTGTCGGGCTACAAGATCACCCGGCTCGGCCATTCGCTGCAAGCGGCAACACGGGCCTGGCGCGACGGCGCCGACACCGACTGGATCGCCTGCGCGCTGCTGCACGACATCGGCGACATCTATGCGCCCTATAATCACGACGAGTATGCGGCGTCGATCCTGAAGCCTTTTGTGCGCGAGCAATGTACCTGGGTGGTGGAGAAGCACGGCGACTTCCAGCGCCTCTATTACGCCCACCACCTCGGCGGCAATCCGCACGCCCGCGACCGTTTCGCCGGGCACATCTACTTCGACGATTGCGATGAGTTTTGCGAACGCTGGGATCAGTCGAGCTTCGATCCCGACTACGAGACATTGCCGATCGATTTCTTCCGGCCCTTCGTGCTCGAAGTGTTCGCGCGCAAGGCCTATGACGCGTCCGTTATCCGTGCCGGCGAGCGTGTCGCCCTCAACGACCCCGCAACAGCCAGCAGAAGAACCGGAGCCTCCGCATGAGCATCATCAACAAGGCGGCCGCCATCGGCGGCGGCGTCATCGGCGCCGGCTGGGTGGCGCGGCTGCTCTTGAACGGCATCGACGTATCGATCTTCGATCCCGACCCCGAGGCGTCGCGCAAGGTCGGCGAGGTGATGAAGGGAGCGCGACGCGCCTACAAGCTGATGCTGCCCGGCGGCCTGCCGAAAGAGGGCAGGCTGACCTTCGCCAGGACGATCGCCGAGGCGGTGGCCGATGCCGACTTCATCCAGGAAAGCGTGCCTGAGCGGCTCGACCTGAAGCACCGCGTGCTGGCCGAGATCGACCTTTATGCGCCGGCCAACGCCATTGTCGGCTCCTCCACCTCCGGCATCAAGCCGACCGACATGCAGGTGGCGATGAAAAAGCACCCGGAGCGGCTGGTCGTCGGCCATCCGTTCAACCCCGTCTATCTCTTGCCGCTGGTCGAAATCGTCGGCGGCGAACAGACCTTTCCCGAGGCGATCGAGGTCGCAAAGGAGATGTATGCCTCGATCGGCATGAAGCCGGTGGTGATCCGCAAGGAGATCGAGGCTTTCGTCGGCGACCGCCTGCTCGAAGCGGCCTGGCGCGAGGCGCTCTGGCTGGTCAAGGACGGCATCTGCACGGTCGAGGAGCTTGACGACATCATGCGCTATGGCTTCGGCCTGCGCTGGGCGCAGATGGGCATGTTCCAGGTCTATCGCGTCGCCGGCGGCGAGGCCGGCATGCGCCACTTCATGGCGCAGTTCGGCCCGTGCCTGAAATGGCCGTGGACCAAGCTGATGGACGTGCCGGAGTTCAACGACGAGCTGGTCGAGCTGATCGCGACGCAGTCGGACGACCAGGCGCACGGTCTGTCGATCCGCGAGCTCGAAAAAATCCGCGACGACAATCTGGTCGCCATCATGGAGGCACTGTCGAAGCAGAACAAAGGCAAAGGCTGGGGTGCCGGCGCCTTGCATAAGGACTACACCAGGCAGCTGGCCAAGCTTGCGGCGAAGAAGCCCGTTGCCTCCGAGGCGGCCGAAAAGGCCAAGGCTGAAAAGCCGAAGAGAAAGAAGAAAGGCTGAGACCATGGATTTTGGTCTTTCGGAGGAGCAGAAGCTCATCGTCGAGACGACGCGGGCCTTCGTCGAGAACGAGCTTTACCCGCATGAGCGCGAGGTCGAGCGTGCCGGCGTGCTGCGCCGCGAGCTGATCGAGGAGATCAAGGCCAAGGCGATCGAAGCCGGCCTCTATGCCGCCAACATGCCGGCCGATGTCGGCGGCGCCGGGCTCGATACGGTGACCTGGCTGCTCTATGAAAAGGAGCTCGGCCGCGCCAATTACGCGCTGCACTGGACCTGCGTGGCGCGGCCTTCGAATATCCTGCTTGCCGGCACGCCGGAGCAGCGCGAAAAATATCTGTTCCCGTGCATTCGCGGCGAAAAATGGGACTGCCTGGCGATGACCGAGCCGGGCGCCGGCTCCGATTTGCGCGGCATGAAGGCAACCGCCGTACAAGACGGCGACGACTGGGTGCTGAACGGCACCAAGCATTTCATCAGCCACGCCGACCTCGCCGATTTCGCCATCGTCTTCATGGCCTCGGGGGAGGAAGAGTCTTCGCGTGGAAAACGCAAGAAGATCACCGCCTTTTTCGTCGACAAGGGCACCAAGGGTTTTACCGTGCGCGACGGCTACCGCAACGTCTCGCATCGCGGCTACACCAATGCCATCCTCGAATTCGACGATTGCCGGTTGCCGGCCAGTCAGGTTCTGGGCGAGGTCCACAAGGGATTCGACGTCGCCAATTCATGGCTCGGCGCGACGCGCCTGCAGGTCGGTGCCACCTGCCTCGGCCGCGCCGAGCGGGCGCTTGGCCATGCCATCGAATACGCCGCGCAGCGCCAGCAATTCGGCCAGCCGATCGGCAAGTTTCAAGGCGTGTCGTTCAAGCTCGCCGATATGGCGACCGAGCTGAAGGCCGCCGACCTGATGGTGTTCGAAGCCGGCTGGAAGTACGATCAGGGCACCGTCACCGACCAGGACATGGCCATGGCCAAGCTGAAGGCCACTGAGATGCTTGCCTTCGTCGCCGACGAGGCGATCCAGATCCATGGCGGCATGGGGCTGATGGACGATTTGCCGCTGGAACGCATCTGGCGCGACGCCCGCGTCGAGCGCATCTGGGAAGGCACCTCGGAAATCCAGCGCCACATCATCTCCCGAGCGCTGCTGCGCGCCGTTGGGGGCTGATCAATGCACAAACTTGAGCGCCTTTTGCGCCCGCGGACAATCGCTGTGTTCGGCGGCGCGCAGGCTGCTGCGGTTGTCGCGCAGTCGATCAAGATGGGCTTTGCCGGCGAGATCTGGCCGGTGCATCCGAGCAAGGACGAGGTGGCGGGCCGCAAGGCCTATCGTTCGGTGGCCGAATTGCCCGGAGCGCCGGATGCCGCTTTCATCGGCGTCAACCGGCATTTGACCATTGAGGTGGTCAAAGCGCTGGCCGAACGCGGCGCCGGCGGCGCCGTCTGCTTTGCCGCCGGCTTTCTCGAAACCGAGGCTTATGACGAGGACGGCGAGCGGCTGCAGGCCGAGTTGGTCGCTGCGGCGGGCCAAATGCCGATCATCGGGCCAAACTGCTACGGGCTGATCAATTACGCCGACGGCGCGCTTTTGTGGCCAGACCAGCATGGCGGCGTCAGGCTGCCAGAAGGCGGCCGCGGCGTTGCCATCATTACCCAGTCGTCCAACATCGCCATCAACATGACAATGCAGAAGCGCGGCCTGCCGATCGCCTTTCTGATGACCGCCGGCAACCAGGCGCAGACCGGACTTTCCGAAATGGCGCTCGGCCTGATCGAGGACGACCGCGTCACCGCGCTCGGCCTGCATATCGAGGCTTTCGATTCGGTAGCCGGCTTCGAAAGGCTGGCGGCGCGGGCGCGCGAGCTGAAAAAACCTGTTATCGCCATGAAGGTCGGCCGCTCCGAACAGGCGCGGCAGGCGACCGTTTCGCATACCGCGTCGCTGGCCGGCTCGGACGCGGCGTCCGGCGCCTTCCTGAAGCGGCTCGGCATTGCCCGCGTCGATTCGATCCCGGCCTTCATCGAGGCACTGAAGCTGCTGCACGTCACCGGCCCCCTGCCCGGCTACGGGCTGTCGTCGATGAGTTGTTCGGGCGGCGAGGCTTCGGTCATGGCCGACAGCGCCGAAGGCCGCTGGGTGACCTTTCCGCCACTCACCGCCGAGCATCGCGCGCATGTCAAATCGACGCTCGGGCCGCTGGTCGCGGTGGCCAACCCGCTCGACTACCACACCTTCATCTGGAACAACGAGCCGGCGATGACCGCCACCTTCACCGCCATGGTGTCTGGCGGCTTCGACCTCAACATGCTGGTGCTCGATTTCCCGCGCCCAGACCGCTGCTCGGACACCGACTGGTGGGCGACGCTGCGCGCGTTCGAAGCGGCGCTGAAGACCAACAGCGCGCAAGGCGCGATCGTGTCCTCGCTACCGGAGAACCTGCCCGAGGAATATACTGCCGGGCTGATGGCGCGGGGCATGGTGCCGCTGTTCGGCATTTCCGAGGCCATGGATGCCGCCCAGGCGGCAGCCTTCATCGGCTGGGCCTGGCGCGAGCCGCAGGCGCAACCGATCGACACCTCGGCGTCCGGCGCGCCGGCGGGCGACCATGTCACGCCTGACGAGGCCGAGGCGAAAGCGCGGCTCATCGAGGCCGGGCTTCCGGTACCGAAAGGCGAGCGCGCCGGCAATGCGGTCGAAGCTGTCATCTCTTCGATGGCGCTCGGCTTCCCGGTGGCGCTGAAGGCTCTTGGCGTCATCCACAAATCCGAGATGGATGCGGTGCGGCTCAATTTGAGGGATGCCGAATCCGTCAGCACCGCCGCGCATGATCTCGGCCCACTCGGCAGCGGCCTTTATGTCGAGCGCATGGTGCGCGACGGCGTCGCCGAGCTGCTGGTCGGCTTCACCCGCGACCCGATGTTCGGCGCGGTGATGACGCTCGGCACCGGCGGCGTGCTGGTCGAGCTGTTGCGCGACAGCGTCACGCTGATGCTGCCGGCGACCCGCGACGATATCGAAGCCGCTTTGCGCGGGCTGAAACTGTTCCCGCTGCTCGACGGCTATCGCGGTCGGCCGAAGGCCGACGTCGCGGCGGCAATCGAGGCGATATCCGGCATTGCCGCTTTCGTTCAGCAAAACGCCGGCGATATCGAGGAACTCGACATCAATCCGCTGATCGTCTGCACCGAGGGCAAAGGCGCCTGGATCGCCGATGCGCTGCTGGTGCTTGGAGACAAGAAGAATGGCTGAAATCATCACCACCCGCCGCGAGGGCACTATCGTCGAAGTCACGCTCGACCGGCCCAAGGCCAATGCCATCGACCTGAAGACGTCGCGGCTGATGGGCGAGACGTTCAAGGCGTTTCGCGACGATCCCGACCTGCGCGTCGCCATCGTCAAGACCGCCGGCGACAAGTTCTTCTGCGCCGGCTGGGACCTGAAGGCCGCGGCCGGCGGCGATGCCGTCGACGGCGATTATGGCGTCGGCGGGTTCGGCGGGCTGCAGGAACTGCGCGATCTCAACAAGCCGGTGATCGCCTCCGTCAACGGCATGGCGGTCGGCGGCGGTTTCGAACTGGCGCTGTCCTGCGACCTAATCTACGCGTCGGATCATTCCTCCTTCGCCCTGCCCGAAATCCGCGCCGGCACGCTGGCCGATGCGGCGACGATCAAGCTGCCGAAGCGCATCCCCTACCATGTCGCCATGGACCTTTTGCTCACCGGCCGCTGGATGGACGTCGCCGAGGCGCATCGCTGGGGCCTGGTCAACGAAGTGCTGCCCAAGGACAGGCTGGAGGACCGCGTCTGGGAAATCGCCCGGCTGCTTGCCAGCGGCCCGCCGCTGGTCTTCGCCGCGATCAAGGAAACGGCCCGGGTCGCGGAATCGCTGACATTTCAGGACGCCATGAACCGGGTGACGCGCCGGCAACTGCCGACGGTTGACGCGCTCTACGGCTCGGAGGACAATCTCGAAGGCTTTCGCGCCTTTGCCGAAAAGCGCGAGCCGGTGTGGAAGGGAAAATGACACTGCGGAGATGATGGCGCGAGACACCCTCCTCTGCCCTGCCGGGCATCTCCCCCGCAAGGAGGGAGATTGGCCGTCATTTCTGCTTTCGCCAATCATCAACGCTGCAAGAATAGCTCCGCAGGTGAAGCTGCCGATCTCCCTCGTTGCGGGGGAGATGCCAAGTGGTGGCAAAGAGGGGAGGCCAGAAGGGGGTGCCCAGGCTCAGCATTGGCAATCCTTCCGCCTTCCATGACCGACTACAAAACCCTCATCGACGCCGAGACCTGGGCCTTCATCGAGCGGACCAACTCCTATTATCCGCCCGATACGATCGACTACACCATCGCCGAGCAGCGCGAGATCTATAACCGGATGTGCCGCGCGTTCTTTGCCGGCTATCCCCAAGGCGTCACGGCGGAAACCACCGCCATTGCCACGCCATGGCACATCCCGATCCGCATCTACCGTGCCCCGGCGCCGGAAGCGGCGGCGATGGTGCTTTATTTCCATGGCGGCGGTTTTATGCTAGGCGGGGTCGACAGCCATGACGACCTCTGCGCCGAACTTTGCGGGCGCACCGGCTACGAAGTGGTTTCGGTCGACTACCGGCTGGCGCCGGAACACCTTCATCCGGCCGCCTTCGACGATGCCATCAGCGCCTTCGAATGGGCGTCGACCACTTACGAGCGTCCTGTCCTGCTCTGCGGCGACAGTGCCGGCGGCAATCTCGCCGCCGCCGTCAGCCACGCGACGCGCGGCCATGCGCGCAAGCCGATCGGCCAGATTCTGGTCTATCCCGGCCTTGGCGGCGACAGCTCCACAGGCTCCTACGTCACGCATGCCGAAGCGCCGATGCTTAACGCGCGCGACCTCGTTTTCTACAAGGACATCAGGACCGGCGGCGAGGACCGCACCGGCGATCTCACCTTGTCGCCGCTTGCCGATGCCGAGTTTGCCAATCTGCCGCCCACAGTCGTGATCACCGCCGAATGCGATCCGCTGTCGTCGGACGGCGAAGCCTATCGCGACCGCATCGTTGCCGCAGGCGGACGCGCCTGGTGGTTCGAGGAGCCGGGGCTGGTGCACGGCTATTTGCGCGCCAGACACACGGCCGGCCGCGCCCGCTCGAGCTTTACCCGGATTGTCGATGCGGTAGCGGTTTTGGGAAGGGGCGAGTGGATCTGGTGAGGGATGTCATCCCGACCAGAACGGGCCTTTGTCGGCCGGTACAGCTCTATTTGCGGCGGCGTCGCCGGCCGGAAACCTGCTTCAGCCAAGGTCCCAGATGAAAGGCGCTCATCAGCAGGTACATCGGAACCATGCCGCCCAGCGGCGACGCCTCTTGCCCGGTCGAGCACATCATATCCGGCGCTCCGCCGAGAAACGTCAACAGCGCCATGGTTGCGAAGGTCGGCGCGGCCGCAAAGGACAGCCAATCGGCTGCACTATGGCCGGCCGGGCTTGGATCGCCGGCGGATCCGCCTGCATGAATCTCGCTCATGTCCGTTGTCCCTGGTAGTGAGCGGGATGCGGTCGAATGGAACCGTGAATCCCGCTCCTCCATTTGTCTCAGAGCGACGCCGAGGACGTCCTATTCAGTGCGGTTCCGGAACGCGGCCTCTCCGACGTCCGACACCTCGACCCACTTTTTGTCGGGGACGGCTTCGGCGCCGTAATTGTCGTGCCAGTTCCACCATTTGTAGGTGGGCGTCTGCGGATAGCCCTCGGGCGAATCCTCCCACACCTCCTGCCGTCCGAGCGGCGACAGGTCGAGATAGCTCCATACGGTCCCCATCGCCTCGTCGCCTCGGTTGTTGATGAAGTAGGTGCGGAACACGCGGTCGCCGTCGCGGATGAACACGTTGTGACCGTGCCACTCGTCAACGCCGAAATCGGCATCGAAGCTGTCGGTGATGGTGTACCAGGGCATCTTCCAGTCCATCCGCGCCTTCAGCCGCGCAATATCTGCCTGCGGTGCGCGCGAGGCGTAGGCAAGCGTGGTGTCGCGGGCGTTCAGATGGGCGAGGTTGCCGACCTGATCGGCCCCCAGCGAGCAGCCGCGGCAGGCATGATCGGGCCAGCCGAATACGCCAGGCTCGAAGAAGGCGCGGTAGACGATCAGCTGACGGCGGCCCTCGAACAGATCGAGCAGGCTCACCTTTCCGTCGGGCCCTTCGAACGTATAGGTCTTCTCCACCGCCATCCATGGCATCCGCCGGCGCTCGGCCGCCAAGGCGTCGCGAGCCCGGGTCACGGTCTTTTCCTTCACGAGCAGCTGCTGGCGCGCGGCCTCCCACGCGTCAGGCGAAACGACCGGTGGTGTCTTCATCGCGAGCCGCGTCGTCTGCTCGCCTGTGCCATTCTGATGTGCCGTCATTGTGCATCTCCCTTGCTGATTTGTCGCCGCATCGGCGCGATGTGTTGCGTGTTGGGTCGTGAGCCAGGATAGGGGCGATAGCGGATTGGCGAGAGTGACAAGTGTGACGCGATTCCGACGGGTTCGCTGATCACGACCGATTTCGCCGCCCGCGACGCCCCTGCGCTCATTCGCGCCCGGACTGCTGAATGGGCCGAGCGCCGGCCAGGTAGCGGTCATTGTCAAACGGCTCTGCCTGGTTGCTGTCCGGGCTCCACAGCTGGCGGTGGGTTTGCGTGAGATCACCGAGGTAAACATGCAGCGCACCGGACCGCGCGCTGCCGGTATTCGCAACCGCATGCACGGTATTTGACGCCATGTGCACGACGGCAGGCGCTGCGATGTCCCGCCTTTCCGGGATATCGAGTTCGCTGCCGGCAACGGGATAGATGAAGTTCGTCTCGCTGCCCTTGTAGATGCCGATCAAGGCATCCATCAGGTGGTTATGAGGCGGGTACTGCAGGCCGGGCGACAGAGTGATGTGATAGATCGTCAGGTTCGGGCTCGCATGCAAAAGCACCTCGTCGTCGTCTTCTTCGTGAGCGAGCGTTCCCGATGCGTGAAAACGGTTGGTGTAGTCGCTCAGCACTGTCCTTACCGCTTCGAGGGGATCTGGCCCCTTCGCGGCATTGACGATACCATCGGCAACGGCGTAGAGAGGCGAGTTGGCGGCTAAAGGCATATCACTTATCCTCCGTGAGATGCTCAGATCATCAATCTAAGATGCTCACGCTAGCGAATGCTGATGTCAGCGTCAACCGGACAGCCAGACGGACAAAATATGAAAATGACGAAGTTGAGCGCCGAACCGGCAAGGCCGGCCACGGTCGAGGCGACAGCACTGTCAGCCGCCGATGTCCTTCGCAGGGAACAGGCATATGAGCAGTTGAGGAACGACATCATTGCCTGCGTGCTGCGCCCCGGTGAAGCGCTGACCGAGAAACAGATCGGCGATCGATACCAGATCAAAAAGGCGACCATCCGCGCCGCGCTGGCCCGCCTGATGCAGGAAGGGCTGGTCAGGAGCGAGCCGCGCCGCGGCTACGTCGTCGCGACGCTCAGCCTGCGCGATGTCAACGAGATCTTCGATGTCCGTAGCTTGATCGAACCGGTAGTCTTCAGGGTGGCGGCATCGAACATGACCGAGCGCGGGCTGGAGGACATCAGGCTGGCAGCAAAAAAAGTGCTGAAGCCGGAGACGCTACGCAGCCACGTCGCTTTCCTTGCAGCAGATCGTGCCTTTCGTCTGGCCCTTGCGGAGCTCTCGGGAAATCTACGACTGGCGCATCTGCTGGACCAGATACTCGACCAGTCGGCGCGGGTTCTCCACCTCGGGTTCAAGTCGCGCGATTTCACCCAGTTGATCATCGCCCAGCAAAAGGAACTGGTTCTTGCCTGCGAGGCAGGCGACGTTTCCGCCATCGTCAAACTTGCCCGTTCGCAGTGCCTGTTTCTCAAGAAGCAGGTGCTCGAGGCTTTGCTTGCCGGTTCGAAGCTTCAGGACGTCAATTTGCAGCCCTTCGCCTAAGGGAAGTTGGCCATTCGGTGCGACCGCCACCTTGGCGCAACGGCCGCGGGCGGGCCTTGTTTCACCCCACCGCTCGCACCGCTGCCCGTCCGGCACTGCGGCCGGAAAAGATGCAGCCGCCGAGAAACGTGCCTTCGAGCGCTGCATAACCGTGCATGCCGCCGGCGCCGAAACCGGCGGCCTCGCCCACCGCGTACAGCCCCTCGACCGGTTGGCCGCCGGCGCCCACCACGCGGCTGTCGAGGTCCGTCTCAAGCCCGCCGAGCGTCTTGCGGGTCAGGATGCTGAGCCTGACGGCGATCAGCGGGCCATTGGCGGGGTCGAGCAGCTTGTGCGGCCTTGCGGTGCGGATCAGCCGGTCGCCGAGATAGGCGCGCGCACCGCGCAGCGCAGTAATCTGCATGTCCTTGGAGAACGGATTGTCGAGCTGCCGGTCGCGGGCGCGGATTTCGCGCTCGACCTGCGCCAATTCGAGCAGCGGCTCGCCGCCGGCCAATGCGTTCATGCGAGCGACCAGCGCCGGCAGCTCGGGCTCGACGATGAAATCCTCGCCCTTCTCCATGAACGCCTTGACCGGCGCTGGCACGCCGCTGGTGGCGCGGCCGAGCACCTGGCGCCAGCTCTTCCCCGTCAAATCCGGATTCTGCTCGGAGCCCGACAGCGCGAACTCCTTCTGGATGATCCTTTTGGTCAGGATGAACCAGGAATAGTCGTATCCGGTGCTCGTGATGTGGCTGAGCGTCGCCAGCGTGTCGAAGCCGGGATAGAGCGGCACCGGCAGGCGCTTGCCGCGCGCCTCGAGCCACAGCGATGACGGGCCGGGCAGGATGCGGATCGCATGATCGGTCCAGATCGGTGCCCAGTTCCTGACGCCCTCGACATAGTGCCACATGCGGTCGCGGTTGATGAGCCGGCCGCCGGCAGCCTCGGTGATCGCCAGCATGCGGCCGTCGACATGATCGGGAACGCCGGTGATCAGGCCTTTCGGCGGCGCGCCCAGCCGCTGCGGCCAATTCTCCCGGACCAGCTGGTGATTGGCGCCGATGCCGCCGGAGGCGACGATGACGGCCTGCGCCTTCAGCTCGAAATCGCCGGTGATCTCGCGCGAGCTCTTGCGGCCGCGCTCGGCATTGCTCGCCGCCAATATGTATGTCGCCGCGCACGCCGTCGACGACGCCGCCCGCCCGGGTCAATTCGTTGACCCGGTGACGGAATTTGAAGCGGATCAGCCCGCGCTTCTCGGCCTCGCGCACGCGCTGCACGAACGGTTCGAGCACGCCAGGGCCGGTGCCCCAGGTGACATTGGAAGCGCGGCACCGAATTGCCGTGGCCGACGGCATTGCCGCCGCCGCGCTCGGCCCAGCCGACCACCGGAAAGAATTTCAGGCCGCGCTGCATGAGCCAGGAGCGCTTCTCGCCGGCGGCGAAGCCGACATAGGCCTCGGCCCAGCGGCGCGGCCAGAGATCTTCCGCACGATCGAACGCTGCGGTGCCCAACCAGTCCTCGAGCGCCAGCTCATACGAATCGCGGATGCGCATGCGCCGCTGTTCGGGCGAATCGACAAGGAAAATGCCGCCGAGCGACCAGAATGCCTGGCCGCCAAGCGACTGCTCCGGCTCCTGCTCGACAATGATGGTCTTCTTGCCGGCCTCGGCCAGTTCGGCCGCCGCGACAAGACCGGCAAGGCCGGCGCCGACAATGATCACATCCGCATCGTCGGGCATTTTATTTGGCCATGATCTGGTCCAAAAACCGGTCCCCACCTTTTGGGGTCATGGCCGGCCTAGACTGCCTCCCAGCCTTCCTTCTCGCCGGCGCGGAAGATGGCATCGATGACCTTCTGGTTGAGTACCGATTCTTCCAGGGTGAAGACGCGGTCCTTGCCGCCCTGCGCCGCCCGTGCGAAGGCCTCGACTTCCAGCTGGTATTGCTGCGTGCCGGGAAAGCGGAATACCTGCGCCTCGCTGTGGTTCTGGTTGTGCAGTTCGACGCGGTGATGGTCGTAGAGCCCGGCGTTGAAGGGTGAGAACACCTCGATGAAGCCCTTCTCGCCGTGGAAGACCATCACCTGCCGCGCCGCCATCTGCGTCGACAGGTAAAACGACAGTTCGAAATCGCCGAAATCGGCGCGGATCGAGGAATAGATATCGGTGCCGAAGGTCTTGTCGCGCTCGATCGTCGCCTGGACGCGCAGCGGCTCCTTGCCGGTCGAAAAGCGCGTCGACACCGTCGGGTAGACACCGATGTCGGGCAGCGCGCCGCCGCCGAGATCGAGCTTGTTGCGCATGTTGTTGGGGTCGACATTGTAATAGGAGAACGCGCCCTGGACATGGCGCAGCCGGCCGATGGCGCCGCTGGCGATCAGCTCGCGCACCTTGATCCATTGCGGATGGTAGACGACCATGAAGGCTTCGCAGACCAGCACCTTCCTGGCATCGCGCAGCTTGATCAGCCGCGGAATGTCCTTGGCATCGAGCGCCAGCGGCTTTTCGACCAGAACATGCTTGCCGGCCTCGATCGCCTTGGCCGTCCATTCGACATGCTGCGAGGTCGGCAGCGGAATGTAGACGCCGTCGATGTCGCTGGAGGCGAGCAGTTCCTCATAGGAGCCGAAAGCGTGGCGCGCACCGAAGCGTTCGCCCAGCGCCCGGGCCTTTGACAGATCGCGGCTGGCGATCGCCGACAGCACGCCGTTCTCCGCCCCGACGATTGCCGGCAAAAGCTGCTCGCGGCCGATCTTGGCCGTCGACAAAACACCCCATCGGAACATCAGATTTCTCCTCTCGATTGCAGGCCTGGAGGTTTGCCCTAATTCAAGAGAAAAGCCAATGCGGGCCACCTCTCCCCCGCTTTGCGGGGGCGAGGAACCCAAGTCCTGCAAAGGCTATCCCCTTCTACCCGTCAGCGTCATGTCGAAGTCGACGGCGTTGGAATAAATCGGCGTGCCGACATCCATGCCATAGCGCGACCGCAACACCTTGCCGGTGACGTGGAATTTTATCGTGCCCGCCTTGAGGCCGCCGAGCTCGGCCGTGAACTTTTCCTGAAAGGTCTTGCCGCGCGCCGTCAGCCTGCCAGTAACAAGGGCCGACGTGTCGCTGGTGCGTTTGACGCTGGTCGAACGGAACTGGATCTCCGGGCTGTTGGCCGCGTCGAAAACCGCGTCTGAGCGAAGAAAGGCATCGATGCGACTTTGGCCGGTACCGACGCTTTCGGGGAAGATGGTGAAATTGACCTGGGACCGGCCGACATCGCTGTTGTCGATGAGGATACTGCCCTTGAAGCGGGCGAAGGCGCCCTCGAGCCCGCCGCCGCCGACCTTGCCTATGGAGAAGCGGATGCTGGAGTTCGCCGGGTTGATCGTGTAGCTGCCGGCGGCGTCACTGAGCGCGACCGCCGCGAAAACAGGCATGGCAAAACAAGCGGCGGCTGCCGCAAATCCGAAGATGCGCGCATACATGGAAATGATCCTTTTGGGAGGCAACGCTTTCTTGCGTCCTCGCCACATGAACGAATGAGTCGCCCGCTCTATTCCGTGTCGCGATGTGACGAAGCCGTGATCATGCGCGTCAGCACGGTATCCCTCAGCCAGAAATGATGGCGCAGCGCCGCGGCCAGATGCAAAGCGACAAGTCCGATGCCGGCATAGGCGAGATACCAGTGCGTTGCCGCCCAGAAGTTTTCTGCCACGTCCGATTCACCCAGCGGCAGATTGGGCATGACGAATAGATTGAACGGCACGCTCGGGATCTCCAGCACCGAGACCGAGACCAGCGCCCAGCCGGACAGCGGCAGAGCGAGCTGAAACGCATAAAGCGCGAGATGGACAAGCGGCGCCGTGCGGCGCTCCAAGAGGCTGACCGAGCGCGGCAGCGGCGGGGCCGGTCTGCCCAGGCGCCAGGCTATGCGCAGGATGACCAGTCCAAGCAGCAGGAAGCCGAAGGATTTATGCAGCTGGATCAACTCGAAGGCGGTGCGCTGGCTGGGCAGCCGCACCATGACGAAGCCGAGCACGAACTGGCCGATAAAGAGTGCGGCGATCAGCCAATGAAGGACGATCGCCGTCCAGCCATAGCCGGTTGTCTGGTTTTTGGGCAGTGCTGACATGGTCGGTAAACGAATGCCAGGTCGGCTTTCTTCCACCTCTCTTTGTGGGGAGGGTTGGCTTACTCGCCGACCTTGAAGAAATCGACAACGGCCCTGAGCGCCGGCCGCATCTGGCGGCTGCTGGGATAATAGACGAAGAAGCCGTCGAAAGGCGGGCACCAGTCCTCCAGCACGCGCATGAGCTTGCCGGTGGTGAGCGCATCGCGGACATAGTCCTCGAACACGAAGGCAAGCCCGGTGCCATCTACCGCGGCATTGGCAATCAGATGGTCCTCGTCGAGGATCAGCGGCCCCTGTACCGCTATCTCGATCTCCTCGCCGTTTTTCTCGAATTCCCATCGGTAGAGAATGCCGCTGGAGAAGCGGAAACGGATGCAGCGGTGAGCGGCAAGATCGTGCGGATGCAGCGGCCTGGGCATGGTCTTGAAATAGGACGGCGCGCCAACCACGGCGCCGCGCAGGTTCGGCCCGATGCGCACGGCGATCATGTCGCGCTGCAGGCTCTCGCCCAGCCGCACGCCGGCATCGAAGCCGCCCTCGACCATATCGGTGAAGCGGTCCTCGATGACGATCTCCAGCACGATGTTCGGATAGGCGGCGGCAAAGGCGCCGAGCCTTGGCGTCAGCGCCAGGTGGGCCGCGGTGCGCGGCACGGTCAGCCTGAGATTGCCGGCCGGCCGGTCGCGTGCCTCGATCGCCGATTCCAGCGCCAGGTCGATTTCCGACAGTGCCGGTCTGAGGCGTTCGAGCAGTTGCGCGCCTTCCTCGGTCGGGGCGACGCTGCGCGTGCTGCGCGCCAGAAGGCGCACGCCGAGGCCCGCTTCGAGGCTGGACACCGCGTGGCTGACCGCCGATGGCGCGATTGCCAGTTCCTTGGCCGCGCCGCGAAAACTGCCGCATTGGGCGACCGTTGCCAGCACAGCGAGCTGTGAAAGATAGGTTCGCTTCATTGATCTATTTTTGGGAACAGCCCGTGCAAATGAGAGCCGATTATCGAACGCGGCGCAAGACGCTATCTCTGCGGCATCACAACCATCCAAGGAGACACGTGATGCAAACCCGCAAGCTTGGCAATGAACTTGACGTCTACCCGGTCGGCCTCGGCTGCATGGGGATGAGCTTTGCCTATGGCGGCCAGCTGGAGGCAGACGCGATCGCGACGCTGCGCCACGCCGTCGACATCGGCGTCAATTTCTTCGACACGGCCGAAGTCTATGGCCCTTACGAGAACGAGATCCTGGTTGGCAAGGCGCTGAAGCCGGTGCGTGACAAGGTGACGATCGCGACCAAATTCGGCTTCAAGATCCTGGAAGAGGGCAGCGGCATGGAGCGCATGGCCGGCGTCGACAGCCGCCCGGAACATGTCAAGGCGGTTGCCGAAGCGTCGTTGAAACGGCTGGATACCGAGGCCATCGATCTCTATTACCAGCACCGCGTCGATCCGAACGTGCCGATCGAGGATACGGTCGGCGCCATGGCAGAACTGGTGCGCGAGGGCAAGGTGCGGGCGCTCGGCCTATCGGAGGCGAGTGCGGCGACGATCCGCCGGGCGCATGCCGTGCATCCGATCGCAGCGGTGCAGAGCGAGTATTCACTGTGGAGCCGCGATCCGGAGGAAGAGGTGCTTGCGGTCTGCCGCGAGCTCGGCATCGGCTTTGTCCCCTATAGCCCGCTCGGCCGCGGCCTGCTCACCGGCACGATCGCCAAGCCCGATGTTCTCGGCGCCGACGACTGGCGCCGCGGGTTGCCGCGCTTCCAGGCCGACGCCATGGCGGCCAATGCGGCGGTCGTCGCCGTGCTGGAAAAGATGGCCGCAGAGAAGGGCGTGACGCCGGCGCAGCTGGCACTCGCCTGGGTGCTGCATCAGGGCGACTTCATCGTGCCGATCCCCGGTGCGCGAAAAATCCGCCACCTGGAGCAGAATACGGCGGCAGCCGATATCGTACTGAGTGAAGCCGAGGTGGCCTCCATCGGCGACGCCCTGTCGCCGGAGAAAGTCGTCGGCAAGCGCTATACGGAGGAGCTGCTGGCGCTGGTGAACGGGTGAATCAATGCCAATGAAACAGAAGGGGCGCTTCGGCGCCCTTTTTTGTGTGTCGCCGTGCAACAAGGTCGCGCCGACATTCTACCACGGCACGACAGTAATCTCCGGCCAGTTCTCCCTCGCACGCGCGCCCTTCGTCGCGTGCGTCTTTTGGTTGTCCATCACCCGGTTCGGGGTGATGCGAAACGAGAAGATGTCGTCGAGGCCGAACGGTGCCACCAGATCGAGGCGCCCCTCGGCATCGTAGCGCACGCCGACTGCATGCGTCTTCGACGCGAAATAGCTGACCGATTCGCTGGCGCTCATATAACGCGGGCATTCCTGCCCAAACTTGATCGGATACCACAGATGCACCCGCGCCTGATTACGGATCTCGACCGGCACGGGCAGATCGGCGAAGACCGGCGCGGCGCGGGCGATCACACTGTCCTCGGCTTCATAGGACAGATCGCTATCGTCGAAATAGAACAGGTCGACATCCCGGATGCCGTAACCCGAAGGCTTGCCGGTCAGATGGTTCCAAACGCTGTTGTAGAGCGCGCCGGAAACGACCAGCCAGTCGGGCAGGTCAAGCTCTCGAACCCGCTCCAGCGTCTCGCCGATCAGCGGATCAGCCGAGACGATGTCGAGAAACGCCGCCCGTTGGGTTTCGAACGCGAGTCCGGAATAGCGGAAACGGTCCATTGCCCTTTGGAGGGCGATTCGCCGGGCGCCCGCAACCCCTCAGCCGCGTAAAACCCCGCCGGTCTGTTTGCCGACATTCTCGACGATGCGCTTGGCCAATGCCTCGAAATCCTCGTCGGTCAGCGTCTTTTCGACCGGCTGGATCGACACTTCGATGGCGATCGATTTCTTCGCCGCCCCGAGTGCGGCGCCTTCGAACACGTCGAACACCGAGACGCCCGAAATCAGCTTCCGGTCGGCGGCAAGGGCAGCGCGAACGAGTGTGCCGGCTTCGATCGCCTTGTCTACAACGAAGGCGAAATCGCGCTTGACCGCCTGGAAGGCGGACAGATCGAGCCGCGGCTTTGTCCGCGTCGGCTTGGCCTTCGGTTCGGGCACGGCATCGATGAACACTTCGAAGCCGCACAGTGGGCCGGAGGCGTCCAACCCCTCCAGCGTCTTCGGATGGAATTCACCGAAGGTGCCGAGCACGACCTTCGGCCCAAGCTTGATCGTACCGGAGCGGCCGGGATGATACCAGGCCGGGCCGCCGGCCTCGATCTGCAGCCGCTCGACAGGCGCGCCGCAGGCTTCGAGTGCTGCGATCGCATCGGCCTTGGCATCGAAGACGCCGACGGCGCCGGCATTGCCGGCCCAATGGCGGCCGGAGCCCTCGAGCTTGGCGGTGCCGCGGCGCACGCCGGCGGCAACACGCCTCTGCTGGTCGGCGCCGGCGCCCTCGTAAGTGCCCGACACTTCGAACAGCGCGACATCGCCGATGCCCCTGTCGGCATTGCGCTGTGCTGCCGCAATCAGCCCCGGCAGCAGCGACGGCCGCATGTCCGACATATCGGCGGCGATGGGGTTGGCAAGCTTCAGCGCCTGCTGGCCGCCGCCGAACAATTCGGCGTGTTTTGCCGGAATGAACGACCAGGTGACGGCCTCCATCATGCCGCGCACGGCGAGCGCCCGCTTGGCGGCGCGGGTGCGGATCTGCAGCACAGTCAGGATCTTGGCGTTGACCGCGTTATGGGAACCGAGCGGCTGCGGCGCGATATTGTCGACGCCGTGGATGCGCATGACCTCCTCGACCAAGTCGGCCTTGCCGTCGATATCCGGCCGCCAGGACGGGACCGCCACATTGACGACGTCGCCGGTACCCTCCGGCCGGAAGCCGAGGCGGGCAAGAATGTCGAGGCTTGTCGATCGCGGCACTTCGATGCCGGTCAGCCGCTTCACTTCCGACAATGGGAACGAGACGATCTTCGGCTGATGGCCGGCATAGCCGACGACTTCGGTTTGCGCCGGCGTGCCGCCGCAGAAATCGAGCACCAACTTCGTTGCCAGCTCCAGGCCGGGAACCATCATTTCCGGGTCGACGCCGCGCTCGAACCGATAGCGCGCGTCGGTGATGATGCCGAGCGTGCGGCCGGTGCGGGCGGTGGCGATCGGGTCCCAAAGTGCGGACTCGATCAGCACGTCGGTGGTGTTCTCGTCACAGCCGGAATGCTCGCCGCCCATGATGCCGGCAATCGACTCGATACCATCCTGGTCGGCGATCACGCACATCTCCGGCGTCAGCGTGTACTCGCGGCCGTCGAGCGCCAGCACCTTTTCGCCGTCGCGTGCCCGGCGCACGGTGAGGTTGCCGGTGACCTTTCCAGCGTCGAAAACATGCAGCGGCCGGCCGCGGTCGAAGGTGACGTAGTTGGTGATGTCGACGAGCGCGCTGATCGGCCTCAAGCCGATGGCGAGAAGCCTTTGCTGCAGCCATTTCGGCGAGGGGCCGTTCTTGACGCCGCGCACCAGGCGCAGCGCAAAGCCGGGACAGAGCTCCGGCGCTTCGATCGTCACCTTGACCGGCGTCTCGCCCTTGCCGGGGACCGGCTCTATCGGCGCGCTCTTCAGCGTGCCGAGCCCGCTTGCCGCCAAATCGCGGGCGATGCCATGGACGCTGGTCGCATCCGGCCGGTTCGGCGTCAGATTGATCTCGATCAGCGGATCGTCGAGATGGGCATAGGCGGCGAAGCTGGTGCCGACCGGCGCATCGGCCGGCAGGTCGATAATGCCGTCATGCTCTTCGGAGAGTTCGAGCTCGCGCTCGGAGCACATCATGCCGTGGCTTTCAACGCCGCGGATCTTGCCGATGGGCAGCGTCACGTCGATGCCGGGAATATAGGTGCCGGGCGCTGCAAAGGCGCCGATCAGGCCGGCGCGGGCGTTCGGCGCGCCGCAGACAACCTGCACTGGCGCCCTGCCGTCGCCGGTGTCGACGGTCAGCACGCGCAGCCGGTCGGCGTCTGGGTGCTGGACCGCCGTCAGCACCTTGGCGATGACGAAGGGTTTCAGGCTCGCGCGGTCGTCGACATGCTCGACCTCGAGGCCGATCGAGGTCAGCCGCTCGACGATTTCCGCCAGCGAGGCGTCGGTTTCGAGGTGGTCTTTGAGCCAGGAGAGGGTGAGTTTCATGACTATGTTCCGTGTGGTCTGGGCACGTTGGGCTTGAAACTATGCGGCCGCGCGTCGGACATGTGCAGGAAGGCGAGCTGCCCGGGGATTTGGTGCGGCCGGGTCGTCACGAGCTTAGCCCGCCAAACAGCGTCGGCATGTCGAGCGGCCTGAAACCGTAATGCGACAGCCAGCGCACATCGGCGTCGAAGAAGGCGCGCAGGTCGGGCATGCCGTATTTCAGCATGGCGATGCGGTCGATGCCCAAGCCCCAGGCGAAGCCCTGATATTCGTCGGGATCGAGCCCGCCGTAGCGGAGCACATTGGGGTGGACCATGCCGCAGCCGAGGATCTCCATCCAGTCGGAGCCTTCGCCGAAGCGCACCTCGCCCGGCCGCGAACGGTCGCACTGGATGTCGACCTCGAGGCTGGGCTCGGTGAACGGGAAGAAGGACGGCCGGAAGCGCATTTTGACGCTCGGCACCTCGAAGAAGGCTTTGCAGAACTCCTCCAGCACCCACTTCATGTTGGCGACATTGGCCGATTTGTCGATCACCAGCCCCTCGACCTGATGAAACATCGGTGAGTGGGTGGCATCGGAATCCTGTCGGTAGGTCTTGCCGGGAATGACGATGCGGATCGGCGGCTTCTGCATTTCCATGGTGCGGATCTGCACCGGCGAGGTGTGGGTGCGCAAAAGCTTGCGCTCGCCCTGCTCATCCGGCTGGAAGAAGAAGGTGTCGTGCATCTCGCGCGCCGGGTGGCCTTCCGGGAAGTTCAGCGCGGTGAAATTGTAATAGTCGGTCTCGATGTCGGGACCTTCGGCAATGGCAAAGCCGAGATCGCCGAAGATCGCCGCGATCTCGTCGATGACCTGGCTGATCGGATGGATGCGGCCGCGCTCGGCCGGCGATTGCCGCACCGGCAGTGTCACGTCGACCTTCTCGGCGGCGAGACGGGCCGTAATCGCCGCGTCTTTCAGCTCGGCGCGGCGAACAGAAAGCGCCTCGGTAACGCGGTTCTTGAGGCCGTTGATTGCCGGGCCTTTGACCTGTCGCTCCTCGGCGCTCATCGAGCCGAGTGTCTTCAGCATCTCGGAAACCGAGCCCCTCTTGCCGAGGGCCGACACACGCACCGCCTCGATCGCCTGCTCGTCGGCCGCCGAGGCAATCTCGGCCATCAGGGAATGTTCGAGAGTTTCCATGTCACTCATGTTCCAGATCCGATTGGAAGCAAAGAAAAACCCGCGCCAGCCCTGCCAGCGCGGGTTTCCCAAATCAAGTGTCGAATAGCTTGGGAAGCGCTGGTCTTAAGCGACAGCGCTTTCAAAAGCATTCGGCGTGGTATTCTTGAGGTATTCGAGCGCGACCTTGGCCTTGGCCACGAGTGCGGCGAAGGCCTGCGGCTCGTGGATGGCCATGTCCGACAGGATCTTGCGGTCGATCTCGATGCCGGCCTTGTTGAGACCGTCGATGAAGCGGCCATAGGTTAGGCCATGCTCATGCGTCGCCGCATTGATGCGCTGGATCCACAGCGCGCGGAACGAACGCTTGCGGTTCTTGCGGTCGCGATAGGCGTACTGCAGCGACTTTTCCACCGCCTGCTTGGCGATGCGGATGGTGTTCTTGCGACGGCCGTAAAAACCCTTGGCGGCTTTCAGGACCTTCTTGTGCTTGGCGTGCGAGGTGACGCCTCTCTTTACGCGTGCCATGTCATGATCTCCTTAAAAGCAATTCCAGGAAAAGTGCCTAGCGGTTTTCCGTTCGGAATTGCGTAAACAAATGCGTGTCCAGGCCGAATGCCCCTTATTTTGGCGCATGATGTTTTCCAAAAAGTCTGCAACTTTTTGGCATCATGCCTAGAGGCCGTTCGGCAGAAAATTCTTGATGACCTTCTTGCCGTCCGGTTCAGCCAGAACCATCGTGCCGCGGGCATTTCGAATGAACTTGTTGGAACGCTTGATCATGCCGTGACGCTTGCCGGCCGCGGCCGACAGAACTTTACCCGTACCTGTGATCTTGAACCGCTTCTTGGCGGCCGATTTGGTCTTCATCTTGGGCATTTTGCTACTCCGTTTATATGCGCACCAATGCGCTTTTTGTTCGCTCCAGGCCGACCAAAGCCCGAAAAGCAAATGAAACCGCCACGGCATGCCCTGCCGGGCGGTTTTTTGGGAACGGCGGTCCTATACGTCAAAGCGGGCTGGCGCGCAACACCCCCGTGCCCAGCAATACTGTGCTCAGCAACACTGTACTCAGCAACACTATACTCAGGGGAAACGGAACAGCACCGGCAATATGCCTGACTGCTGGGCGCCGTCGATCAGTTCGAAGGCCGGCAAGGCAACCAGGAAGACCAGACCGTCCAGCAGCGTGGTTCGCAACAGGCGCGGCTTGAAGCTGCCGGTGTCGCCTTCCTGATAAAGCGACAGTTTCGGGAAGAAGCGCGGCACTTTCGCCAGGTAGGCCTGGTATGGGGCACCCAGAACCTCCTTGAGGAATTTCTCCTCGCGCAGGATAACGATGTAAAAGGCACCCGCACAGAGTGCTCCAAAGCCGATCGTGGCGGTGATGGAGCCGATCTGTGCGCCGACACCGGTGGCAGCTAAAGTTGAGAAGACATAGAGCGGGTTGCGGGTGATCGAATAGGGTCCGCCGGTCACCACTTCGGAGGATTTGCGACCGCCAATATAGAGCGTCGACCACAAGCGTCCGACGATGCCGAGAAAGATCAGCACGACGCCGACCATTTCGATCGTTTCATGCACAGGCGTATCGGGCGGAAAAACCGACTGCCCGAACAAAAGCATCGCGAACAGAACGACGACGACGACGGCAAGCACCATCCTGCGCGTGTGCTGGTAGCTGCCCAGCCCATATTTGGCTTCCGAATGCTTGACGTCATTGACCATGTCGGGAAATCCGATCGTCGAGGGAACCAGAGCGTCTTTGCTCTCGCCGGCGATCGCAGCGTCTGGCCAAGAAAACAGGCGCCCCGCCGATCGCCGGGACGCCTTGCAACATGATTCAGGCGGATTTAATGCATGTCGCCCAAAAGCCTGCCACGGGCTTGACCCAAAAGTGCGCAGCGGTTTTGCGACAACGACATACACAAACAGAACTAAAGCGCAATGCGCTTTAGCGGGGGGCCAGCACCATCATCATCTGGCGGCCTTCGAGCTTCGGCTCGGCTTCGACCTTAGCGATGGGCGCCACTTCCTCGCGAACCTTGTTAAGAAGCTGCATGCCGAGTTCCATATGCGCCATCTCGCGACCGCGGAAGCGCAGCGTCAGCTTGACCTTGTCGCCCTCCTCGAAAAAGCGCCGGACGGCCTTCATCTTGGTCTCATAGTCGTGGCTGTCGATATTCGGGCGCATCTTGATCTCCTTGATCTCGATGACCTTCTGGTTCTTGCGCGCCTCGGCCGCCTTCTTCTGGTTGGCGTATTTCAGCTTGCCGAGATCGAGGATCTTTACGACGGGCGGCACTGCATTAGGCGAGATCTCGACCAGATCGAGCCCAGCCTCTTCGGCGAGCAGCAATGCGTCGTTGATGGAAACATCGCCGCGGTTCTGGCCTTCGGCGTCGATTAGCTGGACCCGGGGAACCCGGATGTCACGGTTGGAGCGCGGGCCTTCCTTGGTGGGCGCCGCTGCTTTGAAAGGTCTGCGAATGGTCGTGGTCTCCTTGAGCCGTTTCGTTAAGGGGTTCTTCAGTTCAGAATTGCGAACGCGCAATGTGGTGAGCGCGCGGTCGGAGTCAATAGCACAGCCTTCTCAGGAAATCACCTGCTCGATGAATGCTCCTCTGCACCAAGCGAAGAAAGTAGCAGAGCACTTTTCGTTGAACCGCCGCCTGTGCCAAAAGACTGGCGTGAGGGAATACACCATGAGCGCCACCACCCCGATCTTTCTGGATGTCGACGGGACGAGCATCGCCGTCAGGCATGCGGCAGGTGCCGAGCCCGGCATCGTCTGGCTTGGCGGCTACAAATCCGACATGCTGGGCACCAAGGCCGAAGCCCTGTCGGAATGGACGCGCAAAGAAGGCCGGGCCTTCCTGCGCCACGATTATTCCGGCCATGGCGAGTCAGGCGGCGCCTTTGCCGACGGCACCATCTCGAAATGGCTGGACGAGAGCCTGGCGGTTTTCCGCCGCTTCACCCAGGGCAGGCAAATCCTGGTCGGCTCGTCGATGGGCGCCTGGATCGCGCTGCGCATGGTGCAGGAATTGTGCAAGGCGGGCGAGGACAGCATCGCCGGCCTTGTGCTGTTGGCCCCGGCGCCTGATTTCACGTTCGAACTGGTGGAGCCGGTGCTGACCGGGGCGCAGAAGCGCGACCTCAGGAAAAAGGGCTTTTTCGAAGAGCCGTCGGACTATTCCGCCGAACCGTACATCTACACGCGCGCACTGATCGAGGACGGCCGCGGCAACCGGGTGATGACCGGGCCGATCGATACGCACTGTCCGGTCCACATCCTGCAAGGGCTGGCCGATGCCGACGTGCCGTCGAGCCATGCGCTGAAGCTGGTCAGCCTGCTGCCGGCCGACGACGTCACGCTGTCGCTCATTCCCGACGGCGACCACCGCCTGTCGCGGCCTCAGGATCTCGACATGCTGGTACGGGCGGTGGACGCGATGGTGCGGCAGGCGGCGGGATAGAGACATGCGCATTTCCATTCCGGTGTCCGCCTTCGTGGCGGCGATAGTCGGCTTCGGCGGTACGCTGGCCATCGTCATTGCCGCCGCCAAGGCGGTCGGCGCAACGCAGGTCGGGACCGCAAGCTGGGTGACGGCACTTTGCCTGGCGATGGCGATCGAGAGCTTGTGGCTGTCCTGGCGCACGAAAATGCCGGTCATCACCGCATGGTCGACGCCGGGCGTGGCGCTGATCGCCGCATCGAGCGGCTTTTCGATGGGCGAGGCGGTCGGCGCCTTCATCGTCACCGCGGTCCTGCTGATCACCACAGGCCTGTTCAGGCCGTTGACCAAGCTGATCGCCAGAATACCGGCTTCGGTCGCGTCCGGAATGCTGGCCGGCATCGTCGTCACCTTCGCCATCAATGCGGTGAAAACCGTCCCCGTCGACCCGTGGCTGATCCTGCCGCTGGTTGCGGCGTTCTTCGTCATCCGCCTGTTCAACCCGGCGCTGTCGGTGCTGTTGGTGCTGATCGGCGGCGGCCTCGCCGCCTTTCTCACCGGCCGGGTCGGCGGCCTGCCGGCACCGGAACTCTCGAGCTTGACGCTGGTGATGCCGCAGTTCACCGCCACCGCGATCATCGGCCTCGCTTTGCCGCTCTACCTCGTCACCATGGCCTCGCAGAACCTGTCCGGCCTCGCCGTACTGAGGGCAGCCGGCTATCATCCCGAACCCGGGCCGCTGATCGGCGTCACCGGCCTGTTTTCGCTGCTGACGGCGCCGTTCGGCGCCTCGACCACCAATCTGGCGGCGATCTCCGCGGCGATCTGCACCGGGCCTGACGTGCATCCCGATCCGGCCGAGCGCTGGAAGACCGGGCCGTTCTACGCGCTGGCCTACCTCGTCTTTGCACTGTTCGGCGCCTCGCTGGTGGCGATCTTCGCCGTATTGCCGCAGAGCCTGATCGCGCTGGTCGCCGGCCTGGCGCTAATGGCACCGCTCGCCAATGCGCTGTCGATCGCCTTGAAAGGCGAGGACGAGCGGATGGCCGCCACCGTCACCTTCGCGGTCACCGCATCAGGGCTGACGCTATTCGGCGTCGGTGCGGCGTTCTGGGGGCTGATAGCGGGATTGGTCGTGCTTTTCCTCGAAAAGGTCAAAAAGCGATAATCATTTCAGCCGCTTGTCCGGTTTTGGCGGTTGCTGTCTTGAATCGCCGTTTTCTCCATCCCATTTCGATTCCACGCAGCCGGATTTGGCTGTCTCCAACTGAAGGATTGGGAGAAATGAACACATCTGCATTGATCCGTCCGGCCTGGACGCCGGCGACCATCGCGTTGATGGTGATCGGGTTCATGGTGTTCTGGCCGCTCGGCTTAGCCATGCTCGCCTACATCATCTGGGGCGACAGGCTCGACGGCTTCAAGCGTGACGTCAACCGCGCTACCGACGGCATCTTCGCCGGCTGCCGCCGCGGTTCCGACAAGGCCGCACGCTGGGGTCATGGCTCCGCCCGCACCGGCAACGTCGCTTTCGACGACTGGCGCGAAAAGGAGCTCGAGCGACTTGCCGAGGAACGCCGCAAGCTCGACGAGATGCTGAGCGAGTTCGACGAATATGCCCGCGAATTGCGCCGCGCCAAGGACCAGGAAGAGTTCGACCGCTTCATGGCCAACCGCAACAAGTCGACGTCGCCCACGACCGGATCGACGACGAACAACAAACCCAGCGGCAAGTCCACGCCAGGCCTGCTCGACGAGTAAGATCCCGTGCCCAGATAGATAATCCAACGGCGTCGCGTCAGCGGCGCCGTTTCTTTTTTGTTCTAGTCGTTTCCCTCGAATCACGTATCGTCCCGGAATGTCCTTCGGCTTCTTTCGCACCCCGACGAAACCCAAGCCCACGCCCGTCGTGGAGCGCGAGCATTGCGTTGCCGGCCGCACGCTGCCGCTCAAGATCGTCGAGAACGACCGGGCGCGGCGCCTGACGCTGCGCATCGATTCCGGCGGCCGTGGTCTGCGCATCACCGTGCCGCCGGGGCTGCGCCGCGGCGAGGTCGAAAAATTCCTCGACCGCCATCAGGACTGGCTGGAGCAAAGGCTGGCCAAAGTGCCTAATCGGCCACAGGTGCGGCCCGGCATCAAGATACCGATGCGCGGCGTGCCGCATCGCATCGTCCATGAACCGTCGAAACGCGGCACCGTCACGCTGTCGCGCGACGAGCGCGGGCCGCTGATGATCGTGCATGGCGAACGCGTGCATCTGCCGCGCCGCATCGCCGATTTCCTGAAGCGCGAGGCCAAGCGCGAGATCGAGGCGCTGGTGACCAAGCACTGTGCTGCGGTCGGCAAGCGCGCCAAGGCGATCCGCTTCAAGGATACGTCGAGCCGCTGGGGATCGTGCACGTCGGAGGGCAATCTGTCGTTTTCCTGGCGCATCATGATGGCGCCGCGGCCGGTGATAAACTACCTTGTCGCGCATGAGGTGGCGCATCTCAAGGAGATGAACCACGGCCCGAAATTCTGGAAATTGTGCGAGCAGCTTTGCCCGGACACTGACCGCTGCAAGGACTGGCTCAAGCGCAATGGCGGCGCGCTGCAGGCGATCACGTTCGAGTAGTTGTCCGATCAATCGTCATTCGCCGCGTTCAACTCCTCCGGCCGCAACCCCTCATCGACATGGCGCGGCCAGGGCAGGAAATCCTGCTCGAAGGTGTCGTTGCTGAAATAGGCCAACGCCCGGTGCGCCTCGGCGCCGTTGAAAGCGGCCTTGTCCATCAAATGAGCGATGACCTCATGGGCCTGCGCCAGCTTGTGCCTGAGTTCCGCGACGGTCTTTTCCGGCATGGTCTTTGTTCTCCCGCCTTTGTGCCTGAGCAAGTAGCGCGTTGCGCTCTTATATTAGCAAGGTGGCGCGTTCCGCTCTTACATTAGCAAGGTAGCGCGTTCCGCGCTGGCGGCAAACAGGATGCTTTTTCTCGACTCTTTGGCCGTTTCGTGCCAATCCCGCGCCATGGCGCTCGACATCAAGATATGCGGGTTGAAGACCGACAAGGCACTGGCTGCGGCATTGGCCGGCGGCGCCAGCCATGTCGGCTTCATTTTCTTTGCCAAAAGCCCGCGTTATGTCGAGCCGGCGGAAGCCGGCCGACTGCGCGAAGCGGTGCGCGGCAACGCCAAGGCGGTTGCGGTGACGGTCGACGCCAGCGACGTGTTCCTGGATGAGATCGTCAAAAAGATGCAGCCCGACATGCTGCAGCTTCACGGCGCCGAAACCCCCGGGCGGGTGGCCGACGTGAAGGTGCGCTACGGGTTGCCGGTGATGAAGGCGCTGCCGGTCAGCGAGGCTGCCGATCTCGAGCGGGTCAAACCCTTCATCGGCATTGCCGACCGTTTCCTGTTCGATGCCAAGCCGCCTAAGGGTTCGGAATTGCCGGGCGGCAACGGTCTCGCCTTCGACTGGCGCGTTCTGGCTGGCCTTGACGCCGGCGTCGATTACATGCTTTCCGGTGGGCTCAATGCCGGCAATATCGGCGACGCCCTTCGGCTGGCGAACCCGCCAGGAATAGATGTTTCCTCAGGCGTGGAGAGCGCGCCGGGCATCAAGGAACCGGCGCTGATCGAACAATTTTTCCGGGCCGTCGGGACAGCACGCGACAACCGCGCCGCCTGACCGCGCTTCAAACCACAAACCAGGAGATCGGCGATGGACAGGCCGGCGACACCCAATTCCTTCCGCACCGGCCCCGACGAGCAGGGTATGTTCGGCATTTTTGGCGGTCGTTTCGTTGCCGAAACGCTGATGCCGCTGATCCTCGAGCTGGAGCGGCACTGGAACGAGGTCAAGAACGACCCGGATTTCAAGGCCGAACTCACCAATCTCTCGACGCATTACGCCGGGCGGCCGTCGAAGCTCTATTTCGCCGAAGGCCTGACCAGGCATCTTCGCGGGGTTTCCGCGGCTAAGGGCCTCGGGGGCGGCGCAAAGGTCTATTTCAAGCGCGAGGACCTGAACCACACCGGCTCGCACAAGATCAACAACTGCCTCGGCCAGATCCTGCTCGCCAAGCGCATGGGCAAGACGCGGATCATCGCCGAGACCGGTGCCGGCCAGCATGGCGTCGCTTCCGCCACGGTGGCGGCGCGCTTCGGGCTTCCCTGCATCGTCTATATGGGTGCAACCGATGTCGCCCGGCAAAGCCCCAACGTCTTTCGCATGAAGCTTCTGGGCGCCGAGGTGCGGCCGGTGACCGCCGGCCACGGCACGCTGAAGGACGCCATGAACGAGGCGTTGCGCGACTGGGTTACCAATGTCGAGGATACCTATTACCTGATCGGCACCGCCGCCGGCCCGCACCCCTATCCGGAGCTGGTGCGCGACTTCCAGTCGGTGATCGGCACCGAGGCGCGCGCCCAGATCCTCGAGCAGGAAGGCCGGCTGCCGGACACCATCATCGCTTGTGTCGGCGGCGGTTCCAACGCCATCGGCCTGTTTCATCCCTTCCTCGACGACAGGCAGGTGCGTATCATCGGCGTCGAAGCCGGCGGTCGCGGCCTCGACGGCATCGAGCATTGCGCCTCGATGAGTGCCGGCGCGCCCGGCGTGCTGCATGGCAACCGTACCTACCTCCTGCAGAACGCCGACGGCCAGATCATGGACGGCCACTCGATCTCGGCCGGCCTCGATTATCCGGGCGTCGGGCCGGAGCACTCATGGCTGCGCGATTCCGGCCGCGTCGACTATGTGCCGATCCTCGACGAAGAGGCGCTGGAGGCGTTCCAGTTGACGACACGCGTCGAGGGCATCATTCCTGCGCTTGAATCGGCCCATGCCATCGCACAGGCGGTGAAGATCGTGCCCGATATGGACAAGGACCAGATCGTCATCGTCAACCTGTCCGGCCGCGGCGACAAGGACGTGCATACGGTGGCCAATATGCTGGGCATGGAGATCTGATCATGGCCACCCGTATCGACCGCCGCATGGCAAAGCTGAAGGCCGAAGGTCGACCGGCACTCGTCACCTATTTCATGGGCGGCGACCCGGACTACGACACGTCCCTGTCGATCATGAAGGCGCTGCCCGGCGCCGGCAGCGACATCATCGAGCTCGGCATGCCGTTTTCGGATCCAATGGCCGACGGCCCAGCGATCCAGGCGGCCGGCCTGCGGGCGCTGAAGGGCGGCCAGACACTGGTCAAAACGCTGAAGATGGCCTCGGAATTCCGCGCCGGCGACAATGAAACGCCGATCGTCTTGATGGGCTATTACAATCCGATCTACATCTACGGCGTCGAGCGCTTCCTGAGCGATGCGCTGGCCAGCGGGATAGACGGGCTGATCGTCGTCGACCTGCCGCCTGAGATGGACGAGGAACTTTGTATCCCGGCACTCAAGGCCGGCATCAATTTCATCCGGCTGGCGACGCCGACCACCGACGACAAGCGCCTGCCCAAGGTGCTGCAGAACACCTCCGGCTTCGTCTATTATGTTTCGATGACCGGTATCACCGGTTCGGCGCTGGCCGACACCGGCAAGGTGGCGGCGGCGGTCAAGCGCATCAAGAGCCATACCCACCTGCCGGTCTGCGTCGGCTTCGGCGTCAAGACCGCCGAGCAGGCGCGCACCATCGGCGCGTCGGCCGACGGCGTCGTCGTCGGCACCGCGATTGTCAATGCCGTCGCCAACGTGCTCGGGCCGAAGGGCGAAAAGACCGCCGACCCGGCCGAGGCCGTCGCCACGCTGGTCAGCGGACTTTCGCAAGGGGTTCGCGCGGCACGCCTTGCTGCCGCCGAATAATCTTGATCTTCTGGTTGGCCATGATCTTTGCCGAAAACCGGTTTCCACTTTTCGGGATCATGGTCTAACTCTTCGTAAGGACAGGAGCCGAAGCGATGAACTGGATCACCAATTACGTCCGCCCGAAGATCAATTCGATGCTCGGCCGCCGCACCGACATGCCGGAAAACCTGTGGATCAAGGATCCCGAGACCGGCGAAATGGTGTTCCACAAGGATCTGGAGCAGAACCAGTTCGTCATCCCGTCCTCCGGCCACCATATGAAGATATCGGCCAAGGAACGGCTGAAATTCTTCCTCGACGACGGCAAATACGAGACGCTGGAAAACCCCAAGGTCGTTCAGGATCCGCTCAAGTTCCGCGATGAGAAGCGCTACCTAGACCGGCTGAAGGATGCCAAGGCCAAGACCGGCATGGAAGACGCCATCATCAATGCGCTGGGCGCCGTCGAAGGTCTGCCGGTGGTGGTGACGGTGCAGGATTTTGCCTTCATGGGCGGCTCACTCGGCATGGCGGCCGGCGACGCCATCGTGCATGCCTTCGAGGTCGCCTTGCAGCGCAAGCGGCCGCTGATTCTGTTTGCAGCCTCCGGTGGCGCCCGTATGCAGGAAGGCATCCTGTCGCTGATGCAGTTGCCGCGGACCACGGTCGGCGTCGACAGGCTGAAGGAGGCCGGCCTGCCCTACATCGTCGTCCTGACCAACCCGACGACCGGCGGCGTCACCGCCTCCTACGCCATGCTGGGTGACGTGCATATTGCCGAGCCAGGCGCGCTGATCGGCTTTGCCGGACCGCGTGTCATCGAGCAGACGATCAGGGAAAAGCTGCCCGACGGCTTCCAGCGCGCCGAATATCTGATGGAACACGGCATGGTCGACATGGTGGTGTCACGGCTGGAAATGCGTCAGACGATTGCGCGGCTGCTGAGAATGCTGCTCAAGCTGCCGGAAGAGCAAAAACCGCAGGAGCCGGAAATCCTGCCGCCCTCGGTGATTCCGGCCGAAGCCCGGCCGCACGCCTGAAGCGACATCACGCGGCGCGAGCGGCTGTTGTGTGCCGTTGCGCACGCGCCTAGGATTCTTCCATGACCACGCTTGCCGCCGACCGCGAAATCGAAAGCCTGATGGCGCTTCACCCGAAGGGCTTCGACCTTTCGCTCGACCGCATTTCGCGGCTGCTCGAGCGGCTCGGCAATCCGCAGGACCAGCTGCCGCGGGTCATCCACATCGCCGGCACCAACGGCAAGGGCTCCTGTGCCGCCTTTTCACGGGCGCTGCTCGAAGCCGCCGGCTACCGCGTCCACGTCCACACCTCGCCACATCTGGTGAACTGGCACGAGCGCTACCGGCTGGCCGCCGATGGCGGCGGCAAGCTGGTGGACGACAAGGTCTTCGCCGAAGCCATCGCCCGCGTCGCCAAAGCCAATCAGGGCCAGAAGATCACCGTCTTCGAAATCCTCACCGCCGTCACCTTCCTGCTGTTTTCCGAACATCCGGCCGATGCCGTCATCCTCGAGGTCGGCCTTGGCGGCCGCTTCGACGCCACCAATGTCATCGCCGAGCCGGCCGTGTCGGTGATCATGCCCGTCTCGCTCGACCACGAAGCCTATCTCGGCGACCGCGTCGAGCTGATCGCCGCCGAAAAGGCCGGCATCATCAAGCGCGGATGCCCGGTCGTCATCGGCGCGCAGGAAAGCGAGACGGCGCAGAAGGTGCTCATCGAAACCGCCGAGCGGCTCGACTGCCCCGCCTTCCTCTATGGCCAGGACTTCCTTGCCTATGAGGAAAACGGCCGCATGGTCTATCAGGACGAAGACGGATTGATGGACCTGCCGCCGCCGCGCCTGCCGGGACGCCACCAATTCGCCAATGCGGCGGCGGCGATCGCGGCGGTCAAGGCGGCGGGTTTCGAGATCAGCCACCGCGCCGCCGAGAAGGCGATGGCCAATGTTGCCTGGCCGGGCCGGATGCAGAAGCTGCCTCAGGGCCGGCTGAGCGAACTGGCGCCAAAGGGCGCCGACATCTGGCTCGACGGCGGCCACAATCCCGGCGCCGGCGTGGTCGTCGCCGAGGCGCTGGCCGAGCAGGAGGAAAAGAACCCGCGGCCGCTGTTCCTGATCTCGGGCATGATCAACACCAAGGACCAGAGCGGCTATTTCCGCGCCTTCAAAGGGCTGGTCCGGCATGTCTACACCGTGCCGGTGAGCCTGAGCGACGCCGGCGTGCCGAACGACGAACTGGCGACGCGCGCTACCGAGGCCGGCCTGTCGGCCGAACCGGTCAGTTCTGTCGCCAATGCGCTGATGCTGCTGCGCGACACATGGGACGGACCACCGCCACGCATCCTGATCGGCGGATCGCTTTACCTGGCCGGCGCGGTATTGGCCGAAAACGGCACGCCGCCGGTTTGAGGCGTGCTTCAGCCGGACAGACCTACCAGATCACCGGAGCAGCCAATCATGATCAAGGTAAAGCAGCTCGCCCACGTTTGCATTTTCGCGAATGACTTGGAGATGACGCGAAGCTTCTATCGGGACGTCCTCGGCATGGACACGCAGTTCAATTTCCAGCGCGACGGGAAGATTTTCGGCTTCTACCTCAATTGCGGCAGCCGTAGCCATGTCGAGGTGTTCCAGAAAGGCGGCGCAAGCTATGGCGACTTGAACCAGATCAACCACTTCTGCCTCGAAGTGGAGAACATCGACGCCGCGATCGCCCATCTGGGGTCAAAGGGCGTTCATGTCACTTCCAAGAAACGCGCGTGCGATGACACCTACCAGGCTTGGATCCGTGACCCCAACGGCGTGAAGATAGAACTGTTCGAATACACTGAGAAAAGCGCCCAATTCCTCGGCGGCGATCGTATCGCGGATTGGTGAATAGCGCCTCGCCGGACAATTGTAGCGGCGCAGCCGATGGCTGGTGGACTATTTCAGCTCGACCTCGATGAAGGCGAATTCGCCATCGTTTGCGCTGATGACGTCATGTTCGACGCCCTCGTTGCGGAAATACGGCGCGCCCTTCTTCATCTCGGCGAAGGATTCGCCATCCTTGGTCACGAGCTTCACCTTGCCGTCGGTCAGCGGCACGATCACATAGTCGTGGCCATGGCGGTGCCAACCGGTGTTGTCGCCGGGAGCGAAGCGGTATTCGGTGACGATGACGCGCTCATTGTCGATGAAGACGGTGGCCTTGGCGGATCCGGTCATATCGCTTCTCCTTTGTATTCAGAAGAGAAGAATACCGGGCGGCAGGCCGCGAGTGCCAGAGCGGCCCACCAATGACGCCAGCAAAAGAAAAGCCCGGCGCGAGGCCGGGCTTTTCTGCATAATTTGATCGGATCAGGCGAGACTGCCGTTGATCCAGTGCGACAATGCGGTCTTCGGCACGGCACCGACCTTCATGTCGGCGACTTCGCCGCCCTTGAAGATCATCAGCGTCGGGATCGAGCGCACGCCGAACTGCGCGGCCAGCTCAGGATTCTCGTCGATGTTGAGCTTGGCGATCTTTATCTTGCTGCCGAGCTCGATGGCGATGTCCTCGAGCGCCGGGGCGATCATCTTGCACGGGCCGCACCATTCCGCCCAGAAATCGACCACGACCGGCTCCTTGGCGTTGAGCACGTCGGCCTGGAAATTGCTCTTGTCGACCTTGACGGTGGCCATGCTGAGATCCTTTCGATTTGTTCGTCGCACCAAATGTGGTGGTGATCGCATCCGTCTTCAAGCAAGTGTTGTGTCACGCTCCCGTGAGTCTAGCAAGCGCGTCGTCCATGGCCGCTGCCGGCAGCTCGATCAGCCTCGGCGCCTCGGTGAACAGCAGCGCCGCCGAGACCTCGTGTCCCGGATAGAGCGGCTGAAGCAGCGCGCGATAAAGCGCGAGTTGCAGAACATAGGCTTGCGGCACTTCGGCGAGCGTAGCTGGCGCTGGCCGATTGGTCTTGTAGTCGACGATCGAAACCTTGTCCGGCGTTACTGCCAACCGGTCGATCTTGCCGGAAATCGAGCGCAGTTTGCCCCTCACCTCCAGGCTGCCCATGATGGCGACTTCAGCGCGCGAGTTTGGCGCAAACAGCGGCGCAAAGCGGCTGTCGGCAAGAATTCTGAAAACGCCAGCCAAGGCCTTGCCGCGCTCGTCGTCGGGCCATTCCGCGCCGGCTCTTGCCAGATAGCGTTCGGCGGCATCCAGGCGTTTTTCCTCGGCGATGCCGGGCAGCATCTGTAGCAATTTATGCAGCGCCAGCCCGCGCATGACGGCAAAGCCGGGCTCGGCGTCGGCATCCAGTACCGGCGAACGCGTGTCGGCCACCGCTTGCCGCGCCTCCTCGATCAGCACCGAGGCGCCGGACGGCGAGAGCGGCCGCGGCAATTCCTCGAAGGGCGGCAGAGGCTGGAACAGGGTTTCCGGCAGTGGCGCAAAGCGTTCCGCCTGTCGTGCCTCGTCCACAGCCGACAGCGGCATTGGCGGCAGCTTCGTCACCTGGAAACGATGCACGGTCTCGCCAGTGGCGGGATGCCGGCGTTCCTCGCTGTCCGCGGCACCGACCAGTGCGCGGCTGACGATCGAATGCCAGGTGCCGGTATTCGGCGCCCGCTTGCCATGGTAGCCGCAGACGATCAGCCGATCCTCGGCGCGGGTCATGCCGACATAAAGCAGCCGGCGATATTCGTCGTCGGCGAGTTCGCGGGCGCGGGCCGATGCGGTACGTGAAAACCCATTGGCGACATCGCTGGCCGAACGCCAGAGATAGCCCTTGCCCTCCCAGCAGTCGCCCGAACCTTCGAACGGCATCAATCTCGGCAGATGCTGGTCGCTGAACGGCGCGGAGCCGCCATCGACCAGGAATACCACCGGCGCTTCAAGGCCTTTGGCCGCATGCACGGTCATGACGCGAACCTCGTCGCGGGTCTGGTCCATCTCGCGCTTGATCTCGGGGCCGGCGTTTTCCAGCACCGACAGGAAGGATTCCAGTCCCGGCAGGCCGGTCCGTTCTTCGGCCAGGCAGAAATTGAGGAATTCGTCGAGGATGTCGCCGGCCTCCGGCCCGAGCCGCGCGATCATCTTCTTGCGCAGACCGTCGCGGGCGAGAGCCGCGGCATAGAATTGGAACACCGGCTTGAATGCGGCTTCTTTCGACCACGTGTCGAGCCGGCCGACGACGGCGGCCAACGCTTCGCTTTCGCCGGCATGCCGGCGCAGCGAGGCGATCAGCGAGACGCCGGACGGCCTCTCGGCAGCAAGCGCGAAAAGCTGCTCTTCCGAGACATCGAAGATCGGGCTGCGCAGCACGGCGGCCAGCGACAGATCGTCCTCAGGCTGGATGAGGAAATGGCCAAGCGCGATCAGGTCTTTTACCGCGATATGGCCGGGCAGGCTGAGCCGGTCGGCGCCGGCCACCGGGATGTCGCGGCGCTTCAGCGCCCGCGTCAGCGCATGGACGAAGCGATCGCGCTTGCGCACCAGCACCAGCACGTCGCCGGGCCGGAGTTTCTTGCCGCGGCCTTCGATGACCTCACCGCTGCCGATCCAGCCGGCAATGGTCGCGGCGACGTTTTCGGCGACGCGGACTGCTGGCGCGTGAGCATGGTCGACCGCTTGCGTCCAATCGTCGGGTTCGTCGACGACGTCGGCGCCGATCGACGGCCAGACCTCGACATAACCCGGCGCATCGCTACGGATCGCCTTGTGGTCGAGCGGATCGGGATCGTGGCTGATGCCGCGCCGCACGTTCGGGTCGGCAAAGACACGGTCGACGGCCGCAAGAACATCTTCGGTCGAGCGGAACGACCAGGTCAGCTTGAGATCGGCGAAGGCGGCCTCGGCGGATCTGACTTTGCCGGCAAACAAAAGCCGGCTGTCGGCAAAGGAATCCGGGGCGGCTCCCTGGAAGGAGTAGATCGACTGCTTTTCGTCGCCGACGGCAAAGATGGTGCGGTGGACGGCGTCGCGTGCGCCGAGCCCGGCAAAGAACTCCTCCGCCAGCCGCTTGACCACCTCCCACTGGTCGGGACTGGTGTCCTGCGCCTCGTCGAGGAGGATGTGGTCGATGCCCCGATCGAGCTTGTATTGCACCCAGGGGCCGGCGTCAGGCCGCGCCAGTAGATTGACCGTGCGGGTGATCAGGTCGTTGAAGTCGAGGAAGCCTCGGGCGCGCTTCAATTGCTCGTAGCGGGCGATCAGCCAGTCGGCGATGGTCAGCGCCGCACGCGTGCCCTCCAGCATCCTGAACAAGGCCAGCCGGTCGGAGATTTCGAGAATGGCGTCGACCGCCGCCAGATAACGTTCGGCAAGATCGGGCTGCCGGCCAAGCAATGCCCTTTTAAACGTCTTTGCCGGATCGTAAGGCTCGCCGTCGGCCCTCAGGAAAGCCTTGGAGAGCAAATTCAGGCGACGGACCGGATCCTTCTCGGCGAAGGCAAGACGGGCATATGGCAGCAGATTATTCAGCACGATGCGCGCATCAGCGGCGTCCGCCGCCCGTGAAAAGGTGACGAGATAATCCGGCAGGAAGCCGGGCAGCGGCCAGACCGAGGCGGCTATGCCTTCGACGGTCTGGCCGGCGCGGAAGTGGAACTCGTCGAACAGCGCCTGAAAACCATCGCCGCCGGCCGCGGCGATGAAGGCGCGCAAACCGTCTCGCTTGCGCACGATCTCCGCGAGCAGTGCGTCGAGCCCATGTTCGCCACCGCGCTCCAGCACGGTGGCAAAAGCTTCGGCCAATGCCGCATCGCCTGCAACGCCGCCCGAAATCATGTCGCGGCGGGCAGCGGCGAACAGCGAAGCCTCCACTTGCGGATCAAGCATTTCGAAATGTGCCGGGATGTTGGCTTCCAGCGGGAACTGATGCAGCACCGATTCGCAGAAGGCGTGGATGGTCTGGATCTTCAGCCCGCCCGGTGTTTCCAGCGCCTCGGCAAACAACCGCCGCGCCCGGCGCATGGTTTCGCCGTCGGGCTGGCGGCCGTCCAGCAACTCTATCCGCGTCGAGAGCTCGCCATCGCCCAGGGCCGTCCATTGCGACAGGGTCGAAAACACCCGGTTCGACATGTTGGCGGCGGCGGCACGCGTATAGGTCAGGCACAGGATCTTGGACGGATCGGTGCCGCGCAGCAGAAGCCGGATAACTCGCTGGGCGAGTACATGGGTCTTGCCGGATCCGGCATTGGCCGACACCCAGGCGGAATTGCGCGGGTCGGAGGCGCTTGCCTGACTGGCGGCGGTGTCGCTTGGAATGGGGTAGGCCTTTTTCATGCCTCCCCTGCCTCGTCGTCGGCGTCGCCGCCGGCCGACCATTCGAGCACGCGGGCGAGATGGTCGTAGTCGCCGTCGGTCTCACCCTCGCGGAACGGCAGTGCCCGCGACAGATAGCCGGTCGCGGGGTCGGCGTAGTGGATCAGCAGTTTTTCGAGCCGCGCCCAGGCCTCCTCGGCGAGATCGGCGGCGGTTCGCGGCTTGCGGTTGTATTCGAGGATGGATTCCTCGAAGACTTCGCCATTCGGCTTCAGCCGCACGAAGGCCAGTTGCGACGGCTCGCATGCGCCAAGCTCCTTGAAGGCGCCGCGACGCAGCAGCGCGCCCTCCAGCGCCAGTTGCGGCGCGAGCAGCGTGTGCGCCTGTGCCTTGGATGGCGAGGAGCCGGTCTTGTAGTCGAGAATGTCGGCCATGCCGCCAGCCAACAGATCGATGCGATCGGCATAGCCGGACAGGGTCACGCCGGATCGGCCGACGCCAGTCTTTTCGGCACGCTCCTCGGCGTGCCGCCGTGCCACGGCGGCGGCCCGGCCACGCTCCCATTCGATGATGCCTGCGGCAAGCTTTTCGAAGCGCGGCCACCACACCGCCTCGACATCGGCGGGCAGGGCGGCGTCGGCAAAGCAGGACCGGCCTGCGGCGATGAGCCCGTCCAGCGCGTCCGGTGCGCGCGGATCGGCAACTCTCCCCGTGAAGAGGTGCAGAATAGCGTGAAACAGCGTGCCACGCTCGGCAGCGCCCGGATCGCGAATGACCGGATCGAGCGGCATCAGGCCGAGTATCCTTCTGGCATAGACCGCATAGGGATCGCGACGCAGCGTTTCGATCTCGGTGACCGAGAAGTGGTGCGGCCGCGCGGCGAGCGGCGGTTTCGGCTGCGGCCGCGGCGCAAAGTCCTGCTTTTCGCCGGCATCGAGCGCACGCACCCAGGCGAGCAGCTCATCGCCGCGCCGGCGAAGTGCCGCGGCATGATCCTCGCCGACGAAAGTAAGGATACGCTGCAGCCAGCGCGAGGGCACCGACGGTGCGTCGCCGGAACGGGCGGAGCGAGCCAGCACCACTTTTTTGGCGCCCATCGCCATCTGGAAATCATGGGCGGCAAGGCCGATGCGCCGCTCCGGCGGTTCGAGATCGATGCCGGTCTTCATCAGCCGCGACATGAAGCGGTCGCTCTCCGGCTTGCGCGGCCACACGCCTTCGTTGAGCCCGCCGACGACCAGCGTGTCGACGTCCTGAAGCCGCGCTTCCAGCACGCCCCAGATGGCGATGTTCCTGTCGGTGCCCTGCGCCGGCTTGACCGTCTCGGGCGCGATCAGCGCCTCCATCACGTTAGGCCATTCGTCAGCGGCGAAGGCGAACGACACCGAGGCCGCGACCAGCCCGCGCAAGAGCTCGGCGAGCTTTTCGCCGGCATCGCCGGAATAGAGTTCGCTCAGGCTGCCGTCGGCGGCGCGGCCGAGGCTTTCGAGCACGCCGACACTGGCGCGCACAAGCGTGGCAAGATCGGCATTCTCCTCGCCGCGAAAGGCAACCAGCGGCGCCAGCGCGGCCGTTAACCGGATCAGCAGACCGCGCGCCTGTTCGATGCGCCTGACCGAGAGCCGCGATCGCCAGAAAGGCGGGCGGCGATTGCCGCCGTCGTCGAATTCGAGGAGCCGGCTATCGAAGAGCTGCGGCAGCGACGCGACGTCCGGACGCCCGGTGCCGCCGCGCAGCGCCACGAGTTCGACGATTTCGGCCGCATGGCGCAGGCTCGCCCGCTCCAGGCCGAGGCCAAGCAGGGGGTGCTTGAGCAGCGACAGCACGGCGACCGGGTCGCCCGGACGCAAGGCTGCCTGAAGCGCCAGCCTGAGCAGGCTGGCGGCTGGAGTGTTGATGAGCGGCGTGCCGCCGGAATCGTCGGCGGCGACGCCGAAGCGTTGCAGCTCGACCGAGACCCGCCGCGCCAGAGCACGGTCGCCGGTGACCAGCGCTGCGCGCTGGCCGGGCTGTTCGACGGCCCTTTTGAGCGCGACGGCGATCGCCACGGCTTCGTCGCGTTCGCAGGCCGCTTCGAGAAGCGTCACGCCGGCGAAGGCCTCGGCAATATCGCCAACGGTGAAACGGGCGCGCGTCTGCGCCCACAGCTCGGTAGTCTCCGCCGGGCGCAGCGCTTCGCCGACAAGTGCGGCGCGCAGTGCAAGCGGCCGCGGCGCAACAGCAAGATCTTCGACGTCGGCGCGCGGCACGCCGATCTTGCCGATCAACTTTGCCAGGCCGTATTGCGGGTGACCAAGCAGAGCGGGGCGCGCACCGAGTGCACTGATCGCGGCAAAGGACGGCTCGTCCAGCGCCCGGTCGAGGCCGGGCAGCACAACGGCGCCATTGGGCAGACCGGCTATCACGGCAAGCAGCTCGGCCGTGGCGGGAATGGAGCCGGTGGAGCCGGCGGCGATCACCGGTCCGGCCGGCGGGTTGCGCTTTAGCCGCGCCGCCTCCAGCCTTATCAGGGCGTTACGATGCGCGGCCGGATTGGAGCGATGGCGCTCCTCGAGCAGCTTCGGCCAGTTCTCGGTGACGATGGTCAGGAAATCGAGCGTCACCTGCCACCAGCCTGCCAGGTTGCCGGTCACAAGGTCGGCGAGCCTTGCCCAATCCGTGCCCTCGGTCTCGATCTCATCCATCAGGCGCGCCAGCTCGCGCGCCAGCCAGATGGCGTCGGCGGCGGAGGCCGGAATGACGATCTCCTCGTCGAACAATGCCGCGACATGTGCCGGCAGGCGGCGTTTCCACGCCCGCACCAGCGGCGCAAGCAGCAACAGGCGCTCTGCCGCGGCGATCGGCGGCGCAAGGTCGATGGCGGCCGAAGCTCCCGCCTCGAAGGCGGCTTCATCTTCATCGAACTCGCCAAGCGGGCGGATGACCGGCAGGATCGCCGAGCGGCTTCCCGAGCGCGAGAGAGCATCGACGAATTCGCCGCGAAGCGCCCGCGCCGCACGGCGCGTCGGCACATAGATGGTGAGATCGGCAAGCATCAGCGGATCGCCATCATAGGCAAAGCCGGGAACCAGGCGCCCTGCAAGCAGCGCCTCGGCCAGCGTCGGCAGGAACGGCGCTCCGGGCGGGATCGAGAAAACGCGGCGGGAGCCGCTCATTTCGACTCGGTAAGAGCGCCGGGTGCCTCAGCAACAGCATCGGGCGTGCCGCCAAGCGCGGCGGCGACCGCTGCTTCCGCCCGCGGGATCGCGTCAGGTGTGCCAACGGTGACCCAGTGACCCTGCATTTTCATGCCGAACAGCCGGCCGGCGGTGATTGCCGCATCGAAATAGGCGTTGAGCGACAACGGGCCGGCCGGCGCATCCTTGAAGATGCGCGGATGAACGATTGCGGCGCCGGCATAGATCAAGCCGGCCGGATCATTGTTCGCACGCCGCAAGGCGCCGTCCGGCGGCATCAGGAAATCGGTGCCGCCGCTATGTCCGGTGGCCGACTGGAGATCCGCAAGCATCAGCAGAATGTCCATTGTCGCGCCCTCCCATGCAAGGGCAAGTCGCCTGAGATTGGAAACGCCGCTGTCGATCCAGAAGGTGTCGGCGTTGAGCACATAGAAGGGCGCCCCCAAGCTGGGCAGTGCCTTGACGATACCGCCGGCTGAGTCGAGCAAGCCCCCACTCTCATCCGAGATGACGATCCTCGGCGCAATGCGGCGGGTTACGTGGTCCACGATCTGTTGCGGCAGGTAATGCACGTTGACGACGGCCTTGGCGACGCCGGCTTCGGCTAGGCAGTCCAGCCCCCAGTCGAGCAATGTCTTGCCGGCGACCTTGACCAGCGGCTTCGGCATGGTCTCGGTGATCGGCCGCATGCGCTTGCCGAGCCCGGCGGCGAGCACCATGGCGGTCGTCGGCATCGGTCCCTCGTCCGACGCCTTCGGGGCCAAATCCTTAGCCGTCAAATCGACCGTTCCTCCAGCAAGCCGTGAGCGATATAGAAATCCTGCAGCCCTGCCAGCGCCGGATGCGCCAGCGCCCGGCGAAGATAGTCGCGGATGCGCGGCAGATGCTTCAGATAATAAGGCTTGCCGTCACGTTTTTCGAGCCGCACGAAGATGCCGAGAATCTTGGAATTGCGCTGTGCGGCCATGATTGCGTAGGTTTCGCGGAATTCGTCCTCGTCGAAAACGCCGGCCGCGCGTCGCGCGGCGACATAGGCGGCGAGCGTGTGCTTTTCGATTTCGGGTGAAATGGTGACGCGCGCGTCCATGGCGAGCGAGGCGACGTCGTAGGCGGACGGTCCGATCAGCGCGTCCTGGACGTCAACGACGCCGAGGCGGTCATGACCGGAACGGTCACCGCGCCAGATCAGGTTGGGCGAATGAAAGTCGCGCAGCATCAGCGTGTATTCGCGCCCTTGAAGCCGATCGAGCACCGCATTCCATTCGCTGCGGTAACCGGCGCGCAGCACCTCGGTTGGCGGAGCGCCTGATATCGCCGGGACATACCAGTCGACCAGCAATTCGGCCTCGATCATCATGGCGTCGCGGTCGAAAGGCGGCACCTGGTGGAAGACGCCGGGGCCGGCCTGCATACGGGCCGGCCATGTTTTGCCGTGCATCATGGCAAGCAGTTCGGCCGCCGCAGCGTAGCGCTCGGCCACCGGCTGGCCGCGCTTGTCGAGAAACCCTTGGGAACCGAGATGTTCCAGCAGGAGAAAACCCTGGTCGAGGTCCTGGGCATGGATTTCCGGGACGCTGACGCCCCCGGCCCGCAAGGCCCGGTCGATGGCGACGAACGCCGAAACGGATTGGGCGGTGTGGGCGATCTCGGCATAGGGTTTGCCGTCGCGGACTGGCGGGCCTAGCACCAGCCTTGGCGAGTTCATCAGCACGCGCGGGAGAAACCCGGCGAGCGTGACGATCTCGTAGGAGCGGGCCGAGGCATCACCGATGAAATATCGCCGCTGCGCTTCGCCCCAACCGGCCTGGCCGAGAAAATCGCGCATTGCCAGCGATCGCGCCGCGCGCTCGAAGGCGGCGCCCTCTCCCGATAGTCTCGCCAGTCGGCCGTCGCCCTGCTGGAGAAGTTCGACCAGCACCGAGGTTTTCGGCAAATATGCCTCTGCCCGCTCCGGCCATTCGACCAGCGCAGCGCCTTGCGTCAGCGCCTCGTCGAAGCCCAGCTCGTCCAGCTCGGATGCCGTGCCCAGGCGGTAGAGATCGAAATGATGGACCTGCACACGCGTGTCGTAGCTCTGGACCAGCGTGAAGGTGGGGCTCGGCACGTCGAGGCCGGCATCGTCGGCCAGTGCCCTGATCAGCGCCCGCGCCAAGGTCGATTTGCCGGCGCCGAGATCGCCCTTGAGAGCGAGCACGTCACCAATGCGCAGCGACATGGCGAGGTCCTCACCAAGCCTTGCCGTCGCAGCCTCGTCGGCGAGAAAACGCTCCAGCACCAATACCGCCATCGAACGCGCTACTCGGCCGCCGCGCGGATGCCCGACGGCGTGTCGGGAAAGGCACAAACAACCGTGGTGCCCTTATCCCTGCCGGTCTCGATGCGGACGCTGCCGCCATGCAGTTCGACAAAGCTCTTGACGATCGACAGGCCGAGCCCGGCGCCACGGCGGCGGCCGCCATTGGCGCGCGGCTCGAAGCGCCGGAACACTGAGTCAAGCACGTCCGGCGGCATGCCGGGGCCGTCATCGTGAACGGAAAACTCCACGCCGTCGGCAAGTTGGCGGCAGGCGAGCGTTATGGTGCTCGCCTCCGGCGCGTAATTGGCGGCATTGCTGAGCAGATTGTAGAGGATCTGGCGAACGCGGATCTCGTCGCCGTGGAAGGTCTTCGGTGCGGCCGCCGCGTCGATCCTAAGCTTGATCGCATGTTCCTCCAGCCGGTCGGCGACCAGTTCGGCGGCAGCTGTAATGGTTCGGTCGACGTGAACTTCGGAAATGTCGAGTTCCATGATGCCGGCATCCACCGTCGCCAGATCGAGGATGTCGTTGACGATGGTGAGCAGGACCGAGGAGGACGAGCCGACATGCCCGATATATTCGCGTTGCTTCTGGTTCAGCGGACCAGTCGACGGCAGTGAAAGAAGCTCGGTAAAGCCGATGATGTTGGTGAGTGGCGAGCGCAGCTCATAGGAGACGTGCTGCACGAATTCATTCTTGATCTGGTCGGACTTTTGCAGGGCCTCATTCTTGTCCTTCAGCGCCCGCTCGACATTGACGCTGTCGGTAACGTCGACGAAGGTCATCATCACCTGGCCGTTGGGCAAAGGGATGACGGCGTAGCGCAAAACGGTGCCGTTGTGCAATTCGGTCTGGCCGTAGCGGTCGCGGCGCTCGTCGTCGAAGCCGGTGATGGCGGCAACGAACCAGCCCCACGGACTGTCTATGGCATGGCGGTCGCAAAGGTCGCGGATCGTCGAGACATGGACGTTGGGTTTTGAGGCATCGGCATCCAGCCCCCACAGTGCCGCGAAGGCCGGGTTGGACAATCTCAGCCTGCCGTCGGGGCCAAACACCGCGACGCCTTCGGCGAGGTTGTCGAGCGTTTCGCCCTGAACCCGGACGGCGGTCTGGTAGCGGCTTTCAAGGTCCATCTTCTCGGTCAGATTCTCGAACACCCAGGTCACGCCGCCCTTGGGCTGCGGGTTGGCGACGACGCGAATGGTTTTGCCGTCCGGCAGATGCCACCAATGCTCCTGCGATTCAACCGCGCGGTAAGCGCCGAGCAGGCTCTCTTTCCAGCGCCGCCATTCGGGCTGCTCGGCGATCTTGCCTTCGCTGCGCAGGCGATCGAGCAGCAAGGCGTTGTCCGGCGCGCTGTGCAGGAAGCCGCTGTCGAGGCCCCATAGTTTCTGGAACGCCTGATTGAAAAACCGCAATTTCTCGTCGGTATCGAAAATCGCCACCGCGGTGTTGAGCTGATCGAGCGTATCGGCGTGGCTCTGCACGGTCCGCTCATATTCGGCGCGAATGGCCTCAATAGCGCTGATGTCGCAGGCGAGACCAGCCGAACCATCCGCCCCGGCAAAATCGGTCACCGCAAACACACGGCGGTCGCCTTCGATCACCGTGGAGAGTGTCTGTTCGAAGACGGGGTGCGACTTGTGCTGCGCAGCGATCGTGTCGCGCGCCTGGCCGCCGAGGAATTCCTTGCCAGCGCGGACCGCCGCTTCGGCATTCTCGGCCTCGACCGCTTCGGCATAGGCCCGGTTGACCCATTTCAGCCGCCCGTCGACGGTGCGCAGCCATGACGGCATCTTGAGCGCATCGAGAAGGCCGATCAGCGTCTCATGGTCGGCGGCTAAGCGCTGGTTCTCGATTTTCAGCCTGGCCTGGCTTCGCTGTGTCTCCGACAGCGAGACGAAGCGAACCAGCACATGCGCCGCACTTTTGCGCCCATGGACCTCGAGCGGCTGGCCGGCCTGCGATTCGATGACCAGATCGAACGGCTTTGCTTTATCCCGCAGCGCCGCGACGGCATGTTCAAGTGCGGCCGCCGAACGCGGCATCAGCCAGCGGCCGAAAGCCAGGAAAGCCGCCCTGTCCTCCGGCGCGCCGCTTTCGATCGGCAACGTCCCGACAAGCTCGGGTTTCTTGTTCTCGGCGGCCCACACGACCACGCGCTGATCGCGGGAATGGAGCAGTGCCTCCGAGCGCTGCAGCGCGGCATTGACGTCGGCGATGCGGGTCCTGAGCTCGGCATTTTCCGCCGAGGTGCGCGCCCTTTCGCGGATCAGAAAGATGGCCGACAGCAATGCCGCCCCCATGACGCCGACGAACATGGCGAGTTGCATCACCTCGACCGTGCTGACCGACAGGCCGGCCTTTTGCGCCACGCGTGTCTGGGCATGTGCAGTAAAGCCAAGCAGCGGACCAACCAGCGCGGAAGAAGCCAGCAGCACCCCGACGCGGCTCCCGGCACGCCATAAAAGGCTGCCGCCTCCAGCAGCGGAGCCCGTAGTCGAATCGTTATGGCCGCCGGAAACGGCCTGTCCCGCGCAAGGCGGGTTGTCCCCCGGCATGTCTTGGTCCTCTTCGCCGCCTGAATGCAAGACCGCCCTGATGCGTGCGCCCGGGCCTCGTCCCGGGACCGCGAATCAGCACCATAGCGCTTGCGCGAATCGGCGTGAAGAATCAATCAGCGCAAAAATAAAGCCGGGCGAAAAGTCAATCACCCGGCTTCAATATCTAGTAGCAACTTTCGCCGTGGTTAATAGCGGTAGTGTTCCGGCTTGAACGGTCCCTGCGGGGTGACGCCGATATAGGCCGCCTGTTCGCCGGACAGTTCGGTCAGGCGGGCTCCGAGCTTATCGAGATGCAGGCGCGCAACCTTTTCGTCGAGATGCTTCGGCAGGACATAGACCTGGTTTTCGTACTGGCCGGGCTTGGTGTACAGCTCGATCTGGGCCAACACCTGGTTGGTGAAGGACGCCGACATGACGAAGCTCGGATGGCCGGTGGCGTTGCCGAGGTTGAGCAGACGGCCTTCCGACAAAAGGATCATCCGTTTGCCGTCCGGGAAGGTGATCAGATCCACCTGCGGCTTGATGTTGGTCCACTTCAGATTGCGCAGCGAGGCCACCTGGATCTCGTTGTCGAAGTGACCGATGTTGCCGACGATCACCATGTCCTTCATCAGGCGCATGTGGTCGAGGGTGACGACGTCCTTGTTGCCGGTGGTGGTGATGACGATGTCGGCCGTCGGTGCCGCGTCTTCGAGCGTGACCACCTCGAAACCGTCCATCGCCGCCTGCAGCGCGCAGATCGGATCGACCTCGGTAACCTTGACACGGGCGCCGGCGCCCTTGAGCGAAGCCGACGAGCCCTTGCCGACGTCGCCATAGCCGCAGACCACCGCGACCTTGCCGGCCATCATCGTGTCGGTGCCGCGGCGAATGCCGTCGACAAGCGATTCCTTGCAGCCGTATTTGTTGTCGAATTTCGACTTGGTCACGGAATCATTGACGTTGATCGCCGGGAACGGCAGCAAGCCTTTTTTCTGCAGCTGATAGAGCCGGTTGACGCCGGTCGTCGTCTCTTCGGTGACGCCGCGGATCGCTTTCTTCTGCTTGGTGAAGAAGTCGGGCGATGCCTGCATGCGCTTCTTGATCTGGGCAAACAGGATTTCTTCCTCTTCGCTGCCTGGATTGGACAGCACATCCTCGCCGGCCTCGGCGCGGGCGCCGATCAGGATGTACATGGTGGCATCGCCACCGTCGTCGAGGATCATGTTGGAGGTGCCGCCATCGGCCCACTGGAAGATCTTGTCGGTGTAGACCCAATAATCCTCCAGCGTCTCGCCCTTGACGGCAAACACCGGAATTCCGGCCTCGGCAATGGCCGCGGCAGCGTGGTCCTGGGTCGAGAAGATGTTGCAGGAAGCCCAGCGTATATCGGCGCCGAGCGCCTTAAGCGTTTCGATCAGCACCGCCGTCTGGATGGTCATGTGCAGTGAGCCGGTGATGCGCGCGCCCTTGAGCGGCTTCTTGTCGCCGAATTCCTCGCGGCAGGCCATCAGGCCCGGCATTTCGGTTTCGGCGATCTCGATCTCCTTGCGGCCCCAGCCGGCAAGCGCGATGTCTGCGACCACATAGTCCTTGCTACCCGTCATGGCAGTGCTCCGATGCGAATTGATTGCGGGACGCGCCCGCCCCGAAGGCGTGTCGGAGGGCGCGAGTTGCCGGCCTGACTAGCAGATCGGGAGTGGGACGACAATGGGATATAAAGAAATCTTTATCCGTGCATGTCTTCAGCGGCGGGCGGCCATGAGAGCGCAGAAGGGGTGCTGTCCAAGGTGGCTGTCACTAAAGCGCGTCGCGTTCGACCGGCCTCATGCGACGCGCTTGTCTTATGACATTCATTGCCAAGAGGCGAGAATGAACCGCTGGGAGAGAGTAGCAGCTC